>NZ_JBNNFM010000011.1:0-152530 GCF_050267765.1 Flavobacterium sp. NPDC079362 | reverse complement strand
CCGGATACAAAAAATGGTTTTGTTGGAAAAGTAAAAGCGCCGGCGTTGAATTCCGGAAAAATAAAAGTGGGGCAAACTGTAAATATCAGATTAGCAAATTTTCCTGATCGGGAGTTTGGTGTCCTGAAAGGAAAGATTCGAAATATTTCGTTAGTTCCGGATAAAGACGGAAATTTATTATTGGATGTAGCTCTTCCAAGCGGATTGCTGACTTCATATAAAAAGCAAATCGTTTTTCAGCAGGAAATGAAAGGAAGCGCTGAAATTGTAACCGAAGATTTACGATTGATAGAAAGGATTCTATATCAGTTCAAAAGTATTTTTGAGCAGGTTTAGAATTTTAAATAAAACTCTTTAGTCAATTCAATATATTCCGGAGTATAAACGTGCCTGTCTATTTCGATCGTTAACTCATCGATTTCGATTTCTGGATTCTCATTTCGGCTAAAAGCCAATAAACTGCGTTTTATTGGTGAAGTTGGAGTTCCTTTTACGCGGGTGATTTTTATTGGATATAATTCTGATTCTTTGGCTAAAGAAATAAAGCTCTCTTCTTCTTTGAATGGGAGAATAACGGCAAATATTCCATTTTCAGAAAGTAATAAATCAGCTGCTTCGACTAATTCTTCAAAAGGCATTGCATCTTGAAAACGGGCTAAATCGCGTTGTTCATTTTCGGTTTTATAATCTTCAGCATAAAAAGGAGGATTGGAAACAATTAAATCGTATTCATCTTCCGGCTCTTCAATAAATTCATCTAAACCGGCATGAAAACAAAATAAACGGTCGCCCCAAGGAGAGTTTTCGAAATTATCAACTGCTTGTTCATAAGCATCTTCATCAATTTCAAGTGCGTCAATTTGTTCAGCATGAGTTCGCTGAGCCAGTATCAAAGCAATGATTCCGGTTCCTGCGCCAATATCTAAAATACTAAACGGATTGTGATTTACAGGAGCCCATGCGCCTAATAAAACGCCATCTGTTCCTACTTTCATAGCGCATCGATCCTGTGCAACTGAAAATTGTTTGAATGAAAACATAGATAGTAAATTCCAATTTTTTTAAATTCCAAATTCCAAACTTAAAAAAGAAATTTCCAAGTCCAAGTGTAAAGCGGAATAAAATATTTTATTTAAGGTGTAAAAATAAGATTAAAATCCTAATTAATTATTTTGATGTTTTGGTAATAATTGCGGATAGTATTTTTCTTAATTCTTCTATTTCGAATAATAAAGATTCTGAAAAAATTATTTGTTCTGGATTTAAGTCGTGCAGTAATCTCAACCAAAATTTAGATTCTTTCGCTTCTTTTCTTGATATTTTAAGTTTAAAAATTAAATCTTTATCTCCCAGTTTTTCGTTTGCTTCAATGTAATTTGCTCCAACAGAACCAGAGGATCTTACTAACTGTTTGCCATCTTCAATATTTGATGTTGTTTTTGCTAAAGTTCTAATATAAATTCGACACTCTTTTGCAAATAAGAAAGTTCTTTCTTCTAAATCGTAGGGCTTAGGCATATAAAATCCAATTTTTAAATTCCAATATATAATGGAATTTAAAAGTAGTAAAATAGATTTAAATGAGGGTTTTTTCTTTCAAATATATTTAAGAAAACATCTTTTCTACTGAAATTTGGAATTTAAAAAAAAATGAAATTTACTTTTCAGATTGGAATTTGGAATTTTAAAACTTAAAGATACATCTCTACCAATCCTTCCGGAAGGTTCATGATCACTTTTTTATTCTCGCGGTCAATTTTTACAAGGAAATGATCAATCATAGGGATTAACATTTCGACTTCACCATTTAAAACTTCAAAAAGTGGTTGTGCCGTTGTATCATTTACAGCAGCAATTTTTCCAAAAACGCCTAAACGCTGGTCTTCGATTTCGAAACCGATAACCTCATGGAAATAAAATTTGTTGCCGGAAAGTTTTGGCAACATATTCAAAGGAAGATAAATGGCATTACCCATAATGGCATCTGCATCTTCTTCGGTATTCATGTCTTCAAAACGAATTCTAAGAAAATCGTTTTTGTGCAAAGAACTTTTTTCGATAAAAAAAGGAACCAAGTGTTTGTTGCATTCAACAAACACTGATTCCAGATTTTCGTATAACTCAGGTTCGTCCGTGTCTAAATAGGCAAGAACTTCACCTTTGAAACTAAATTTTTTAGCGATTTTACCTAAATAAAAACAATCTTCTTTACGCATTCCCGCTAAATATAATTATGCTTCAGTTGTTTCGTTATTTTCTTCAGCAGCAGGAGCTTCTTCAGTTGATTCTTCAACTTCAGCAACTTCTTCTTCAACTGCAGGAGTTGCAGCAGCGATAGCATCAGCTTCAGCTTGAGCTGCAGCAGCTAAACGTTTAGCATTAACTTCTTGTTCTGCTTTAAAAGCTTTAGATTTAGCATCAGCTTGCGCTTTTGTTAAACCGTCTTTTTTAGCATCAACTTTTCCAGCTTTAGCATCTAACCAAGCAGATAATTTAGCATCAGCTTGCTCTTGAGTCAAAGCACCTTTACGAATACCTCCATCAAGGTGGTGTTTCAATAAAGCTCCTTTGTAAGAAAGAATAGCTCTAGCTGTATCAGTTGGTTGTGCACCATTGTGTAACCATTTTACAGCACTATCAATGTTTAATTCGATAGTTGCAGGGTTTGTGTTTGGATTATAAGTACCGATTTTCTCTAAGTATTTACCATCTCTTTTTGAGCGTGCATCTGCAGCTACAACCCAGTAAAAAGGTTTTTGTTTTTTACCGTGTCTTTGTAATCTAATTTTTACTGACATAATCTTATGATTAAATTTTGAGGTACTCGACCTCTGTTAATTAAGGGCGCAAAGATATAGTTTTTTTATGAATTATGTGTTCCAAACTTTATTAAAAATATTTTAATCAGCTTTTTGTGATTTTTAGGCTGTTTTAGAGCTTAAATTTTCATTGTTTAAGTCAAATAAGGTATTTTTGCCACAAATTCATTGCTTTATGAAAAAATACATTTACCTGTTAATTACGATTTTGATGTTTGCATCTTGTACTGAAGATGTAAAATTTAATACTCCTGCCTTTCAGGGATTGAAAAATAATGTTTTTTGGAGAGCTCAAAGTTATAAAGCATATAAGGGAGTCAATACCAGTATGATTATTGAGGGTAATTTGGGCTATGAAAAAGTGATTCTACAAACGGCATCACCGGTAAAAGGAACTTATATTCTGGGTATTAATAAGGATTCAAAAGCATCTTATTCAAATACGCTTCCGTCTCAATCTGCTGTTTTTTCTACAGGTGCAGGAGTTGGGAGTGGTCAAATTGTTATTACAGAATACGATATAGAAAGTAATACTATTTCAGGGACATTTAAATTTAATGCAATAAATCAAAACACAAGTGATACTGAAAACCCAAAAATAACTTTTACAGAAGGTGTGTTTTATAAAGTACCGGCTACACTAGGCAATATTATACTTTATTAGTAAAATAATTTCTGACAGATTGGTTTTTGTTAGTTTTTTATTTTTTTAAATCAAAATAAAAACATAAATAAACTAATATATAGTAGATTACAGAAAAATAAGAGTACATTTGCTATATTATTATAAATAAGTACATATGAACATTTTTGTTGGAAGCCTTCCATTCAGTATTGAGGAAGCAGATTTAAGAGAGTCTTTCGAGGCTTACGGAGCAGTAGATTCAGTTAAAATCATTACTGATAAATTTACAGGAAGAAGCAAAGGTTTTGGTTTCGTAGAGATGCCAAACGATGCTGAAGCTCAAAAAGCAATTGATGAATTGAACGGAGCTACTGTTCAAGGTCGTGCAATTGTGGTTAATAAATCTGAACCGAAACCAGAAGGCGAAAGAAGAAGCTTCAACAATAACAGTCGTGGTGGAGATTCACGCGGTGGTTATGGTGGAGGAAACAGCCGTGGTGGAAATGACCGTGGTGGTAACAGAGGAGGATATTAATATTTTTTTCTAAATATATAAAAGGGATCAACGAAAGTTGATCCCTTTTTTTATGCGGTAAATTTTGTTTCTTCGTAGAGATGCACAGCAGTGCATCTAACACAAAGGAAAGACGCACTGCTGTGCGCCTCTACGTGAAACCTGAAACAAAATAAACTTTAAACTTTTTTATAGATTCGCTACAAGCCAGTCTCCAACTTCGCTGGTTTTGTATGCTTTAGTTCCTTTTGCAGCTAAATCTTCAGTAACAATTCCTTCTTCTAGTGATTTGTTTACAACTGCTCTAATTGCTTCGGCTTCATCTTTAAGACCAAATGCATCTTCAAACATCATGGCTGCAGATAAAATAGTAGCCAAAGGATTAGCAATATTCAATCCTGTTGCTTGCGGATAAGATCCGTGAATTGGTTCGTATAAAGAAGTATGTTCTCCAACAGAAGCAGAAGGCATTAATCCCATTGAACCTGAAATTACAGAAGCCTCGTCAGTTAAGATATCTCCAAATAGATTTTCAGTAATTAATACATCATAAGAATTTGGCCATTGTACTAAACGCATTGCAACAGCATCAACAAATTCATAAGAAACAGTAACTTCAGGATAATCTTTTTCCATTGCCTGAACAGTTTCTCTCCATAAACGTGAAGTTTCTAATACGTTTGCTTTATCAACGCAACATAATTTTTTGCTACGAGTCATCGCTAATTCGAAACCTTTTTTAGCTAAACGCTGAACTTCGGCTCTTGTGTAAACACAATTGTCAAATGCAGTTTCTCCGCCGTCTCTTCTTCCTTTTTCTCCAAAGTAAATACCTCCTGTTAATTCTCTTAAGAAAACTAAATCCGTTCCTTCGATTCTTTCTCTTTTTAAAGGAGAATTGTCGATTAAAGAAGGAAATGTAAAAGTAGGTCTCACGTTAGCAAACAAACCTAGTTTTTTACGCATCAATAATAATCCTTGCTCAGGGCGAACTGGTGCGCTTGGATCGTTATCGTATTTTGGGTGTCCAATAGCGCCAAACAAAACAGCATCGGCTGCCATGCAAATTTCGTGAGTTTCATCAGGATAAGGAACTCCAACGGCATCAATTGCGCAAGCTCCCGTAAGAGCTGGTGTCCATGTTATTTCGTGATTGAATTTTTTTGCAATTGCATCAGATACTTTTACTGCTTCATTAATTACCTCAGGACCAATTCCGTCTCCTGCTAAAAGGGCTATGTTAAAATTCATTTTTTTGAGTTTCTAAGATTCTGAGTTACTAAGTTTTTTTCTTAGCTGGTCAGAATTTTAATTTATAATTGTTTTTTATGTTTTCATAGTTTTGAGTTGCTGAGATCCTAATTTTTTTATCAGAACCTTAGAGTCTTAGCAACTTAGAACCTTACGGAATTACATTCAGCATCTTTTGAGTTGCTATAATTGCGGCAACTGTTTGATCTGAATCTAAACCACGGGTTTTAAATTCTTTTCCGTTGTTTACCCAGGTAATGATTGTTTCGCATAATGCGTCAGAGCTACTTCCTGGCGGGATTCGAACCGCATAATCGATCAGTTTTGGAAGTGTTAGTTTCTTGCTTTTATAGATTTTTGACAAAGCATTCATAAAAGCGTCAAACTGACCATCTCCTTGTGCGTTTTCCTCAATGATTTCATCATCAATTTTTAGGAGCAAAGTCGTTGAGGGACGCATTCCTTTTGAGTGCATTAATACATACGATTCTATTGTGATTTTATCTTCATAAGTATGACTGTCCAAAACATCTGAAATAATGTATGGAAGATCTTCCTTAGTAACAGTTTCCTTTTTATCTCCTAATTCAATGATTCTTTGTGTGACCAATTTTAAATCTTCGTTGTTTAGTTTTAAACCTAATTCCTGAAGATTCTTTTCGATATTGGCTTTTCCTGAAGTTTTGCCTAAGGCATATTTACGTTTTCTTCCAAAACGTTCCGGAAGCAAATCATTAAAATATAAATTGTTTTTGTTATCTCCATCCGCATGGATTCCGGCAGTTTGTGTAAAAACATTATCGCCAACAATTGGTTTATTGGCAGGAATTCTATATCCTGTAAAAGTCTCAACTAATTTACTGACCGTGTATAAAGATGTCTCTTTAATATTGATGCTAACTTCTGGCAGATAATCGTTTATAACGGCAACAGTGCTTTCAAGCGGTGCATTTCCGGCTCTTTCTCCCATTCCGTTTACAGTAACGTGAAGTCCGTTTATGCCTGCTTTTACAGCCTCCATAACATTGGCAATGCTTAAATCGTAATCATTATGTGCGTGAAAATCAAAATGAATTTGCGGATATTTTGTTCTGATTTTTGTGATGAATTCAAAAGTCAAAGACGGAATTAATACACCTAGAGTATCAGGAAGCAGAATTCTTTTGATGGGTTGAGTAGATAAAAAATCAAGAAACTGAAAAACATATTCAGGTGAATTTCTCATTCCGTTACTCCAGTCCTCAAGATAAACATTTGTTTCAATATTGTTTTCTTTTGCTAAAGCTATGATTTGAGCAATTTCTAAAAAATGCTGTTCGGGTGTTTTTTTTAATTGATGTGTCAGGTGATTCATTGAACCTTTGGTCAATAAATTCTGCACTTTGGCACCCGCTTTTTTCATCCATTCGATCGAAACGCCACCGTCTACAAACGAGAGTACTTCAATACGATTAATATATCCTTTTTCGGCTGCCCAGGATGTAATGCCTTTTACGGCCTGAAATTCGCCCTCGCTTACACGCGCCGAAGCAATTTCGATTCTATCAATATTTAATTCCTCCAACAACAATTGCGCAATGGTTAGTTTTTCTGCAGCAGAAAATGATACTCCAGATGTTTGTTCACCATCGCGGAGCGTCGTATCCATTATTTCAATTTTTCTTCTTTCCATATTGATATTCTAATTTCTAATGGCTGGATATTATTGATCCATATTTTAATTTCGACGCCGATTTTACTGATTCTCTTTACGAAGACTCGGATTACCACTGATTTTTACTTTAGCTAAAAATAAAATCTGTTTTTTTTAGCGTTTTTGCGATAGCAAATCAGTTGTATCCGCGTTCTGTGTTTTCTCATTTAATTTAGAAAAACCCGACAGGTTTTGAAAACCTGTCGGGTCTAAATAGATTGAACAAGATTTTTCTTAGTAAGGAAGTTTATCTGCGAAAGTCACGATATCTTCTTTAATATTTTGCAAATAATCAATGTCATCAAAGCCATTAACCATATTGTTCTTTTTGTAGCCGTTAATAGCAAAAGATTCTTGTTGACCAGTTGCTAACAAAGTAATCGTTTGGTTTGGTAAGTTGATTTCTAATTGTGTATTAGGATCAGCTTCAATTGCTTTAAAAATAATATCTGCAAATTCCGGGCTCACCTGAACAGGCAATACGCCAATGTTTAAACAGTTTCCTTTAAAGATATCTGCAAAGAAACTTGAAACTACAGCACGAAATCCGTAATCATAAACAGCCCAGGCTGCATGTTCTCTTGAAGATCCTGAACCGAAGTTTTTTCCTCCCACAAGGATTTTTCCGCTGTAAGTTGAATTGTTCAAAACGAAATCAGCTTTTGGGGAGTCGTCTCCGTTATATCTCCAGTCTCTAAAAAGATTGTCTCCAAAACCTTCACGTTTTGTAGCTTTCAGGAAACGAGCCGGAATGATTTGATCTGTATCTACGTTCTCAATAGGCAACGGCACTGCGCTGCTGGTAAGTATATTAAATTTATCGTATGCCATTTTTATTTTTAATTTTTGATTAACGATTTTTGATTTTTCTTCTCAGAAAAGAAAAATTGTAATCGTTAATATTTTGTAAAATGTAAATTGAAATTTTTTAAAGATTTTTTTAAAAGGATTAACGAAGAAATCTGAAATCAAAAATCGTTAATCTACATTCATAAATCTTTTAAAATAACTCCCTCGGATCCGTTAGTTTTCCTGTTACAGCAGCAGCGGCGGCCATAATTGGGCTTGCTAATAATGTTCTTGAACCAGGACCCTGACGACCTTCAAAGTTTCTGTTTGATGTACTTACTGCATATTTTCCTGCAGGAACTTTGTCATCGTTCATTGCTAAACAAGCCGAACAACCAGGCTGACGCAATACAAAACCAGCTTCGGTTAAAATATCCAATAAACCTTCTTCTTTAATTTGAGCTTCAACAACGTGAGAACCCGGAACTAACCAAGCGGTAACATTATCTGCTTTTTTTCTTCCTTTTACAATTTCAGTAAAAGCTCTAAAATCTTCAATACGTCCGTTTGTACAACTTCCTAAGAAAACATAATCAATTGGTTTTCCAATCATCACATCGTCTTCTTCAAAGCCCATATAGGCAAGAGATTTTTTGTAAGTTTCCGCACCGCCTTCAACTTGATTGGCGTTCGGAATATGTTTTGAGATACCAATTCCCATTCCCGGGTTAGTACCATAAGTAATCATTGGTTCAATATCTGAAGCTTTGATGTTTAATTCAGCATCAAAAACAGCATCATCATCGGTTTTAAGTGTTTTCCAATAAGCAACCGCTTTGTCCCAGGCTTCGCCTTTTGGAGCATATAATCTGCCTTCAAGGAAATCAAAAGTTTTTTGGTCAGGCGCAATCATTCCGCCACGAGCACCCATTTCGATACTTAGGTTACAAACCGTCATACGACCTTCCATTGTCATGTTTTCGAAAACATCACCGGCGTATTCAACAAAATAACCAGTACCTCCGGAAGTAGTCAATTGAGCAATAATATAAAGAGCAACGTCTTTTGGACCAACACCTTTGCTTAATTCACCATTTACGTTGATGCGCATTTTCTTTGGTTTTGGCTGCATGATACATTGAGTAGAAAGTACCATTTCGACCTCAGAAGTTCCAATACCAAAAGCAATCGCTCCAAAAGCACCGTGAGTAGATGTGTGAGAATCTCCACATACAATAGTAGCACCTGGCAAAGTAATTCCGTTTTCAGGACCAACTACGTGTACAATTCCATTTTTAATGTGACCTAAACCCCAGTGCGAAATTCCGTATTCGGCAGCATTATCTTCAAGCGCTTTAAGCTGATTGGCAGATAAAGCATCTTCAACTGGTAAATGTTGGTTTATGGTTGGTGTATTGTGATCTGCAGTTGCAAAAGTACGTTCAGGGTATAAAACCTTAACGCCTCTGGCTTTTAATCCTAAAAAAGCAACAGGACTCGTAACCTCATGAATGAAATGACGGTCAATAAAAAACACATCCGGTCCATCTTCAATTTTACGCACTACATGTGAATCCCATACTTTGTCAAATAATGTCTTACTCATTTTTTATTTTTTTTAATTGTAATTTCTAACCACAGCAATTTCCTGCTCATTATAATGGAAAAACAAAATTAGAAAAAGATATAAGGTCGTCAATTTCAATATTTCATTATATACGATACCCAAACCAAAATACAAATTGCGATTGGCTTTTTTGTAATCAGATTTGGTTGTAGAATGGATATAAATTGGTTTTACTTTTCTTTTTTACTTCAATTTTGATGGAATTGCTTTAATTTTAATAGTTGGCAAATTTATCTCAAAATCAATACAAAATATAGCTTTCTATTATAAAAAATGTAACAATATAAATAAAAATAGTAATAATTGTTAGTTTTGGATTCTTTTTAGAACATTGGAAATAAGAAATTAGTTCACTTTTGTCAGGTATTTAAAATCAGATTTTACATCATTTTTCTAATTAAAATAATACGACATCCAAGAATTGCATTTTTTTGTTTTTTAGAATGAAATTAAACGAATATTAAAAAATTTTGATTCTTAAAATTAATCGATTATGACAAGTAGCTGACATTTAATTCCTAAAAGAACGATTAATATTGATAATTCTAATTTAAAAAAAAAAGATATTATGAATTTAAATGAATTTGCATACAAGCTTGGTGTTTTAGGAACCGTAATTATTTTAATCTGGGTAGGGCTTTTTAAATTCACAGCTGTGGAAGCCGGCGCTATAAAAGATTTAGTTGAAAATCATTTTGCAATGAGTTGGATGTATAAAGTGATGTCTGTTCAGCAGGTTTCTAATTGTATTGGGATTTTTGAAGTTGTTACCGGAATTGGACTTTTGCTTTCTTTGTTTTTTAAGAAAATTGGTTTTTATGCAGGTTGTGCTTCTGCAATTATATTTGTCACAACGTTAAGTTTTTTAATTACAACTCCCGGAGTTTTTAAAAGTGTAGAGGGATTCCCGGTAACTGATTTTTTTATTTTAAAAGACATTCCTTATTTGGCAATTTCGTTAATGGTCTGTGTAAAAGGCAGGGAATAAAATAAGTACAATTCTTAACAAAAATCAGTAGTTAATTTGTCTAAAAAAAGACTAAATTTGAACTTCCTCCATTTTTATTTCGTAGATTTCTATTGATCATTAAATCAGTGATTTATGATGTGAAAATTTTGGGATTTGGAATTTTTTAATTTGCCTTTTTACAAAACCTATGTATTTAATATTCGATACTGAAACTACTGGATTACCAAAACGTTGGGACGCTCCAATAACTGATTCTGATAACTGGCCTCGCTGTATTCAGATCGCGTGGCAGCTTCACGACGAAATGGGAATTCTTATTGAACATCAGGATTATTTGGTAAAACCTGATGGATTCAACATTCCGTATGACGCAGAACGTATTCACGGAATTTCGACTGAATTGGCTGAAGCCGATGGAATTACTTTAGCAGAAGTTTTGGAGAAATTCAATATTGCATTAAGTAAAACCAAATTTATTGTCGGTCAGAATTTAGGTTTTGACGTTAATATTATGGGGGCTGAATTTCATAGAGCTGGAGTTGATTCTCCTATGGCTTCAATGCCGGTTTTGGATACTTGTACAGAGGTTACCGCTTCATTATTAAAACTTCCGGGAGGTCGTGGAGGAAGGTTTAAATTACCAACCTTAACAGAATTGCACAGTTATCTTTTTGATAAACCTTTTGCAGAAGCGCACAACGCAACTGCCGATGTTGAGGCAACCACGCGTTGTTTTCTTGAATTAATAAGAAGAGAGGTTTTTACCAAAGAAGAACTGGATGTTCCCAAGGATTACTTTAAGGAATTTCAAAATAGAAACCCTCAGGAATTTCCTTTAATAGGACTAAAACACATCAACTTAAAAGCGGCTTCTGATAAAATCAGAGAGCAATTAAGAGCTTTAGAATCTAATGACAAACAAACTACGGTTTCCGGTTCTGACAGAGAAGATTTTAAAGCAGCAAAATATGCGCATTTACACAATCATACACAGTTTTCGGTTTTACAATCCACAATAGGAATTGCAAATATTGTTGCGGCTACAGCCAAAAACGGAATGCCGGCTGTTGCAATGACAGATACCGGAAATATGATGGGGGCTTTTCACTTTGTGAGCGCTGTTATGAATCATAATAAAGCGGCATCCGGAAAAAATAAAGCCTTAGTTGAAGCTGGCGAAGAACCAACAGAAACTGAAATAAAACCAATCGTAGGCTGCGAATTTAATGTTTGCGACAATCACCTTGATAAAAGCAAAAAAGACAATGGAAATCAGATTGTTTTATTAGCCAAGAATAAAAAAGGATATCACAATCTGGCGAAAATGTCGTCGATTGCCTTTACGGAAGGATTTTATTATGTTCCAAGAATTGATCGAAAAATTGTCGAACAATACAAAGAAGATATCATGGTTTTGTCCGGGAATTTATACGGAGAAATCCAGAGTAAAATTCTGAATGTTGGTGAAAACCAAGCCGAAGAAGCTTTGATTTGGTGGAAACAACAATTTGGCGATGACTTTTATCTTGAAGTAATGCGCCACAATCAGGAAGACGAAAATCGTGTTAACAAAACCCTGATTGAGTTTTCTCAAAAACACAATGTCAAATTAATTGCGACAAACAATACCTATTATTTAAATAAAGAAGACGCCAATGCGCACGATATTTTATTGTGTGTAAAAGATGGTGAAAAACAGGCTACACCAATTGGTCGTGGACGAGGATATCGCTACGGATTACCTAATCAGGAATACTATTATAAGTCATCTGAAGAGATGAAAAAACTCTTCTCTGATTTACCTGATGCGATTATCAACATTCAGGAAATTGTTGATAAGGTCGAGATCTACTCACTTTATCGTGATGTATTGCTTCCTAAATTTGATATTCCGCAGGAGTTTGTAGTTATTGAAGATGAAGCGGATGGTGGAGTTAGGGGTGAGAATAAATATTTGCGTCACCTTACAATGGTGGGCGCAGAAAAGCGATATGGAGTAATTACCGAATCTATTCAGGAACGTTTGGATTTTGAATTATTAACGATTTCGAATTCCGGATATCCGGGTTACTTCCTGATTGTCCAGGATTTTATCGCCGAAGCCAGAAATATGGACGTTTCTGTTGGTCCCGGTCGTGGATCTGCAGCGGGTTCTGCCGTTGCTTATTGTTTAGGGATTACAAATATTGACCCTATTAAGTACGATTTGCTTTTTGAGCGTTTCCTGAATCCGGATCGTGTATCGATGCCCGATATTGATATTGACTTTGATGATGAGGGTCGTGGTCGTGTAATGGAGTATGTAATCAATAAATACGGTAAAAATCAGGTTGCGCAAATTATTACCTATGGTAAAATGGCAACCAAATCAGCGATTCGTGATACGGCGCGTGTATTGGATTTACCATTATTTGAAGCCGACAGAATTGCAAAACTGATTCCGGCGATGATGCCGTCAAAATGGAATTTGGCGCGTTTTATTTCTGAGAATGAAGATGAGGTTAAAAAAGCACTTCGTTCTGATGAGTTTGATAACGTAAAAGAATTAATCGCCATTGCCAATGAAAACGATTTGGCCGGAGAAACAATTCAGCAGGCAAAAATCCTTGAAGGATCAATGCGAAATACCGGAATTCATGCATGTGGGGTAATCATTACGCCATCGGATATTACGAATTTCGTTCCTGTTACAACTGCCAAAGATTCTGATTTATATGTAACCCAGTTTGATAACTCGGTTGCAGAAAGTGCAGGATTGCTGAAGATGGACTTCTTGGGTCTGAAGACCCTTACCTTAATAAAAGATACCGTTAAACTGGTAAAATATAGAAACAACATTGATCTTGATCCGGATACATTCCCAATTGATGATGTTGAAACATATGCACTTTTCCAGAGAGGAGAAACGGTTGGAATCTTTCAATACGAGTCACCCGGAATGCAGAAATATATGAAAGATCTGAAGCCAACGGTTTTTGGAGATTTAATTGCCATGAATGCCTTGTATCGTCCGGGACCTTTGGAATATATTCCGTCTTTCGTTCGAAGAAAAAATGGCGAAGAGGAAATCAAATACGATTTAGATGCTTGTGAGGAATATTTAGGAGAAACTTACGGAATTACCGTTTACCAGGAGCAGGTAATGCTTTTGTCGCAATCGCTGGCTGACTTTACAAAAGGTGAGGCCGACGTTTTGCGTAAGGCGATGGGTAAGAAACAAAAAGAAGTACTGGATAAAATGAAGCCTAAGTTTGTAGAACAAGCAGCAAAAAAAGGTCACGATGCAAAAGTTTTAGAGAAAATCTGGAAAGACTGGGAAGCATTTGCGAGTTACGCCTTCAACAAATCGCACTCGACTTGTTACGCCTGGATTGCATATCAAACAGCGTACTTAAAAGCACATTATCCTGCAGAATATATGGCAGCGGTTCTTTCGAATAACATGAATGATATTAAACAAGTATCATTTTTTATGGAAGAATGTAAGCGAATGGGATTGCAGGTTTTAGGACCGGATGTAAATGAGTCATTTTATAAATTTACTGTAAATGATGAGTATGCAGTACGTTTTGGGATGGGCGCCATTAAAGGAGTGGGTTCCGGAGCTGTGGCAACAATTGTAGAAAGTAGAAAAGATGGCAGGTACAAATCGATTTTTGATTTGGCTAAAAGAATAGATTTGCGTGCAGCTAACAAAAAAGCAATCGAAAACCTTGCTTTGGCAGGTGGTTTTGATTCGTTTGAAGGAACTACAAGAGCACAATATTTTCATGATGATGGCGACGGAATTACATTTTATGAAAAAGCGATTCGTTACGGTTCTAAATTTCAGGAAAACGAAAATTCATCGCAGGTAAGTTTGTTTGGGGAATCAAGTGAGGTTCAGATTGATGAGCCTATTGTGCCTCCGTGTGAAGACTGGAGCACGATGGAAAAATTAGCCAAAGAAAAGGAAGTAGTTGGAATTTATATTTCAGGACATCCTCTTGATGATTTTAGATTTGAGATGAAATACTTCTGCAATGCCAGATTAGAGGCTCTGAAAAGTATGAATGAATATGTAGGTAAAAATTTGAATTTTGCCGGAATCATTAATAATGTGCAGCACCGTGTAGCAAAAAACGGAAAAGGCTGGGCAGTATTTAATTTAGAAGGATATGATGAAAGTTATGAATTCAAGATTTTTGGCGAAGAATACCTAAAATTCCGTCACTTCCTGATTCAGAATAATTTTGCCTTCCTGAAAATTTTAATAAAAGATGGTTGGGTAAATCACGATACAGGTAAAAAATCTGATCCAAGATTGCAATTTGTTGAGATTAGGCAATTGCAGGATATTCTGGAAGCCTTTGCTAAAAAATTGATTTTATTACTGAATATTACAGACCTGCAAGCTGAATTTATTCATAATTTGAGTCAATTGTTCAATGAGAATAAAGGCGATAATTCTGTGACTTTTGAAATTATGGAGTTAGAAAAAATTAAACGTTTAGTTGAGGTAGAAACTCCAGCTGATTTTGAAGAAACAACTGATGCTGTTTTTGTAGATGAGAATGAAGATACAGATTCTGCCATTGAAGAAACTAAAATTCAGGAAGTAAATGAAGTTGAAGAAATAAAGGTAGTAACTAAGTTAACGATGCCAAGTCGCAGGGTAAAAGTTAAGATTTCTACCGAGCTATTGATAGAATTAGAGAAAATGCAGGTAAATTTTAAGCTAAACTAAAATTTAACAGTTAAAATTTGATATAATGCATTTTTTTTTAGTTAAAAATATGCATGCATAGTAGTTTTTTAGTACTTTAGATTAAAATTACAACGATTTCGTTCCAAGTCTAACATTACAAACTGTAAGAATATGTTAAAATAATCTATGTTTGTAAAAAATAATTAAAAAACAGAATTATGAAAAAGAACCTATTTTTACTCGGATTATTAGTTTGCTCTATGGCGACAATGGCGCAAACAGAAAAAGCAGATAAACCAGAATCATGGTATTTTAAATTAGGAGGATCTTATTTTATTCAGACTGCTGCTACTGAATTTCCAACTGTGGGAGGAAATCTTCCTTTAGACAGAACTTTTGTAGGAGGGAAATTAGTTTCTGAAGAAAGTGTTACAGGTTCTTTTGGTGAAGGTTTCAGAACTGGATTAACAGCCGGATATAGATTTAATGCCCGTTTAGGGGTTGAGTTAGGTGTTAATTATTATACTAGTAAAGATAAGACAATGGCACAAACCAGATCAGATGTGCCTATTACTCCAGCTGGTGTATATGCTTTTAAATCAGTAGGTCAGATTACTGCTTTTGATCTTGCCCCTGCATTGGTTTTGTTTTTAGGAGAACACAAAGGTTTTGAACCCTATACTAAGGTTGGTATTTTAGTTCCTATTCATGGAGATTTAGAAATCACTTCAGATGCTTACGCTCCAATTGCTTTTTCAAATACAGGAGTTCCAACTGCTTTTGGAAATGTTCATAGTGTTGATAAAGTAAAACCAAATCCAACAGTTGGATTTGTTGCTGCTTTAGGAACATCTTATAAATTAGGAAAAAATATTTCAGTTTTTGGTGAATTGGAATACCGTAACTTTACTGTACACGGAAAAACTAAAGAAACTACAGAATTTAATGTTAATGGTAATGATGCTTTGGCAACTAGATCTGCTTCTCAAATACATACAAATTACAGAGACAGATTAGACGTTAATTCTAATAATGCTTTAACAAATCCGAATGGTGTTGATAAAACAAAACCAATGGATGAATTAAGCTCGTATGTTGGGATCTCAGGTTTAGGTTTGACTTTAGGTCTTAAATACAGCTTGTAATTCTTAGAAAATTATACTTAATAAAAAAGAGGATATTCGTTTGAATATCCTCTTTTTTTTGTGCAATCTTGTCATTTCGAAGAATGAGAAATCACACCAGAAGCTCCGCAAAGAATATTACTAATCTTTGTCGATTAACAAGAGGGTAAAATGATGACAAGATTGTGCTGTTTTGCGTTTCAAGGGATTTTTAGCTGTCTTCGCAGTTTGCAATCAGCAATTGTGTCATTTCGACCAAAGGGAGAAATCACATCTAATATTAGACAAAGATTGACGACTTTCTATACAGAGTTTCTCATGTGATTTCTCATTGTTCGAAATGACAACATTGTGCTGAATTATTGTTGTTATTATTTTGAATTCCTAAACTCCTTCAAAACTTCATCAATCACCCAGGTTGTTCTTGCGGCTGATGTTCCTTTTGATGGATTTACGCCTTCGTTGCCCAAAATTTCTGCGACAACAGTTTCGATAAGTGGTTGCTGAATATGAAGCGGGTTTTCGATTGTGACGCTTTCTTTTTCGCCATTTGTATATTGAATGTGTATAGGATCATTGCCGAAAGTAGAGAAAGAGATTTTCCCTTTATCGCCTACAATGTCAGTATTGTCATAACGCTCAAAACTGGCGAAGTTCCAAAGACCTGTTCCGTGAATTCCGTTTTCAAATAAAAAGGACATTGAAACCGAATCTTCGGCAGGATATGCTTTAAGCTGAGAACTGGCATGTCCGCGAACTGATTGAATTGGTCCTAATACAAAATCAAGGAAATCTAACGTATGGCACGCTAAATCGACAAAGATTCCACCACCTGAAATGTGTGGTAAAACAGTCCATGGCAAATTGATTTCGTCGTTGTACCTTTCTTCAAACGGATGATATAAAACACAATTTACATGTTTTACCGTTCCTATTTTATTTTGATCGATTAATTCTTTTATTTTTAAAAATCTTGGCAAACTTCTTCTGTAATAGGCTACAAATAATGGAACATTATGTTCTTTGCAAACGCTGATCATTTCGTTGCATTCTTCAAAAGTTAACGCCATTGGTTTTTCTACATAAACCGGTTTTCCGGCTTTGGCACATAAAATAGTATATTCTTTATGAGACGATGGAGGAGTAGCAATATAAACAGCATCGACTTCCGGATCATTGATTAAATCAATAGCATTCGAATACCATTTAGATACGTTATGGCGTTTAGCATAATCTTCGGCGAGAGCAGCATCTCTTCGCATCACGGCAACTAAGGCTGAGTTGGGAGTTTTCTGAAAAGCCGGTCCGCTTTTTACTTCGGTTACATTTCCACAGCCTATAATTCCCCATTTTACAATTTTCATTTTCTGGTTTTTTTAGTTATTTCAAATTTAAGTTTTATTTAAAAAAAGCTTGCCACGAATTGCATGAATTTTCACGAATTATTTATATTGAAACTGTGTAAAAAAGTTCGCCACAAATTCACGAAGATTTAAAAGGATTTAAGCAGATGCACACAGATTTTATTTTACCGCAAAGCACGCAAAATTTTTGTATCAGACTGGTTCTGTAAAACACAAGTTCGCAAAGCTGGTTCAATACAAAGCTTTGCGAACTTTGCATTTTCTGAAGAATATTTTTATATGAAATCTTTGCGTGCTTTGTGGTAAAATTCTCAACACAAAACAAGCAAATTAAATTCGTGCTAATTAGTGAAATTCGTGGCAAAAAAAAGCCACGAACTCACAAAAATAATTCGTGAATTCGTGGCTAATAAAATTAAGAATAAGTTTTACTTTTTAGGCAAAGCTTTAAAACCCATATTATAAAGCGTGAAAGCTTGAATGTCTACGTTTTCCTGAATCGTTGCCGCAACAGATTTTCCTGCTCCGTGACCTGCTTTTACATCAATACGAATTAAAACAGGATTGTTCCCTGTTTGTTTTTCTTGTAATTCAGCCGCAAATTTAAAACTATGTGCAGGAACAACACGGTCATCGTGATCTCCTGTTGTAACCATAGTTGCAGGATATTGAACACCTTTTTTTACGTTTTGTACAGGAGAATAACCTTTTAGGTATTCAAACATTTCTTTATTATCCTGAGATGTTCCGTAATCGTAAGCCCAACCTGCACCAGCGGTAAAAGTATGGTAACGTAACATATCCATTACACCAACTGCTGGCAAAGCTACCTTCATTAAATCAGGACGCTGTGTCATTGTTGCACCAACTAATAAACCTCCGTTAGAACCTCCGCGAATCGCTAAGAAATCTGATGAAGTATATTTTTGAGCGATTAAGTATTCACCTGCAGCAATAAAATCGTCAAATACATTTTGTTTTTGCAATTTAGTTCCCGCATCATGCCATTTTTTACCATATTCACCACCACCTCTTAAATTGGCAACAGCATAAACTCCGCCGTTTTCCATCCAAACTGCATTTGCAATGCTGAAACTTGGAGTTAAACTAATGTTGAATCCACCGTAACCATAAAGAATTGTTGGATTTTTACCATCTAATTTTAATCCTTTTTTATACGTGATAATCATCGGGATTTTTGTCCCGTCTTTTGAAGTATAGAATACTTGTTTAGATTCGTAATCTTCACTTTTAAAATCAACTTTAGGTTTTTGATATACTTCAGATTTACCTGATTTTGGTTCTAATGAATATATCGTTCCCGGAGTTGTGTAATTTGTAAAGCTGTAATACAATGTTTTTTCGTGTTTCTTTCCTCCAAATCCACCTGCAGTTCCTACAGCAGGAAGTTTGATTTCACGCACTAATTTTCCTTTATAATCGTATTGTTGTACAAACGAAACAGCATCTTTTGTGTAATTAGCAAAAAAGTATCCGCCACCAGTTGATGGTGATAAAATATTTTGAGTTTCTTTGATAAAATCCTTCCAGTTTTCTGGTTTAGGATTATTTAAGTCAACAGTAACAACACGAGTATTTGGTGCGTTCAAGTCAGTTTCGATAAACAATTTAGTACCTTCATTCTCGATAATCTGATTGTTGCTGTTAAAATTATCTACAATCGTTACAATCGGGCTGTTCGCTTTCGTTAAATCTTTAATATACAATTCATTCCCGTAAGTAGAATTGGCAGCTGAGATTACCAGGTACTTGTCATCTTCAGTAACATAACCACCTATGTATCTGCGTTTTTGATCTGCGCCAAAAATAACTTTATCTTCTTTTTGAGAAGTTCCAAGTTTGTGAAAATATAATTTATGCTGATCTGTTTTAGCAGACAATTCACTTCCTTTAGGTTTCTCATAACTAGAGTAATAAAAACCTTCATTCCCGTGCCATGCAATTCCGCTAAATTTTACATCAACCAATGTGTCTTCTATTACTTTTTTAGACAAAGCATCAATAATGATTACTTTTCTCCAGTCGCTTCCACCTTCAGAAATGGCATAAGCAGCTTTGCTTCCGTCTTTAGAAAAATCTAAACCACCAAGAGAAGTTGTTCCGTCTTTCGAGAAAGTATTTGGATCTAAGAAAACTTCCTCTTTACCGTCTTGCCCTTTTCTATAATATACGGATTGATTCTGAAGTCCGTTGTTTTTTGAATAATAAGTGAATTTTCCTTCTACAAATGGAGCACTGATTTTCTCGTAGTTCCATAATTTCTCCATGCGTTTTTTAAGTTCGTCACGAAAAGGGATTTTATCTAAATAACCATAAGTAACCTCGTTTTGAGCTTTTACCCAAGCACCGGTTTCAGCTGATTTGTCGTCTTCAAGCCAACGATATGGATCGTTTACTTTTGTATCAAAATAGACGTCAACTGTTTCGCCTTTCTGGGTTTGTGGATATTGAATTTTATTTTGTGCAAATGAAATTCCTGCAGTTGTAATTGCCATTAATAGAAATGTTTTTTTCATTGTTTAAGTTTAACAGTTGTCACAAAAATAGCGTTTTTTGTTAGATCAGTACCTATTTAACCGCAAAGTCCGCAAAGATTTTATTTAATAATGCTTTTAAAAAATACAAAGTTCGCAAAGCTAAATTTACACAAAGCTTTGCGAACTTTTTGTTTTTATAAAACCAAGCATTTTTAAAAACTTTGCATTTTACCCACCAGCTTTAAAAAAAAGCGTTGTGTTATTTGCGGTAAAATCAGGTTGTATTAGTAAGAATCAACACAAAGCTTTGCGAACTTTGTGTTTTATCAAACAGCTTTACAAAAAAGACTTTGCGTGCTTTGCGGTAAAATTTTTCAGCAAAGTAATACAAAGCTAAACCACGTAAGAAATACAAGTTCAACCAAAAACAAAAATAAACTGATATTATACTTACATAGTTTAATTAAAAAGCTTATAAGTTGAAGTTGACTCCCAGAACAATATTTCGTCCAATGTTAGGGATTCCGTCTGTTTTTAATCTTGATAAGTGAGCAATATATTTTTTGTCGAATAAGTTGTTTCCGTTCAGGTTCACATCAAAAGCATGTTTCCCTAATTTTACCGTTCCGCCAAAGCCAAGATTCACCAAAGTATATCCGTTTGAAGCCGTTTCAAAACCACTAACATTATTTTGATTGAAAGTCGAAGAAACGTTTAAAGAAGCATATCCTTCTTCGAACCAGTTTTTAATTTTAAATTCAGTTCTAAGTGTATTGTTCCAGTTGTTTGCCGGAATTAATGGCAAATAATCACCATTTTGTTTTTTACCGGTTACGGTTTCAAAACTGGTTTCAAAATGTAACCAATCAAGTGGATGCGGATGAAAGTGGAAACCAACTTCACCACCGTACAATTTTGCATTATTCTGAGTATAAGCAAAAACATCATTGTCCTCGCGAGTTTCTCCAGTTGGCGAAGTGTAGATATAATTGTTGATATGATTATAGAATCCGTTAATAAAGAACTCAAAATGCGTGTTTTTATATTCCAGATTTAAATCAGTCTGAACATTTTGCTCTGTTTTCAAATCAGCATTTCCAATTTCATATCTATTGGTTCCTTCGTGAACCCCATTTGAAGTCAGTTCAGCTAAATTTGGAGCTCTAAACCCAGATGCTACATTCAGTCGAAGTGTTAATGGTTCTGCCAGTTTTGTTTTATATCCTAAAGAAGCATTAAAACTGTCAAATGACCTGTCTAAAGGTAAAAAGTAACCTTCTTCGCCTTCTGTTCCGTGTGCGATAGATGTAATATTTCGGTTATCAAAACGCAATCCGGCCTGAACAACACTATTGTTCCATTCGTAATTTGCCGTTCCAAAAACACCAAAATCATTTGTGGTAGCATCCGGAATCAAATATTCTTCGCCAGAATTTTTGTTTGTTTGATGCATTCCCTGAACACCCAAAATAGTTTCAATTTTTCCCAATTTCGGAAAATGGTACTTCGCATTATAATTAAAAGTATTCAGTTTCATATGAAGCGAAGCATCGTTACTATCTTCAAACTCACTTCTGTCATTGGCAATATATCCTAAATCAACATCTAATTTCGAGTTTTGAAAAAATATAACATTGTTTAAACTCAATAAATGATTGAAGATTCCTTGTCTCGGGAACTCTGTATTTTTGCTGGTAGATTGTTCTCCAATTCCGTTATCCGGCATTCCAAGATCCAGTTTGTTGTAGTTGTATCTTAAAACACTTGAGAAACTAGAGTTGCTGTATCCAATTCCGGTTTTAAAATCAGTTTCGTTATAACGGGTATTAGTTACACGTTCCCCATCAGCAATTTTATAATCAGAATGGGAGTTGAAACTTCCGCGAACTAAGAATTTCCAGTTATCAGTAGAGGTTTTTAAACCAAGCGAAGAATTGCTTCCTTGAGTATTAGTAAAGTATTTTTGGCTAAAATTTGCTTTGAAAGTATTTGCATCAGCAAATTTCTCTGGATTAAAATATAAAACTCCTCCCAGAGCATCAGAACCGTATAATAAAGAAGCTGGGCCTTTGATCACTTCAACACTTTCGATTCCGGCATCATTTAAACCTAAACCATGTTCGTCTCCAAACTGTTGATTTTCGATACGAACACCTTGAGAATATACTAGAACTCGATTTCCGCTTAATCCGCGAATAACCGGCTTACCAATAGAAGTTCCCGTAGAAATCTGAGAAACCCCCGGAATCGTTGCTAAACCTTCGATTAAAGTAGAAGTTCCTTTTTGCTGTAATGTTTTGATACTTTCGTGTTCAACCTTCATCACGTTTTGCGATTGTAGTTTGTTGAAAGGTGTTGAAACGACAACTTCGTCCATTTCAAAAACAGATTCAGTAAGTGTTATGTTTATTGTGTTTTCTTTTAAGAGTTTTGTAATTGATTTACTCTGAGTTGTAAATCCAACAAAAGTGAAAGAAAGTCGGAAACTTCCGTTTGGGAGATTCTTAAAATCATATTTTCCGTTCGCATCAGTCGTTGTTCCTTTGTGTAATTCAGGAGCATAAACAGACACGTTTGCCAATGGTTGGTTCTCAAGATTTGTTACTGTTCCTGAAACCGAATTTTGAGCAGAAAGAATGCTCGAAAACCCTAAAATAAGGGCTAATATTAGTTTTTTCATTTGAAAATGATGCTATAATTAATTTGATTTTTATCCTTTAAAGCACAATAACTAAAAATAATAGTAAGATTCGCCGATCCTGAAAGTTTCAGAATGGGGAAATCGACTAATTTTTTTGAAATTAGATTTAAAAGATCTTTGATTTTATTTCGAAAGTTTCGAAATTAAGAAACTATAGCTTCGGGAGGGCCACGTAATAAATACGGACTTTCTGAAAGTGAAAAAACTTTTTCAGGAAGAGAGAAAAAATAAGGGATTTCAGAATTGAAAGTATGAAATTGAAAAGCAAATTGTTCAGGTACTATATAACTTCCAAAAACAAAATGACAAACAAAACATACGTCATAATCATGATGTTGATGTGTTATTTCGCCATTAGGATCATTGTAATTATGATGGCATTGTTTCTCTGAAAGTTGTTTTACAATATGCTCATAACTGTGTATGGACTGAAACAATATTGAGAACAATACCGTTAGAGCCAAAGAAACACTTAATATGAGTTGTTTTCTTTTCATTCCCGACAAAGGTATAAAAGATCAAAGTAAAAAAGATTTATTTTTTAGATTCTGTTGCCTATTTCTTGAAAAAAGTGCAGGAAATGATTTTATTCTCGATCAAAAAGCGAATAATTACGATCTAATTGTATCCTGAACTAGCATTATATTATATTTGTAAGTAAAATAAATTTACACTAAAAAACGTTTACTTGAAAAACTCTTTAAAACCAAAATACGATATGCGATTACTTTTCAGTTGTTTGTTTTTAGTATCGTTTTTCAATTCTTTTGCTCAGGAAGTTAAACCGGAGATAAAGCCTATTGTAAAAATTGACTCATTATATCGTGAGGATCAGTTTTACTTTTCGGTTACCTACAATCTTTTGCTTAACGGACCTACGGGTTTAAAACAAAATAAATTTTCGGCTGGTGTTTCTGCCGGTTTCTTGCGGGATATGCCTATCAATAAAGACAGAACTATTGCAATTGCAGCAGGTTTTGGTTTGAGTTACCAAAATTTCTATCAAAATTTTACAGTTTCGAAAAGTGCAGACGGAACAAATGTTTACAATGTAAGTAGTTATAGCGACATTGGTTCGAATAGATATAAGCAATATTCTGTAGATGTGCCAATTGAGTTTAGATGGAGAAACTCAACTTACGAAAGTTATAAATTTTGGAGGATTTATAGCGGTGTAAAAATGAGTTATATATTCTCAGATAAATCAATTTTAAAAGACGGGGATGCCAGTTATAAAGTATCTAATAACAAAGATATCAATCAATTTCAGTACGGAGTTTATGTTTCGGCAGGTTATAATACCTGGAATGTATATTGCTATTATGGTTTGAATGGTTTATTTGATAAATCAGTTAAAACCGTTTCCGGCGAAAATGTCCAAATGAGCGCCATGAACATTGGTTTGATTTTTTACATTTTATAACCACAAATACAAAAACAGCAATTGCGGAAATATTCCGATAAATGTTCCAATTAATAATTCATTTGGCGAATGTGCTTCCATTTCTAATCGTGAAGAAGCTACAATACCAGTCATTAAAATCAAAAAAGCGGCCCAATAAGGATTTTGCATTTGAAGATGTATATTCAAACCAATTGCAAAAATTGTAAATCCGCTGATTGCCATCATATGCAAGCTTGCTTTTATCTTAAACAAAGAGCATACTAAAGCTAAAATAGTACTAAATAAGGCACCAAGAAAAAAGAAATGTAATTCAGGATATCGAGCAATGACAATACTTCTTTTTACCAATAAAATATACAAAAAACACTGTAAAATAAGAGGGATTCTGCGTTGAGATGTTTCATGAATCATCACCGATTTGACATGTCCGGTCGAACGAAGCAATAAGAAAAACAATACCGGTACCAAAATCGTAATAATCAGAATCTGAAATAAAACATAATACTTTTCCTGATTGGTAAAAGCATCATTTTTGCAAAAAAGATAAAATAAAGTAGCATACATCGAGATAAAAATCGGATGTAATATATAGGAAAATATAGGGAGTATTTTTTTCAAAACGTTGTGTTTAGTGGTGTTAGCAAATATAAACAAATAATGTTTTTTGCAATGAATTTCACTAATTTTTAAGGATTTTAATTTGCCGTAATTTTTTGCCACAGATTAAAAAGATTAAAAATGATTTGTTATGGGTGTAGTTTTTTTGCCACGAATTCACGAATTAGAATTGGTGTAGATTGGTGTAATTCGTGGCAAATTTTTTTCTAATCCGTGATAATCTGTTAATCTGTGGCAAAACGAATAATTAGTGAAAATTTGTGAAATTAGTGGCAAACCTTTTTTTAAATTTGACAAAAAGATTTTCTAAATGAGCATAAATTTAAAAAGCCTAATCCCGGTTCTTAATGCCGAATGGATGGGCTCAAACACTGATATTTTTATTGATCACATTTCAATCGATAGCCGTTCGTTACAAAACGGATCTGAAACGTTGTTTATTGCCTTATCTGGTGTTAATAATGACGCTCATTTGTATATTGCAGAATTGATCGAAAAAGGTGTTCAAAATTTTGTTGTTCAATATATTCCTGAAAACGCTTTAGGAAAAGCCAATTTTTTAGTAGTAAAAAACACGCTTAATGCACTGCATGAATTTGCCGCATATTATCGTAATCTTTTTCATTTTCCCATTATCGGATTGACCGGAAGCAATGGTAAAACGATAGTAAAAGAATGGCTTAATTTCTTGTTGAGCCCCGATTTTAATATAATTCGAAGTCCAAAAAGCTATAACTCGCAAGTTGGAGTTCCGTTATCCCTAATTGCTATTAATGAAAAACACAATTTAGGAATTTTTGAAGCCGGAATTTCGACGGTTAATGAAATGGTCAATCTCGAAAAAATCATTAAGCCTACCATTGGTGTTTTAACCAACATTGGTTCTGCGCATGATGAAGGTTTTGAAAACCAGCAGCAAAAAATCAATGAGAAATTGTTATTATTCAAAGAGTCAGCAGTAATAATTTATCAAAAGAATCTACTTGTAGATCAATGTCTGACTTTGTTTTGTACTAAATATCCATTACAAGAAAGGGATCTTTTTTCATGGAGTTTTACAGATGTTTCTGCGGACGTTTTTATTCTGAAAAGAGAGAATAAAAGCGATTCAACCAATATTAAATACCAATATAAAGGAGAAAACTTCGATTTAGAAATTCCGTTTAGTGACTCAGCTTCTATAGAAAATGCTGTTTCCTGTTTAGTCGTTTTGCTTTATTTTAAATATGATTCTGAAACTATTCAAAATAGGGTTCAGAATCTGTATCCGGTACAAATGCGCCTGGAAGTAAAAAACGGAATCAATAATTGCAGTATTATTGAT
This sequence comes from Flavobacterium sp. NPDC079362, assembly GCF_050267765.1. Lineage (NCBI taxonomy): Bacteria > Pseudomonadati > Bacteroidota > Flavobacteriia > Flavobacteriales > Flavobacteriaceae > Flavobacterium > Flavobacterium sp. NPDC079362. The sequence continues at coordinate 126,521 of NZ_JBNNFM010000011.1, read as the reverse complement.
GATAGTTACAGCTCTGATTTTGAATCGCTGAAAATTGCCCTCGATTTTTTAGAAAGCCAACAAAAAAAGAATGCTTCAAAAACTATTATTTTGTCAGATATTGTTCAAAGCGGATTCTCTAATAAAGAGCTGTATTCTAAAGTTGCGCAATTAATTACTGATAATAATATAAACAGAGTAATCGCTATTGGAGCAACCATCTCATCTTTTGCAGATCAATTTTCTAATTGTATTACCTTTCAAAATACAGCTGAATTTATTGCTCATATTGAAAGCCTGAATTTCGAAAATGAAACCATATTGATAAAAGGAGCAAGATCATTTCAGTTCGAAGAGATTGTTTCTTTATTAGAAGAAAAAACACATGAAACAATTCTCGAGATTAATCTGAATTCAATAAGTCATAACCTGAATTATTATAAATCAAAATTAGCCAATAACGTCAAATTGATGGTTATGGTAAAAGCATTTGGTTACGGAAACGGAGGATTGGAAATTGCTAAATTGCTTGAACATCATAAGGTAGATTATTTAGGTGTGGCTTTTGCCGATGAAGGAATCTCACTGAAAAATGGCGGAATAAAATTGCCAATTATGGTTTTGAATCCGGAATCGACCAGTTTTCCTTCGATTATTCAATACAACTTAGAACCTGAAATTTATAGCGTAAAAGGCTTGAAAGCTTTTCTTAAAATTGCCAAAGAAAAGAACTTAAAAGATTTTCCGATTCATATAAAATTAGACACAGGAATGCATCGTTTGGGTTTTGAGGAAAATACATTGGACGAATTGATTCAGACTTTAAAAGGAAATTCAACGGTGAAAGTAAAAAGTGTTTTATCTCATTTGGCAACAAGTGATGAAGTACGACATTTTGATTTTGTTCATTCGCAAATTAATTTATTCGAAAAATTATCGTCCCGATTAATTTCAGTATTAAATATTAATCCAATTCGCCATATTTTGAATACGTCCGGAATCAGCAATTTCCCGGATGCACAATATAATATGGTGCGATTAGGAATTGGTTTGTACGGAGTTTCAAACGATCCGGCAGAACAAAAATACCTGGAAAATGTAGGGACATTAAAATCCATTATTTCTCAGGTTCGAACGATTCCTGGCGGCGACAGCGTTGGTTATGGCCGACGTTTCATGGCTGAGAAAGAAACTAAAATTGCAACAATCCCAATAGGCTATGCTGACGGTATTTCTCGCTTATGGGGAAATTTGGTTGGATATGTTGTTATTAAAAATCAAAAAGCCCAAATTGTTGGCAATGTTTGTATGGATATGCTCATGGTAGATGTGACTCATATTGATTGTAAAGAAGGCGATCCTGTAATTATTTTTGGAGAAAATCCAACGGTCGTGGAGATGGCAGTAGCTTTAAAAACAATTCCTTATGAGATCATGACCAGTATTTCGCAACGCGTAAAAAGGGTATTTTTTAGATAGAATTATGAAATTATGCAGAAAATTACGTATTTTCGATATCAATTAATTATAAACTAAAATAAACAATTATGGGGATGTTTTCAGAATTTAAGGAATTTGCAATGAAAGGCAACGTAGTCGATCTGGCTGTGGGTGTGATCATTGGAGCTGCTTTTGGTAAAATTGTAAGCTCATTAATTGAAAATGTAATTACACCTTTAATACTAAAACCGGCATTAGATGCGGCTCATTTATCGACTATCGAGGAGCTGACCGCTTTTGGAGGCGTTAAGTACGGTTTGTTTCTTTCGGCAGTAATTAACTTTTTAATTGTTGCTTTTGTTTTGTTCTTAATCATTAAAGGAATAAACCATGCAAAAAAGAAAGATGTTGCTCCGCCACCGCCGGCAGGACCAACTCAGGAAGAATTACTTATTCAGATTAGAGATCTGTTAAAAAATAAATAATATACCGCTACACTAAGTCTAATTTAACCGTTCCTTAATTGGGACGGTTTTTTTGTTTTTGTTTGATTTGTAACATTTTGTTATTTTTTGTGAAGCACCTTGTTTTGTTTTTTATTATAGCTACTTTTGCAGAGTAAATTAGATTAATTCATACTAAAAATATAAAAATGAGAATAGCCGTTGTAGGTGCCACTGGTATGGTTGGCGAAATAATGCTTAAAGTTTTAGCAGAAAGAAATTTTCCAGTTACTGAGTTAATTCCTGTTGCTTCTGAAAAATCAGTAGGAAAAGAAATAGAATATAAAGGTCAAAAATATAAAGTTGTTGGGTTGCAAACAGCAGTTGATTTAAAAGCGGATATCGCTCTTTTCTCAGCTGGAGGTGATACTTCATTAGAGTGGGCACCAAAATTTGCAGCAGCAGGAACTACAGTTATTGATAATTCTTCGGCCTGGAGAATGGATCCGACAAAAAAGCTAATTGTTCCGGAAATCAATGCTGATACTTTAACAAAAGAAGATAAAATTATTGCAAACCCAAACTGCTCCACTATTCAGATGGTTTTGACTTTGGCACCATTGCATAGAAAATACAATATAAAAAGAATCATTGTTTCTACCTACCAATCCATTACCGGAACAGGTGTAAAAGCAGTGAGACAATTAGAGAACGAATACGCAGGAGTTCAGGGAGAAATGGCTTATAAATATCCAATTCATAGAAATGCAATTCCACATTGCGATAGTTTCGAAGAAAACGGATACACGAAAGAAGAAATGAAATTAGTTCGTGAAACTCAAAAAATCCTTGGGGATAACACGATTAGAGTTACGGCAACTGCTGTTCGTGTACCAGTTGTAGGTGGACATAGCGAAGCTGTAAATGTTGAGTTTACAAATGATTTTGATGTAAACGAAGTTCGTGAAATTTTGCATAACACGGATGGAATAGTGGTGCAGGATAATTTAGATACTTTTACCTACCCAATGCCACTATATGCCGAAGGTAAAAATGATGTTTTTGTTGGAAGAATCCGACGTGACGAAAGCCAGGAAAATACATTAAACATGTGGATTGTTGCTGATAACTTAAGAAAAGGTGCTGCAACAAACACAATTCAAATCGCTGAATATTTAATTGCAGCTGGTTTGGTATAATCAGAGATTAAAGAAAATTGTTATAAAGGAAAAGCCGTAATTGCAGTAATGTGATTGCGGTTTTTTTGTTGGAGTGTTTAAAAGTTTTTGAGTAAGAAATAATACTTTTGTTTTAATCATAAAAGAGTAAAGGCATGAGAACAGAAACTAGCCATTTTTGGTTTGGTAAATTTAGATCAGAAGCGGAATGTTTTAATTTTTTAGGTGAAAATGAAACGTATTATGAAGAAGATGATATAAAGGAAGAAGATAAATATATCTCTGAATTTGCAAGATCTCAAAGTGAGAATTTTTTAGATCATGACTTTATGGAAAGCGGTTTTGAAAATGAAAATGTTTCATTTGAAGAAAAATTCTCAAAATATTCTTATGCTGACCAATGGATTGTTGAAGCAAAAAGTTGATCAAAGAATCAAAATCTGGAGAGTATAAATACGATCGTGTTCATTTCGAAAGATCAGATAGAAAAACCAGTTTCAATAATTAATTCAAAATTTGAGTTACTTTATATTGGAGAAATTGAATATGAAATTTGATTAAAAAGTTTTAAAGAAATAATCTAAATCCTATCTTAGCTTATAAATACAAAAAAACTGATGAACTTCGATAACTATAAAATAATCCCCAACTATAAAACCAATAAAACAGATTTATTCCTTGCTGAGAAAGAAGAAATCCTGGCCTGCGAAAAAACCTTAAATATTGTTTTTGACGATGATTACAAACAATATGTTTTAACATACGGAAGCGGAATTCTCGGCGGAACCTATGTTAGAATTTATCTTCCGGAAAACATAATATTAACAGATACTGAATGGAAAGATCGTATAAGTGAATATTGGTTTTGGGATGAAGGAAAAGAAATATTGACAAAAGAAGAAGTATTAAACTCTGTTAGAATTGGTGATACTTTTGATGGAGATGAAATTATTCTTTACAAAGGAGAATATTTTATCTTGCCGCGAAATAGCGAAATGATCTACAAAACAGGAAAAACACTTGAAGAAACCATTACATGGTTGTGTTCATCCGGAATCCTGACCGAAGCATTTCCTGAAAGAGAATTTGAACCTTTTGATCCAGGTGAACTTATATAAATCCCAAAAAAAAATTCCAAATTCCAATTGCTATAATTGGAATTTGGAATTTTAAAAATATTGTAATTTATAGCTTAATATTCAGGTGCTAATTCTAATTCTAATCCTTCTAACTCGGTAGTAATTGGAATCTGACAACCTAAACGGCTATTTGATTTAACATAAAATGCTTCCGATAACATAGCTTCTTCTTCATCTCCCATTTCTGGTAATGCAACATCATTAAGAACATAACACTGGCAAGAAGCACACATGGCCATTCCGCCACAGGTTCCTTCAACAGGAAGTTCGTATGCTTTGCATAACTCCATTATATTCATTGCCATATCAGTTGGAGCTTGTAATTCGTGTATAACTCCTTCTCGATCTTTAATCTTTATTAATACATCCATTTTAATTATTTGGAATTTTACTGGTTAGGATTTTATAACGTGAAAAAATCCCTAATTACATTAACTATTTTTTATACTAAATGCGTATTCTTTTTTATTACCTTCTTTAAGACGCATTTTTACACCAAGGGTATTTCCGTTTTTTTCTAGTATCGTTACAAAAGCAATTACAGAATAATAATCTTTGTCTGCCTGAAAGATTAAAGTTCCTTCGTAAGTCGAATTCATTACACCTTGCTTGTCTGTTGTTACAGATACTTTTCTTGGATGACTAAATTCTGCAGTGCTATAAGTAGCTTTGTTTGCAAATTTGGCTTTTCCGTTGCAGAAATCGAATAAGAAGTCATAATTACCAATTCTCAGGGAGCCTTCTTCATCACTTGCATTAGTCGAAAATACTATTTGACCTGCGTATTTAAAATCTGACCATTCTTCTGCTTCATTTAGCCAGGCTTTGTCAACAATTAATGTTTGTGTGGTTTGCTGGGCATAACTTACAGAAACAAAAAACAACAATAAAAATAGAGCGTAATAGTTCTTCATAAATTTAAGGTTTTGGGGTTATGTGACAAATTTAAGTTAAATATGTAACAATTCCTTAACGGAAACTCTTAAATCTTTATGTTGTTTTTTATTAAATTCGTAATAAGTAACTTTAATTTTATTTTATTTTTGAATATTTAGAAATCAAACCCTTCAAAGAGCTATTATTCCTGTTAAATATTCAAATCTAAAAAATAGAAAAAATACTGTTTTTTATTACATTATATTAACCACAGTTTCAATTTGTGGTGCATATTTTTTTATTGTAGTTTCAACCCCTGCTTTCAAAGTCATTTGATTAACACTGCAGCTAATGCATGCTCCTTCAAGTCGAACTTTAACGTGTTTGTCGTCGTCTATAGAAATTAGAGTAATGTCTCCACCGTCAGAATTTAAAAAAGGTCTGATTTCTTCTAGAGCTAATAATACGTTGTTTGTTAATTCTTCTGTTGTCATAATTTTATCAATTAGGTAATTAGTCAAATTAGATAATTAGAAAATTCACTTTGAAGTAAAATTGTCTAATTATCTAATTTTCAAATCATCTCATTAGTTGTATCTCAATTATCTAATTATTTCTTAACTGCTGAGCAACCTGCCATAGTTGTAATTTTGATGGCTTCTGTTGCAGGTAAATTGTCATTTCTGTTTACTACTTCCTGAACAACATTTCTGGTTATTTCTTCAAAAACAGTTTCGATTGCTGATGCCGTTTGCATTGCTGCAGGGCGACCAAAATCTCCCGCTTCGCGAATAGATTGTACAATTGGTACTTCTCCTAAAAATGGAACATCAAGATCTTCGGCAAGGTTTTTTGCACCTTCCTGACCAAAGATATAGTATTTATTGTCAGGTAATTCTTCTGGTGTAAAGTACGCCATATTTTCGATAATTCCCAAAACAGGAACATTAATGTTGTCCTGCATAAACATAGCAACACCTTTTTTAGCATCGGCAAGAGCCACAGCCTGAGGTGTACTTACTACAACAGCACCGGTAATTGGTAATGATTGCATGATCGAAAGATGAATATCTCCCGTTCCTGGAGGTAAATCGATTAACATGAAATCTAATTCTCCCCAATCAGCATCAAAAATCATTTGGTTCAAAGCTTTTGCAGCCATTGGACCTCTCCAGATAACCGCCTGACTTGGAGCAGTGAAAAAACCAATAGAAAGTATTTTTATACCATAACTTTCAACAGGTTTCATTTTTGATTTTCCGTCAACAGTAATCGAAATTGGTTTTTCGTTTTCAACATCAAACATAATAGGCATCGAAGGCCCGTAGATATCTGCATCAAGAACACCAACATTAAAACCCATTTTAGCAAGTGTTACAGCAAGATTCGCAGTAACAGTCGATTTTCCAACTCCACCTTTACCAGAAGCAACGGCAATAATATTTTTGATTCCCGGAATAGCTTTTCCTTTTATTTCGTTAGGATTTTCTTTTGCCTCAACTTTAATGTTTACTTTGATTTTTGCCTCAGGAGATACCAATTCAAGAATTGTTTTTTTGATATCGTCTTCAGCTCTTTTTTTAATGTGCATTGCTGGCGTATGCAGAACTAAATCTACTACAACTTCATCACCAAAAGTTATTACATTGGCAACAGCACCACTTTCAACCATATTTTTTCCTTCGCCAGCTATAGTGATTGTCTCTAGAGCTTTAAGAATTTCTTTTCTATCTAATTTCATTTTAATCTACTGTTTTCTATTGAAAGAAATCGATTTAAGCATTGTGTTTATTTAAACTGATTTCAGACTACAAAGATAACAGATTATGTTCGGATTCAAACCCTTTTAAATTGTATTTATTGATATTGAGATTAGTCAAAATGATTCTTATTGTTTGTATTTACTTTCTTATATCAAAAAAATGTTGGCACCATTTCACCTGCTCCTCTATACAAAGAATTCTTTTTGAGCTAAAACATATGAATTTTACGATAAATTTTCAGAATAGGTTGACTAAAATTCCAATAATCTTCGCTATATTTGAGTACCCTAAATTTATAATTTCTACTGTTTTTTAAAAATATCTGAAAACTTGTTAATAGGTAAATTATGGTTTTTCGTTATTTTTTAATAAAATTTATTTGCTAAAATCTAAATCTAAAAAGTATGCGAAATTTTACTTCTTTACCTGTTATTGCGGCCGTTATATTTTTGATGTTTTCCTTTGAATCTTCAGGAAAGGAAATCGAAATAAAAAGTAAAATGACGGGGTCTGAAAATACTTTTTTAATCAAAAAGTACGTATCAAAAGTTACTGTTAATGCGGAATCGATTACTGAGTTTTACAAGAAATATCCCAAATTAAAAAAGTACCAAAGTGACGTTTTAGATCTGTATAAAAAGAAAGAATACAGTGCAATCTGGCATGATGATAAAAGAGTCAGCGAATTTGGTTCGTTACTCTATCATAAAGTACGTTTATTGGGTGACCAGGGTATCAAGGCTACTATGCCTTATATGGATTTGGTCGATGATGTTTTTAATGAAAACGTGTCCAATAAACTTCCTCAGATAGATACAGAACTTTTATTATCTAATATGTATGTCTTTTATGCCAGTAATGTATATTCTGGTGTTGATCCTGCAACCTTAAAGAAAATTGGTTGGTTTTTGCCGGCAAAAAGTATTTCGTATGCCAAGATATTAGATTCATTGATAGTTGATCCCGCAAGATTAAATAAAGATGAAAATCTTTTGTTTGGGCAATATTATAAGCTTAAAGCAATGTTGAAAAAATATCGAACTATTGAGCAAAATAAGCAATGGACAAAAATAGATATAGACAGCTTAAATTATAAGGATTTAAAGCCTTTTGATAGTGGAGTGGCTGTAAAACAAATAAGAGCACGATTGTTTGTAGTTGGAGATTTAGCACAAGATTCTAAAAGAGATGTCTACGATGAGGAGATGATGGCAGGTGTTTTAAAATATAAAAAGAGATACGGTCTTAAGTTAAATTATGCACTTACCAGAGATCATATCAACCAAATGAATGAGCCAGTTGGAAATCGTATTAAGACGATTATGCTTAATATGGAACGCTGCAGATGGATACCAACTAACTTGGCACAAGCTAGTGAATACATTATGATTAACATACCATCATTTAGATTGGTGTATGTGAAAAATGGTAAATATGAATTGGTTTCGGATGTTTTTGTTGGAACCAGGATGACTGAAACAGTGATTTTTAGCGGAATGATGGACAGAATCGTATTTAGTCCTTATTGGTATGTGCCGCAGAGTATTATTAAAAATGAATTAAAACTCAAAATGGCCGAAGATAAAAATTATCTGGCAGATCATAATATGGAATGGAATGGCGGAAATGTTCGTCAAAAACCCGGACCTAAAAATTCTCTGGGATTGGTTAAATTTATGTTCCCAAACCCAAATGATATTTATTTGCACGATACACCGGCTAAGAGTTTATTTGATTTTGAAAAACGTATTTTTAGTCATGGATGTATTAATGTTAAAGAAGCAAAAAATTTGGCTCTTGCTATTTTAAAAGACGATCCGGATTGGCCTGTTGATAAAATAGATCAGGCAATGAGTGGGGAGAAAGAGACAACTTGTAAGCTTAAAACTAAAATCCCAATCTATATTGGTTACTTTACAGCGTGGGTTAATGATGAAGGAGAAATTGGTTTTTATCCGGATGTGTATGACAGAGACGCGCAATTAGATAAATTGCTTTACTCAGATTCTGTTGCTATAAAATAAGTGCAAGCAAGATTCTGTTGTTTTAAGAATAAAAAAGAAACCCGCCAGATTAATGGATCTGGCGGGTTTTTTTAAAAAAAATGGTCTACAAGCTTATTCGTATTTTAAATATTTCAAGATGTCTATTTTAGTTACCTGATAGGCTTTTGTTAAAACAATTATTAAGGTCAGAGCCAACAAAGAAATCAGCGCAATACTAAACGGAATAACCGAAACATTGATTCTAAAAGCAAAATCCTCCAGCCACTTTTGCAATAAAATGTAAGCAGGTATGATGCCAATTACAAAACCTATTAGGCAAAAAACAACATATTGTTTTGAAAGATCTTTTAGCAGAGCATCAGTTTCGGCGCCCAATGTTTTTCTAATCGCAATTTCTTTCAATCGTCGCTCCATCGAAAAAGAAGCTAAAGCGAATAGTCCAAAAATGGCAATTATGATTACTACAAGATTCAGAATAAAAAATAAATCTTTCTGTTTTACCTGTTCCTGATAGGTTTTGGCAAATCCCTTATTTACAAATTCATATTGAAAAGGATAATCCTGATTGATGTTTTTCTCCCAGTATGTTTTTAGTTTATCTAAAGTTCCGGTTAAATTATTTGGAGAAACCTTTACATAAATATTGTCAAAATTATTCCATTTTAAGGTTTTTATGCTGATAAAGACCATAGGCGGAACTTTATTTTGAAATCCTGTAATGTGAAAGTCTTTAACAACTCCTACAATTTTAAATTTCAAGTTTCCTTTTTCATTTCCCCAACCGGAACTTATTATCGTGTTTATGGGGTTTTTAAGTCCCAGTGTTTTAGCGAGTGTCTCATTTATGAGCCAATTGCTAATTGTGTCCGAAGCATATTTTGGAGATAAATCGCGTCCTTTTACAATCTTAATTTTCATCATGTCCAGAAAACCAAAATCCATATCAACGTTTCTAGGCTGTACAAAAACACCATTGTATGTAAATCCGGAACTTGAATTGGTACTATTACCAAAAGAACCTGCAAAAGTAGATACGTCCTGAACACCGGATAGTTTAAGGAGTTCTTGTTTTATAGTCAGATATTGTTGTATTTTTTTATTGCGATCTGGAGATTTTAAAGGAATTTTGATTACCTGATCCCCGGTAAAACCAAGATCTTTATTCATCATATAATTTACCTGCGAGTTGACAATCAAGGCGCCAATGATAAAAAAGGCAGCAATACCAAATTGAAAAATCAACATTGAATTTCGAATCCAGATACCGCTTTTGCTTCTGGAGAAGTTGCCTTTTAAAACCTTTAAAGTTTCAAAATTTGAAATATAAACCGCCGGGAATATGCCTGCAAGAACAATTACTAATCCAAAGATAAAAATAAGCTGCAGGTAAAATTCGCTGCCATTCATGGTCAAAGATTTCCTTAGGAAGTTATTGTAGTATGGTAAAGAAAGTTCTACTATTGCCAGAGCAAAAAGAATAGCTAAAACAACAATAATAGCCGTTTCGAATATAAATTGGGCTATGATTTGCGTTTTGCTTGCCCCTACAATTTTACGGACACCTACTTCTTTAGCACGTTTAACAGCAGAAGCGGTTGCCAGATTAATATAGTTTACAAGTGATAAAATTAAAATCAATATAGATAAACCTACCATGATGTAGAGCAATTGCAGATTGCCTTTTCCTTCTGGAAAATTGACTCCTGCAGTAGATTTTGTACCATACAAGCGTGCCTTGTCTAAGGGATCGAGAATAACCTTAACCTCGCCATTTTCCTTCACATATTCTTCAGGTGTCTGACCATTTGCTTTAGCGTCTTTCATGGTTCTGTTAACAAAATTTACATTTTGCATCTTCTTCAAAAGTGATTCCTCACTAGTGCCTTTCCTCACTTTAATCATCAGGGTGTAATTAAAATTTCCCCAGTTGTTAGCGTCACCATCTTCTAATAAGCCTCCAAAAACATAATTTGGTTCAATAGAAGAAGGGCTCATAACTTTATAAACAGATTTTATAACATAAGATTTGTTATCATTTATAACGATTTTGCCAATAGGATCTTCATTTTTAAATATTTTTTTAGCCTCGTCTTCTGAAATGGCTACACTATTTTTTTCTTTAAGGATGTCTTTTTTTGCCCCTTTTACAATAGGAAAAGGAAAAGCATCAAAAAAGTCATAATCAGCGACTATAATTTTTTTACCCATCCATTTTTGATTCTGATATTTTATTATCTCCTCATAATACCAGCTATCAAAAAAGCAAATAGATTCGATTTCGGGAATTGTTGCTTTACAGGTAACTCCAAAAGGAATTGTACTTGATGGCCAGATATCTCCAGTTGCCCCAATTTTATTCAGTACCTGATACACGTTTTCTGTCTCAGGATTCCATTGGTCGTATGTATTTTCGTTATTCCAGTATAAAATGGCGAAAATCACTCCGGCGATTCCAATGCTTAGCCCTAGAACATTTAAAAATGAAAACAATTTGTTTTGTTTTAAATGATATATGAATATTTTAAACCAGTTAAAAATCATGTTGTATTTTTTATATTATTATAGTTGCTTTAAAAACCTGTTGGTTTTATATCGTTGCCAGTACTTTGCAAACAAATCCCACTAGAAATAAGATTGCGGTTACAATAAATTTTATCATTTTGTGATTATTTAGCGTCCATAAAAACATCAACATTTCTCTGATTTAATCGCTCAGAGAATATAACACCATCTTTCATATGAATCGTTCTTTGCGAAAACGAAGCATCATAATCAGAGTGCGTAACCATCAAAATTGTGGCACCTTTTGCATGCAAATCTGTCAAAAGTTCCATTACTTCATTACCATTTTTACTATCCAAATTTCCTGTAGGCTCATCGGCAAGAATGATTTTAGGATCGTTTACCAAAGCTCTTGCAACTGCAACCCTTTGTTGTTGTCCTCCTGAAAGTTGTTGTGGAAAGTGTTTTAATCGATGTGAGATATTAAGCTTCTCGGCAATCGCTTCAATTTTTTGTTTTCGATCCGATGCTTTTACATTGTTGTAAAGCAAAGGCAGCTCGATATTATCATAAACAGAAAGTTCATCGATTAAGTTGAAGTTTTGAAATATAAAACCAATATTTTCTTTACGAACAACAGCTCTTCCTTTCTCTTTCAAACCCACCATTTCCTGGTCTAATAGTTTGTAACTTCCACCAGTAGCACTGTCCAGAAGTCCGATGATGTTTAATAAAGTCGATTTCCCGCAACCCGAAGGTCCCATAATAGTAAGGAAATCTCCTTTTTTAATTTCTAAAGTAATCCCGCTTAAAGCTGCCGTTTCTACTTCTTCTGTTCTAAAAACTTTGGTTAAATTTTGAATTGTTATCATAGTTTTAAAATTTTAGTTGTTATTGATTGTATTTTTTGATTGATGATTGAAACTTTATTAATTGTGAATTATTAATTGTGAATTAAACCGCGACCGCGACCGCGACTGAAAACTGCGACTGAAAACTATTACTGAGAACTAATCGACAACTCCTCGATATCTTTGTAATCCGTATAAGATGAGGTAATCACAGATTCTCCTTCTTTCAAACCTTCCAGAACTTCGTAATACGAAGGATTTTCACGTCCTAGCTTTATATTTCTTCTTATAGCTTTGTTTCCTTTTACTACAAATATCCATTTTCCTGCTGTTTCCTGATTAAAACTTCCTTTTTGCACAACAAGAGTTTTATTTTTCTCTGATAAAATTAGTTTTACGCCAAAACTTAATCCGTCTTGTAATGCAATATCTTCTTTAGACGTAAAAGCCAATTCTACTATAAAATGTCCGCCTTTAACCTCTGGGATTACTTTGGTTACCAGAACTTCAAGATTTTTACCTTTAAATTCTACTTGACCTTTTAAGCCTTCGCGTATTTTTTCCAGATAAAATTCATCTACATCTGCTGTTAGCTTATAGCCCTGTTTAGAATCTATTCTTCCGATGCTCTCGCCAGCCTGAAATGTCTTTCCTAAAACCGGTTGAAACGATGTTAATCTACCGGATTCCGGCGCTATAATCAGGAAATTCTTTTTATTGTTTCTCAAAATATCTAAACTTTTTTCCATGGTTTGGATTGAATTATTGATTTGAGAAATCTGAACCTGATTCGTTTGTTTCTCTTTTTGAATACTTTGCTGAATCGTTCTTTTGCGTTCCTCCTGAAAACGTAAGCTTTCTTTGAAATTATTCCAGTCATTTCTCGAGATCACTTCTTTTTCATATAATCGTGCATTCATGTCGTACAACCTTTTAGCATCATTATAATCATGTTCGATCAAAACTAAATCTTTTGTCAAATTTAATTCCTGATTTCTAATGTTTAGTTTTCCGGTGTTCAAATTATTGATTTGCTCAATAATTGCTGTTTCCTGAGTTAGGTAATTCAATTCAGTATTTGGGTTGTATAAACGGGCCAATGATTGACCTTTGGTAACCATCGCACCATTTTCTACAAAAATCTCTTTTACAGATCCACCTTCAGTAACATTTACAAGCATTACATTCAAAGGTTCTACTTTGGCCTGAAAAACAACGAAATCTTCAAAAAAAGCTTTTTCAACTTTCTGAATACTTAGTTCTTCGGCTTTTACATTTAAACTTCTTTTGGTGTTAAACGAAAAAAAGATGATTGTTGCCAAAACTAAAAAAACTCCAATTGCTATTGTGAGATACCTAAATTTTCTATTTTTACGAGGAATTACTTTGTCCATTTCTTTAATAATTTACTGATAGTCAATAGGTAAATACTGTGCCATAAAATTTATTATTTGTAAAGTATTGATTTTAAAGAAGCTTTAGAAACCATTCAAAAAAAGGACTGTTCGATAATGAACAGTTGACCGTTCATTATCGAACAAAAAAAGATATCATGCGAAGAAAACTAGCCCAAATATTAATCGTTGACGATCAGGAAGAAATTCTTTTTTCGGCAAAAATGATTCTCAAAAAACATTTCGAGACGATTTTTACAGCAAATAATCCCAAAAAAATCATTTCTATTTTGAATGAAAATGAAATAAACGTGGTTTTATTAGACATGAATTATCGAATTGGTTTTGAAGATGGGCGAGAAGGCATTCATTGGCTCAAAGAAATTAAAACGCTTTCGCCACAAACAGTAGTGATTTTAATGACCGCTTTTGGTAAAATTGATACTGCCGTTGAAGGCATAAAAATTGGTGCTTTTGATTATGTTTTGAAGCCCTGGAATAACGAAAAGTTGCTCGAAATAATAGACAAGGCTGTCGCCGAAAGCAGAAAAAACAGCAAAAAGGTTGTAATAGAAAAAGTAGAGAAAAATTATTTCGTTGGCAGTTCTCTAAAAATAAAACAATCTTATTCGATTGCTGAAAAAGTTGCAAAAACAGATGCGAATGTCTTGATTTTAGGCGAAAACGGAACGGGAAAATATGTTTTTGCCGAATTTATTCACCAGAATTCAGAACGAAAAACACAGCCTTTTGTTCATGTTGATTTAGGCTCTTTGAGTGACAATTTATTCGAAAGTGAACTTTTTGGTTATGCCAAAGGAGCTTTTACAGATGCGAAATCAGATACGCCAGGAAGATTCGAAACCGCTTCAGGAGGAACTATTTTTTTGGATGAAATAGGTAATATTCCGCTTCATCTGCAATCCAAATTATTGCATGTTTTGCAAACCAAAACCGTTACGCGTTTGGGCGAAAGTAAAGCAAGACCTTTAAACGTTCGTATTATTGCAGCAACAAACAGTGATTTAAAAGCTGAGGTTAAAAACAAAACCTTTCGCGAAGATTTATTGTACCGAATAAATACGATGGAAATTTATTTGCCTTCGTTACGCGAACGAAAAGATGATATTGTACCAATGGCACACTTTATTCTGGATAAAATTGCAGAAAAATACAATCAGGAAAACTGGCATTTTGAAGAAAATGTTGGATCTTATTTAGAGAAATATCCTTGGAAAGGAAACATTCGTGAACTTGAAAATAAAATCGAACGCGCCTTAATCTTAGCAGATAATAATACAATTGCCGTAACCGATTTAGATATTCTTGATTTTGAGGAAATTCAGGAAAATGATGAAAACCCGTTATCTGAAATGGAAAAAAATGCGATCGAAAAAATACTTTTCAAACACAACGGAAATATCAGTAAAACAGCTGAAGAGCTTGGTTTGTCAAGAGCAGCTTTGTACAGAAGAATCGAGAAATACGATTTAAAGAATATTTAAACACAGTGTGATTTAACCGCAGAGCACGCAAAGTATTTTTTTTGCTGTGTTTGCAGTTGGCTTTATTAAGTTCGCAAAGCTGTTGTTGCGAACCTTGCGTAAATCCTTTGCGACCTTTGCGGTTAAATTTTTCAGCATTATTAAGTATAAAAAAATGAAACAATGAAAAACTGGAAATTCTATAATGCTTTGTTTGTAAGGGTTCTGTTTGTTATGATACCCTTTTTCTTTTGTGTTTTTTTGATTTACAAAGGATTGTATTACAATGCTGTTTTAGTTGGTTTCTTTGTTTTGCTAATGCTTTCTGAAATGTATTTTTATATCAAAAAGCAATCCTCGTTTTATGATAAAATTTTGCTTTCGATTTTGCAAAATGATTTTTCAACTAATTTTCCGGAACAACAAAAAAAGGAAAATTTTCAGAATTTATCTCTTTTATACAATAAGTTAAAATTTCAGCAACAAGAGCAAACTTCAAAACAGCTTATTTATCAATCGATTTTAAATAATATTGATACGGCAGCTTTAATTCTAGAGAAAGAAGATGACGATTGGAGTATTTTTTTAATGAATGATTGTTTTTCGAGTTTGTTTAAAGTTCCAAAAGTAAGTCATTGGAATTATCTTAAAAACTATTTGCCATCACTTTGCGATGAAATTGAAAATGTTGGTTTTACAGAGTTAAAATCAGCAATTTCGATTAAAATTGAAGATCAGGATTTGCAGACTTTTATGTTGCAGACTTCCTATACAAAAACATACGAAAAAGAATATTTTATCATTTTATTGGATAGTATTCAGCGTGTGATTGAGAAAAAGGAAAAAGAAGCCTGGATCAATTTAATGAAAATTATTTCGCATGAGCTAATGAATTCGTTGACGCCAATTCGTGCACTTTCGCAGAATCTTCTTCAAATTGTCGATCAGGAACAATTAGAAGAAGATGATTTTGATGACATAAAAAGCAGTATTTCGACCATTATAAATCGAAGTGATCACTTGCAGGTATTTGTAGAAAATTACCGAAAACTCGCCATGTTGCCAACGCCAACGAAACAAATGACGCCAATAAATGTACTTTTTGAAGATTGTATGCGAATCATGAGTCCAATTTTGAAAGCGGAAAATATCGAATTAGTAAATGATATTAATAGTTCAAGATCTATTTTGATTGACAAAAACCAAATGGAACAAGTGATTATTAATTTAATCACAAACAGTATATATGCCTTAAAAGAAAAGGCCGAAAAGAAAATGTTCTTATCAAGTTACACAGAAAATAATCGCTTTTTTATCACCATTTCAGACAACGGAAAAGGAATTGATCAGGAAATTCGAGACAAAGTATTCTTGCCCTTTTTTACCACCAGAAAAGATGGCGCCGGAATTGGTTTAACACTTTCTAAAAACATTATAGAAGCACACGGCGGTTACTTAAGCTACCAAACCGATGAAGATAAAACGAGCTTTGTGATTTGTTTGATTTAGGTTTTTGAACCATATAAGTGATATAGGTTCATATTAAGCATTGTACATAAATCTCTTGCAAAGTCGTGAAGTTATTTTATTAATCGCGCAAAGTCGCAGAGTCGCAAAGAAAAACTTAAAAAGAATAAAAAACTTTGCGGCTTCGCGACTTTGCGCGATTAAAAAGACAAAGTAAATCAAGCCATACTTTAAATGAACTTATATCACTTATATGGTGAAACTAACCCCATTAAAATTCAATTTCTGGCGCCCAAAAATGTTTTTCTAAATCTATAATCTGATTGTCTTTTATAACAATACCTTCACTTTCGAGAAGTTGCTGCATTAAATTAGTTCCGTCAAAATGGTGTTTTCCAGTCAAAAGCCCTTTTCTGTTTACGACCCTGTGAGCCGGAACATCGTCCATATTATGACAGGCATTCATTGCCCAACCCACCATTCGGGCAGAACGAGCCGTTCCTAAAGCTTTCGCAATAGCGCCATAAGAAGTTACTTTTCCGTACGGAATTTGTCTGGCGATCGTATAAACTCTTTCAAAAAAATTATCTTCAGCCATATGTTTAGATTATTTTACCATTAAGATATTAAGGTTCATTAAGGCAAAGTGTAACTTTTTATTGAAAAAACAATTAAGAAAGTGAAGTTTTATAAAGTCGGGCTTAATTTCTCTTAATCTCTTAATGGTTCAATATTATAAAATCTAAATTTTAATCTTTAGAAAATATTTTTACCCAAAGTAGTAACTCAAGATATTAAAAAGCGTTGCAATAGCAATTAATCCCGTGATGCTTCCTATTATAGTATTCATGTTTCGCATGAGGTAATCAGTTTTCTTTTCGATTCTTCCAAAGAAACCAATATAGCTGTACAAAGCAGCAAACGAACCCAAAACAGATCCGAATACAAAAGTGAAAATAATGTTGTTTTCGAATGCAAAAAGATGATAAGAAGCCAGCGTAACACTCACCACAACATAATAGGGAATCGGGAAAAAGTTCAGGCCTGAAAGTAACATTCCTAAAAAGAAACGGCTTTTTTTGCTGCTCTTTTTGATCTTCGATTTTTTAGCTTTAGGTTCCTTAGCGATAAACAAAAAGTAAATCGTTAGAATCGAAAAAATTGCAAACCCAACTTCGCGTAAAAGCGTTACCACATCCGGGCGATTGTCAATTACCTGAGCAAATAGAACCGCTAGGGAAACCTGAAAAAAGATGACTAAAATCGCACCGGCAACAAACCATAAAGCGTTCTTTTTTCCTTCTTTCATGTTCACTTTAGCTGCTGTCATGTTGATTAAACCTGGCGGAATAATCCCAATGAAAGCGGCAATAAAACCTGAAAGTAATGGGGTAAGTAATGCCATTCAGTTATTTAATGGGTTGGAAAAAACGTTCTTAAAATTAAATTAGTCTTTAATTTTAAAGCGAATATACGTAATTGCCTTGTTAATTTCTAAATATTGTTTCTCGTAAAAAGTCTGAAAAGCAGTAACTTCCTCAGGACTTCCTTCGTTTGTATACACGTTATGATTCGCGTATAAAACCTCATGTCCTTCACCGTGAAGCAATCCAAGAGTATAACCGTGCATGAATTCGCTGTCGGTTTTTAGGTTAACAACACCGTCTTTTTTAAGGATTTTTTTATACAATTTCAAAAACTCTGAGTTTGTCATTCTGTGTTTTGTTCTTTTGTATTTGATTTGTGGATCCGGAAAAGTAATCCAGATTTCATCCACTTCATTTTCATTAAAAATATGGTTGATCAATTCGATTTGAGTACGAATAAAAGCAACATTATGAAGTTCGTTTTCTACAGCAGTTTTAGCACCTCTCCAGAAACGCGCCCCTTTTATATCTATACCAATAAAATTTTTGTCAGGGTATCTTTCTGCTAATCCAACAGAATATTCACCTTTTCCACATCCTAATTCTAAAACTAATGGATTATCATTTTTAAAGAAATCAGAGTTCCATTTTCCTTTCAAAGGCATTAAATCGCCTACAACTTCTTCTCTGGTTGGTTGAAAAACGTTTTGAAATGTTTCGTTTTCTCTGAATCTTTTTAGTTTATTTTTACTTCCCACTTTTACAAAAATTTTCAGCAAAATTAAGGAATATAAACGAATGAAAATAGCGCAATTGGGTTTTAAAGTTTTTTGCCACGAATTTTAATGATGGATGTTCTTTTTTGCCACGAATTACACTAATTTTCGCGAATTCATTTTTGTATGTATTGTGGACAAAATATCGAAATTCCTGGCTGTTTTTTTTTGCCACAGATTTCACAGATTAAAATGATTTTTTAATTATAATTGTCTAATTAGTGTAGCCCCTACGGGACAAACTTACGGTCGTTTTTTTACCAATATTTAATCTCTACGAGATATACTCCGTTAGGAGTTAAATATTGGTAGAAAATAATAGTTACCACGCTAGACATGTCCCGTAGGGACTACACATTCATATTTACGATTAATCAAAAAAATCATTTTAATCTGTGAAATCTGTGGCAAACTTTTTTACCCGTAATGCGCCTCAGTAATAGGTTTTAATTTAGGATCAAGCGTTTCATCGTGTTGCGATAAATCAAGACCGATATGTTCATTTTCTTCAGAGACACGCAACGGAATAATAAAGTTGGTTACTTTAAACAAGAAATAAGCCCCGAAGAAAGTAAAGATAGAAACCAAAACCAATGCCATCATATGGTGTGCAAAAACATTCCAGCCTCCGTGCAATAAACTTGCATCTTCGCCATGAGCAAAGATTGCGGTTAGGATCATTCCCATAATTCCACCAACTCCGTGACAGGCAAAAACGTCGAGCGTATCATCAAATCTTTTAGAGAAACGACAATTTACAACCGAGTTAGAAACCAAAGCCGTAACAAACCCAAAAAACATACTTTCAGGAACTGATACAAATCCTGCAGCTGGCGTTATGGCAACCAAACCTACAACAGCCCCAATACAAGCACCAAGAGCAGAAACTTTTCTTCCGTTCATTCTGTCAAAGAAAACCCAGGTTAACATCGCAGCGGCAGATGAAGTTGTTGTCGTTGCAAAAGCCATTGCGGCAGTTCCGTTGGCAGCAAGAGCAGATCCAGCGTTGAACCCGAACCATCCAAACCATAACATTCCGGTTCCTAATAATACAAACGGAATATTGGTTGGGATATGAGCGCTATTTTTTCTTTTTCCTAAAACAATAACTCCCGCCAAAGCAGCAAATCCGGAACTCATATGTACTACAGTTCCTCCGGCAAAATCTTTCACGCCAAAATAACTTCCTAAAATTCCTGTAGGATACCAAACCGAATGGCACAAAGGAGCATAAATAAAAATGGTAAACAAACTGATGAAAAGTAAATACGATATAAATCGAACACGTTCTGCAAACGAACCCGTAATAATTGCCGGAGCAATAATCGCAAATTTCATTTGAAACAAAGCAAATAACATAAACGGAATTGTACTGGCTAATTTTTTATGAGGCAAAACGCCCACATAATCCATAAAAGCAAATGTTGTTGGATTTCCGAAAAAGCTGTAAAAGTGTTCGCCTGAACCAAATCCTACAGGATCTCCAAAAGCCAAACTAAAACCCACTACAACCCATAAAAGCGTTACAACGCCCAAACAAATAAAACTTTGCAACATGGTTGAGATCACATTTTTTCTGCCCACCATTCCGCCATAGAAAAAAGATAATCCCGGAGTCATGATCAAAACCAGACAACAGGAGGTTAACATCCAGGCAACATCGGCAGGAACAATATGATCTGTTGTTCCAAATTCAGATAATACGTAACTGTTTTGAGTAACAGTTGGCCAAAATGCACCGGTAATACAAACAATACTTATAATAATAAAGGAAATGACCCAGCGTTTTTCTATTTTCATTTTTCAGATACTTTATTGAACCCTATTTTTTTTGGGGTCAAAGTTAAAAAAAAATAAAGATTTTGATTTTCAGGGCTAATAAAATAGAGGTTGATCTTTTATTTTAGTCAATTTTGTAATATTCGATCCATTTTTTTGAGACTATCTTATTTTGAACTTCTAATTTACGGATAAAATTGCCAATTGTATTATAATTAATTTGATATCAGATGTTCTAAACCACTAGAAAAGTTAGGATTATAAAAACAAAACCCAAAATTGTTTATTTTTTCTGAAGCTTCGCAATCAAAACATCTTCGATAGGCGCTTTTATCTTAGTAACAGTGTCTGCTTCTGGATTAGGGATCGTCATCGATAAAACATAATGCTGAATTTTCCATTCTTTCCCCACTTTAACCAAGACACCAGAACCACGGCAAATTTTCATCTGAGTATTTAGCAATTCATCAAACCACGCAATTTTTCCTGATTTGTCAAAAAAGATATGACGTTCCAAAGCTGTAAAATTCCAGGTAGTTCCTTTGTCGAAAAAGGGTTTTGCCCAAACTTTAAAATCTTTTTTAGTCCAGTTTTCTGTAGCGTCAGTTCCTATGAAAATTCCGTCTTCGGCAATTAAATCAAAGTAAGCGTCGAATTTTACATCAGCAGCCGCTTTGTGCCAGGTATCAAGGGTTTGATTGACTTTGTCTTTTTCAGAAGTTTGTGCATTTGCAAAAGTCGCAACGAATAATAGGAGGAGAATTGATTTTTTCATGAGAGGTTTTATTTGGATTTAAAGTTAGCAAAAAATCTTTTGAAAGGAGCAAAGGGACGTAGGTTCAAAGATGCAGAGTTTTTTATTGGGATTCGTTTTAATCGCGCAAAGTCGCAGAGTCGCAAAGTTTTTTCCCTTGCCGATTTTAAAACTTAGCGCCTTTTCGCGAAATTCTAAAAGCAAAAATTTAAAAAACTTAAAATTTAAGTTAAGCCAAGTCTCAAAGAAAATAAAACTTTGCGACTCTGCGCCTTTGCGAGATTATATTACAAAGCAAAGCAAAACTTAAATTATCTTATATCACTTATATGGTGGAAAACTTTACAAAAACCAGTATATTTGAGAGCTTTAAAAATTTACATCATGAATCCAAAAATACTTATCACCTCAATATTTGTTACTTCCTTAGTTTTTACCTCTTGCAAGAAAGAACTGGAACCACAGGAAAATACACCAACATCTGAATTAGTCAAACTAGGATTAGCAAAAGACACCACAAAAATACAGCAACCGGTAGTTCAAAATCCTGCCACGAATCCCAATACCGTAATGGGAGCAACGCAAGGAATAAATCCTGCACACGGACAACCCGGACATCGTTGTGATATTGCCGTTGGTGCGCCATTAAATTCGGCTCCAACGCAAGGGCAAACGACTACGACTCAAACTGCGCAACCTGTACAAGTAAACGCAGGGCAACAAGTAACCACAACAACCGTAACGCCAGCCAAAGTTGCCAAAGGAATGAATCCTGCGCACGGACAACCCGGTCACAGATGCGATATTCCGGTTGGAGCACCTTTAAACTCTCCTGCAGCAAAACAACCTGTTGCTAATACGGCCCAAAGCGGAAGCACTTCGCAAAACTTTACCGTGACGCCACCTGCAAACAATGCGGTTCCGGCCTTATTAAGTACCGAAGAAGTAGCCACAGCAGACGGAATGAATCCTGCTCACGGAAAACCCGGACATCGTTGCGATATCGCCGTTGGAGCTCCGTTGCCAAAATCATAATATTACGTCAATAATAATCTGGGCGTGCCACCAATAAAAAAAGGGGCCAACTATGCAAATCGCTTAGTCGGCCCCTTTTTTTATTGCTGTCGGGCTATCCGCGCTACTTCGGTAGCCAGCTTCTATCCCTCACGCAAAAAACATCGATTGTGTTATAACAAATATACGTGTAGTCCCTTACGGGACATTAATACTTACTATATGTTTTTTTCTACCAATATTTAACTCCTAACGGAGTTATTATTTAAAATATCAATATTTTCAATTATTACCCACAATTTCAGGCGTGGGATAAGGATAGTGAAAAATATATTGTGTTCGAGCGATTGAAAACGTTGGCAATGTTTATAAAATGTGAAGTCTCTTCTATATAATATAGTCACTAAAAAAATATCTCGTAGAGATTACATGTTGGTAGAAAAACAATTTGCGAATCACAATTTTGTCCCGTAGGGACAACACAAAAACGTTCCCAAATTTATTCCCATTTGTAAACCAATAAACCCTTATTCAATTTCAAAAATCGCCTGAATTTCTAAAGCCGAATTGATTGGTAACGCAGTCGCACCAATAGTGGCGCTCTTGCATGTTTTATCCCTATGGGGAATGTCAGAGAGTTAAGCTTTTAAAAAATAAAATCATTGCAAATAAAATCCGTTTTTATCCGCGTTTTTACGAAGTAAATCTGTTTGATCTGCGTCAAAAATTAGACGCTGATTTTACTGATTCGCTAACGCGAAAACGCTGATAAAAACGGATTTTTTCTAATTACTTTGCGATCTCAAAGCAAAGCGTAATTCATAAAGCTTTGTGACCTTTGCGTAATCCTTTGCTCCCGATAGCTATCGGGATTGCGGTAAAATTTTCTTTTATTCAATCTCAAAAATCGCCTGAATTTCTACAGCCGAATTGATCGGCAACGAAGCTGCGCCAATCGTTGCTCTCGCATGTTTTCCTTTTTCTCCAAAAACCAAAGCCGTCAAATTCGAAGCCGAATTCATAAGTCCTGCATGTTGCGTATATTCAGGAGTGGTATTAAAATATCCTGTTAGTTGCACACATTGTTTTACTTTGTTCAAGTCGCCTCCGCAAGCTTCTTTTAGAACAGCAAATACATTCAGCATCGTTTGGTATGTTGCTTCCTTTGCCTGATCTTCTGTAACTGTTGCGCCAACTTTACCCGGATTTAGGATCTTTCCGTCTTTCAAAGCCACCTGATTAATATATACCTTATGATCCGAAATCGTAAACGGAACATAATTCCCTACTGGTTTTGGTGCTTCAGGAATAACAATATTATTGTCTTTTAATGTTTTGTTGATATCGCTTTTACTTTCAACCGAAGTTGTTTTTACGGATTTTATATTCTCTGTATTTCTCAATCCAGAAGCTACTCTTGCCAAAGCTTTTCCTTGTTCTTTAGCCAGATTCAATTCGCTTTGCGACGGGCGAATTCCTGTAGATCCGGCCAATGAAGTCGCTCCAAAAGGCGTATTTCCCTGAGGAACCGTTTTGTCTAAAGTAGCCGTTCCCATTATTCCGGTTGGTACGATCACCATTCCGTGGGAGGCAAGAATATTCCAGAAAGACAAAATCGCAGCTTCTTTTCCTGCCCCAGATCCTGCCGACATAAATACAGTTGCCGGTTTTCCTTCTAAAGTTCTCGAAGTCCAAAGCGGAATACTCTGGCTGAAAAAGTAATTCATATCAGCGCTAATATTCGCAAAATGCACCGGACTTCCAAAAGCGATTCCGTCATAATTGGCCAATTCTTCGATCGTTGCAACAGGTAATTTCTCTACATCAGCATTTAGTTTCTCTTTTGGATTTATAGATGGAACACGTTTTAAAGTCGCTTTTGTATTTGGATATTCCTGAACTCCATCGGCAATTGCTTTTGCCATTTTGTAAGTTCCGCCGTTTTGAGAATAAATCAAAACCAGCACATTTGTTTCCGATGATTTTGTTTGCGCATTGGAACCAAAACCTATAAATATTGCGATTAATAATACGAGTAGTTGCTTTTTCATAAGTGTAATTTTAAATAATTTGTAATGAATAATCTCAATTAAGAAGCTTGGTTTATCTCAAAAACCAAGTTGCTTTTTTGGGACTGCAAAATTACTTCTTACAATCCCGAAAAGCGTTATTATTATGTTAATCGTACTTTTATTTAAAAACAACAAGAGCATAGATTAGAAATTAAATCTTTTCAATATGCGGGAGAAATATTTAAACACATAGAGACATAGGATTTAGGAATGAACAAAAGAGAATTAAATACAAATCAAGATTTGACACATAGCTATGTGTGTTTAAGCAAATGAAATGTCTTTTCCTAAACTGCTAGAATCTATGTTTCTATGTGTTTAAAAAAAATAGACAATATAGATTAAAAATTAAAATCTGCTCAATCTGCGAGAGGAAAAAAAATAAACACATAGAGACATAGGATTTAGGAATGAACAAAAGAGAATTAAATACAAATCAAGATTTGACACATAGCTATGTGACTTTAAAATAAATGAAATGCCTTTTTTTAAGTTTACAAATCCTATGTTTCTATGTGTTTAAACAACTCAATCCAAAAAGTTAAGTTTTAATTTTCTAACTTCGAGGAAACAAATCGCCTTATTATGAAAAAAGCAATTGTATACGGAGCAAGCGGACTGGTAGGATCGTATATTCTCGAAACGTTGTTGAATAATGCCAATTACGAACAAGTAACAATCGTGGTCAGGGCAGCAATTAACATTCAGCATCCAAAACTAAAAACTCTGATAGGTGATTTTAATTCATTGCCCGAAGTTGTAAAAGGCATTCAAGTTGATGAAGTTTTTATAGCACTTGGAACCACGCAAAAGAAAACACCCGATAAAAAACTATATTATCAAATCGATCATGATTATCCGGTTTTGGCGGCGAAATTGGCCAAAGAAAACGGTGCCAAAGCAGTTTTTCTAGTTTCGGCAATTGGAGCAAACGCAAAGTCGTCGATATTTTACACCAAGATGAAAGGCGAAACCGAACAGGATATTATCAACTTGAATCTTGATCATACGCATATTTTTCGACCATCGATGATTTTAGGAGACAGAAAAGAAAGCAGACCTCTGGAAAAAGTATTTATTGGGATATTCAAATTCATCAATCCTTTGTTTGTGGGTGGAATGAAGAAATACAAAGGAATAGAGGCGAGCGATATCGCCAAAGCAATGGTCAATAGTGCGAACCAACTTAGCGAAAAAGTCAAAATATTGCATTGGGAAGAAATGAACGCTTTATTAAAATAAAAAATGGCATTATCTTAATTAGAGATAATGCCATTTGCATTTGTTTGTATATTGATTAAAACGCTTTCTGTTTTTCGAAAGTCGT
This sequence comes from Flavobacterium sp. NPDC079362, assembly GCF_050267765.1. Lineage (NCBI taxonomy): Bacteria > Pseudomonadati > Bacteroidota > Flavobacteriia > Flavobacteriales > Flavobacteriaceae > Flavobacterium > Flavobacterium sp. NPDC079362. The sequence continues at coordinate 100,910 of NZ_JBNNFM010000011.1, read as the reverse complement.
CGTAAGAGATTTTTTTGCTTTGGCAAGAGCGCCGCTAAAAGCTTTTTCAAGCGTATCGGCGTGGTCTGTTACGGTTAAAGGTTGCAAATTGGCTACACGAACTTCAATCACGCATTTTTTATCGTTTAAGCTGAATTTTTCTCCGTTTTCATCGCCAAAATGTACTTCAATACGGGTTATTTTTTCCTCAAAACGAGCTAAACCTTTTTCTAATTCTTCAGAAAAATAAGTTGCTAATCTTTCGTGTCCTTCGATGTTCTTGTCGGTGTTGATTTGAATTTTCATAATCGGTTTATATTTAATGATTGTTTCTCAAAGCTATCTTTTTTAGAATGAAAAGCCAAGTGAGTTAATAAAACATTATGAAAAAATGTTGGAAAATTTTAAGCCTTTTTTTGTGAGACCTGGCGATTGTGAAATGTTATTATCGAACGCGGATTTAACGGATTCACTTCGTGAAAACGCGGATAAAAACAGATTTTTTTATTGTATTTTTTGTCATGCTGAGCAAAGTCGATATTTCATGCTGAGCTTAGTCGAAGCCCCGAAGCAACAAGCAAACTAAATTTAATCTTTTATATTCAGATAGAAAAACCATACAAATCCCAAGAGTTTTTTTGGTATCTTCGCAGTCCTAAATGCAAGAACTTATGATCTCAGAAAAACTTTGTGCCCGTGTGGTATGGTGGCGGTATTGGAAACAACTGCAACGCTCTTGCAGCGTAGGACACCTAACCTGCGCGGGTTTTATATTTCCTAAAATGCAAGATTATGAGTGTAAACACCCTTTCAAAAGAAACAGAATTGCGGTTAACCGAATTTTTCAACCAAGCGATTGATCCTGAAAATTTCGCAAAAGCAATTCGAAGAGTAAATTATCTTCTCGCCATGTCTTTAATGCGAGAATGCGAAACTCTGCAAATCGATACAAAATCAGTCGAAGACGGTTTTTATTGGTTGAATGAATTAGCAGAAATTCTAAATCCTTATTTGGATGTTGAATAAGTAAGAATGAGAAAAGCCACTGAAAAGTGGCTTTTTTTATTTTGTGGTTTACTTTGCTTTTTCCGCCTGTTTTGTCATTCCGAAGAATGAGGAATCTCCGCAAGTAACTCCGTTGCAATTGTAAAGTAATCTACATTTTTAGATTTTCTTAATTCTAAATTTGGTAATGTGTTCGCATCCATCACATTTAAGAAAGCTATTATCATCTACAAACATGTCTATCTCAATTTCGTAATCACAAACAGGACAATTGTAAATAATATCTATAAGTTTAATAGGCGGATTAATTACAGTTGGAGTTTCTAGGATTGAATGTTTTATCATGTTTTTACATTAACCTACCGACATTTTCGCAGACTCTTTCCATAGATAATTTGGCATTGGCTCATTTAACTCCCATTTAATGTTCATTGGTTTTTGGTCTTCATATTCTTTGAAATTGCCTTCTCCAATAAAAACATATCCCATTGTATTTCCCTTTTCATCATTTGCTTTTTCTCTGATGAAAAGTAAAATTTTCTTATCATTTTCTTGTTGTTTAATATAGGATAAACCTCTACCAATATCGGGTCTTGAAGAATTTTGACTTTGCCAATGAAATAAAGTTTCACTTATTGCATAATCGTCATACATTGTAGTCGGAGAAAAGTTTTCTTCTGATTTAATTAAGTTAATAAAAAGTAGTTCAGTGTTTAAATTAACATTCTCTGCCACACCTTCTCGACTGGAAGATTTTTTTTCAAAATTACTTAGTCCAAATGCAACTAAAATTTGATCTCTTGTGTATCTCGCATGTAATCTTAGTGGTTGATCATATGGTAATTTAATTTCTATTTCCTTGAAATCAATTCTATCAATTAATATTTCTAATACTTCAATAATTTCATCAACTAAAATTTTATTTTTCCCAATTGCTTTAATGCTCAATTCTAATGATTTAAATAAATCATGATTTTGCCATACATCATAATGCAACATAAGTAACATTGTTTTTTCGTTAGCACTAAAATCATCAAGATGAATATTAAATCCTTGCTTTGCTATTTTAAGAATAAAGTTGAAATAATTCGTTGAACTTGTAGAAAGCCATTTATTACTTATTGCAGAATAAATTTGTTTTTCATTTATGTTTTCAAAATCATCAGTTATTCCTGCTCGTTGACATAATCTTGACCAGCTATCTTTTTTATAAATCGTTTCAATAGGAATATGATATAATTCAATAAAATTATTTAAAGTTAATGGTAAATTAGTTTGATGTTGAAAATTTATAATTTTAGTAATTAATTGATTTACATTTAATGAAGTAGCTTTTTTAATGTTTTCAAGAATTGTTTCTTTTGTTTTTTTCTCCAAAACAATGGAGCAGCCTAAAGGTAAATGAGGAAAATCATCTTCAATTTCTTTTTGAACGGAAGTTGTTGTTTTGCCAATTAATGCTCTGAATTTACTTTCGAAATCATATTCTGGTCTCGAGTTTCCAACAAAATCTAAAACAGTTAAACAATCCTTTCCTTCTGCTAAACGCAAACCACGACCTAATTGTTGAAGGAAAACGGTTAAACTTTCTGTTGGTCTTAAAAACAAAACAGTATCAATTTCAGGAATATCTACACCTTCATTGAAAATGTCAACTACAAATAAATAATTGAATTCTTTTTTCTTGAATTCTTCTCTAATTCTGTCTCTTTCACTGGCATTTTTAGCGGTTAAATAATTTGCTTTTAATCCTGCCAAATTAAATTTTTCAGTCATAAAAATAGCGTGTTCAATGGTCACACAAAAACCGATCGCACGAATATCATTTATGTCATTTAGATATTTATTAAGATTTGTAATTATTTCCCCAACACGAATATTGTTTTTAGTATATAATGCTGTTAATTCGCTTGCTACATATCTACCTTTTTCCCATTTTACATTTGTCAAATCAATACTATCCGTAATTCCAAAATATTGAAAAGGACTTAACAGTTTTTTGTTTAATGCTTCAGGAAGTCTTATTTCTGCTGCAATACGATTACAGAAATCATCTAGGATATTTTCATTATCCATTCTTTCTGGAGTTGCAGTTAATCCTAATAAAACTTTAGGTTTAAAATAATTTAGAAAAGGTCTATAACTTGAAGCCGATCCGTGGTGCGCTTCATCAAGAATGATGAAGTCGTAATAATCTGGAGAAAGGTTTAGATCTTTTAATCTATTATTTAAAGTTTGTACTGAGACAAAAAGATATTCATTAGAATTCGGCTCAATTCCATCAACCCATAAATCACCAAAGTTATTATCTTTTAAAACTCCTTGAAAAGTTGCTTTTGCTTGTTGTAAAATTTCTTTTCTATGTGCTACGAAAAGCAATTTAGAGGATTTATTATTGTTCCTGAAATTCTTGTAATCAAATGCAGATATTACAGTTTTCCCTGTTCCCGTAGCAGCTACTAAAAGGTTTCTATATCTATTATGAACATTCCTTTCAACTTCTAGTTTTTCAAGAATTTCCTTTTGATAAGGAAAAGGTTTAATATCAAAATAAGCCGTGGTAAAAGTATATTCTTTTGAAAATCGACCTTGTTTGAGAGCATCAACTAATTTTTCAGAATGAATGCTTTCATCGTATAATTCAAAGTCTGCATTTTGCCAATACGCCTCAAATGTTTTTTTAAATTTATCAATGATATGACCAACTTCTTTAGTCGTAACTTTTAGATTCCATTCTAGTCCATCGGTTAAAGCTGAACGAGAAAAATTCGAGGAACCAATATAACCAGTATGAAATCCTGTATTTCTTTGAAATAAATAAGCTTTTGCATGTAAACGCTCATTTCCTGTATTATATGAAACTTTAACTTCTGTATTTTCTAATGATGCCAAGAATTCGACAGCTTTCGAATCTGTTGCACCAATATATGTAGTTGTAATTACTCTTAGTTTTCCTCCTCTTTCTGTAAATTCTCTTAATTCACGTTCAAGAATTCTAATACCTTTCCATTTAATAAATGAAACTAATAAATCAATTTTATCCGATGATAATATTTCTTTTCGTAATTCGCTTTCTAAAGTTGTTCCTGCATTTCCTCCAGTAAAAAGCTCGCTATGAATTAGCCTAGTGTAAGGTGTAATTTCTTTTAAATGTAGATCTAAGTCTTTAAAATGAGCATCGACTTTTGTAAAAACAGCGTTTAATATTTTTCCTTCTGTTTCAATTAAATCACCTTCAAATTCTGCTTTATCTAATTCATCTCTTAAAAATTGAATTATTTTATTCGAAATTTTTATTTGATTATCTATTAAGTCAATTTCTTTTTGTCTAGGTAGATTTTCTAATGCATATTTGATGACTTTGCCAATATGTTGTGATAATAATTGAGAGGCTTCGGCTTTGTCTATTGAAGTTTTTTTTATTTGAAATGTATCTTTATCTAATTCGTTTATTTTGTAGTTTATCAGTTTGGTAACTAATTCTTCATATAATCCTTGGTTCATATTTCAAGTTTTAAAAATTCTTCAACGATTGGTAAATCTGCTTCTGCCCAATCAAGTTTTAATAATTGTGATCTTTCTAGTAATCTGTAATCTTTATGTTCTGCTAATTTTATTTCACCAGAAATATACTGAACTAAGAATGGAATTAAATTGATTTTAAAAGTACCATAATCATGAATATTATTTGTCAATTTTTGTAATACTTCGATGTTGATATTTATTTCTTCTTTTATCTCTCTTTTTATACAGTCTATTTCACTCTCATTAATTTCTAATTTGCCGCCAGGAAATTCCCATTTTAAAGGTAATTTCATTTTTTCATTTCTTTGCGCAACGAGAATTTTTTCATCCTTTAAAATAATTGCACAAGTAACATTTATGATTTTAGACATTTTTTAATAATGCGATAAATGATTTATAAATTCTAATTTGGTAATGAAGCTTAATATTAGTGAAATATAATCACATTAACTATTCTTATTAATTTTTAAGAATTAAGATTTTCAGGATAAGCAATATTGAAATAGTTTTTTAAAGCCTTACAAAGTAATTCTTTATCTACTTCAAATAATTCGTTTCTAACATCCCAATCTTTAATATATTCTTCATCGCTTTCGCTAATTTCTTCTCCATAAAATTTTCGAGTTAAAATGTCACTTAACAAAACGCTGTTGCAATGAGAATACTTTGGATAATATTTCTCAATGAATGCCCAATAATCAAATTTATCATCATCTTCTTTTTCTTCTTTACCATCTTTCTCTTCGAATTCCTTGATTACTTCAAATTCAAGCCAGCCCATTGCTTCGCCAATTCCTTTATAAAATGCATTTCTTTCTACCCAAGTTTCGAAAGTATACTTTTTTAAGTTGATGATTTTTTCAAAATCATCTAAAGGTTCATTATTATGAAATTTCCTAACTTGATCTTTTCCGAAAATTATTTCTGCTAAATATTTCATTTCTTGATAATGGATTTTGTTACTAAAAAATATTTTAAAACATGCTTGATTCAAATGTAGTTTTTAGTCGAAAATTGAGCCGCTTACAATTGTCCTCATTAATAATAATTTAAAATCAATATTATTTTAGTTTTGACTTTCTTCCATAAAAAAAACACCAATTATTTCTGACTGGCGTTAATTAATATTTCTAAACTTCTTATGAAAACAAAAGCCCTAGCCCTGATGGGAACGGCATCCTTTTGTGGCGGGGTTCGCCACAAAAGATATAGTGGACAGCAGGAAATTGCTCCTGAAAATTGAAATTCCAATATTTAAAATTACAAATTCCAAAAAAGCAAATCTTTGGCGAGTTGCTTACGGAGATTCCTCGTTCCTCGGAATGACAAGATTGTGGAGAATTAGTGGTTGTTATCTTAGTTCGTGATAGACAAGATTGGTTGAGTTTTTAGTGTGATTCCTCGTTCCTCGGAATTGACAAAATTGAGTGAATTGACGATTGTTTGCTTGTTTATTTATAATGACAAGATTGTCGGGAAAGTGTTGCAAATAATATTACTTATCCTTCTTTCCCCATTTAATTTTCATTTTTCCATCATCACCATCAAGTGCAATTAAATGCAGAACAATTCCTCGGTCGCGAACGGCGTCGCGTTCGGCTTTGGTGGCGAGTTTGATGTCGTTTTTGGAGTTTCGGAGTGGGATGGTGAGGGCGAGATTGGTGCCTCGGCCAAAGGAATAAATACCTTCGGCATCGAGGTTTAAGACGCTGGAACTAATGGTGAAATTATTGACATCGATTTGTTCTCCGCGCAATTTAAGATTGCCGGATAAATCGCTAAACGTAATATTCTCGACATCGCGGAACGGAAAAGCAAACTTGCCAATTTTTACGATAGGTTCAAAGTTTAACAAAGCGCCCTGATTGACGTTGAACGTTAGATTGCCGTGCATAGAATTGGTGATGAGTTCGCCATTGCTATTGATGAATCCGGTTACATTGGCCTGACTGCTGAGTTTTCCTTTGATGTTTTTAGGGTTAAAAGACGTAACGCCAAAGTTGTTGAACGACTTTAAAAAACTCGCAATATCTACACGATTTACCTGCGCGTTGGAGCTAAAGGCAAAGTTTTTTCCGCTTGGTTTTACTTCGCTGTTAAACGTGATGCTTCCGCCGGAAGTTTGCAGCGAACCGTTTTTTATGACCAATCTCGAATCGATCATTTGCACGGTTGCGGTGGTATTGGTCGCGGTTAGTTTATTATAATTGATGTTATCGGCTTTGATGTCGATTATTACAGAACATTTGTCGATTACGGTTCTTAAATGGTTCGAAATCGTTGGTCTTTTGGCGGTTTTGGCAGTGACTTTTGTGGTTTGAGAAGTCGCCAAAACGCCCAGAAATTGTTTTAAGTCGATATTTGGGCAATAGATTTTCCAGTTTACGATCATTCTTTCGGGTGCATCATAATAGAGGTTCAGGAAATTGTCGATTTTTCCTTCGATGAAAATCGTGTTTTTATTGTGTTTATAAGTAATTTGTTTGATGAGCAAAGCTTTCTCTGTAAAATCAAGATGTATGTTGGTTTTTACGGCATGAACATTTTTTGGTATATAATGAAATGAGGCATCATCGACATCGATTTTACCAATAAAACGGGGTTTTGTAATGTACAAATCGACTATATCAAACTGAAATTTCAGGTTGGCTTTTGCATGACCGGCCGTAAACTGAATCCATTTGTCGTTGCTGATTTGGTTGAGTCTTTCGATATCGAACTCTGAACTTACGTTTCCGGTTGCCAATGGTTTTTCGAGATTGTTAATCGCTAATTGGGGAATCGTAAGCGGAATATTCTCGTATTCGCCCGCAAATCTCGTCAGGATAATAGCCGAATTGGCGTCGTTGTAACCGTCTTTTGGTTTAAAATTATTGGTAAAAATTCCTTTAAAATTACATTTTTTGATTAATCCGTCCGGAATACTCAATTCGTTGTCTTTTATGATCGCCTGAACGACAATTCTGGGATCTCCTTCGGCATTAAAATCGCCTTTTATATCGCAATTTACGTCGATAGGTTTACTTAAATTAAAGCGATTTAGCTTCGAGCTGATATTGGCAGACAGTACATTCGACGCATTTTGCCATAAAATAGAAGTCCCAATATTGATTCCGAAAAGGGCATTTCCTTTGGCAAGATTAAAAAATGCGATAATGTCAAACGAGTCTGTTCCTATTTTTAGATTTCGGGTTACGACATCAATTTTTTCTTTTTTGGAGGAATACGAAACATTAAAAGTTCCTTTGAGTTCTTTTTCTTTGGCAAAACTGCCGTGTACGGTATTAAACGCTAAACTCTTTATTTGCGTATCCAGAAAAACATCGGTTTGCCAATCGCTTCCGTCATAATTTACTTTTGTATTTAAACTCGCAACATCAAAATCAAACAATTTATGCCCAAGCCGATTGTCAAGAATAAAATGAACATCGTTGAGGTCGATTTCATCAATTGTCGTTTCTCGATCAGATTTATTTTCGGGCGTTTTTTTCTTTTTAGGTTTAAAGATATCGGCGTTCGAATAACCGTTTTCGGCTTTATAAACATAAATATCAGCGTCGTTGATGAGGATTTTATGTATGTTGATTTCGTTGTGCAATAAACTCCAAATGTTCAAACGCGCTTCGACTTCGTTAGCTTTCAGTAAAGTATGTTTGTGCGTTGCCCATTGATTGTCTTTGAGCTCGACATCTTTTAAGGCTAAAGTAAAGTTTGGGAAACCGGTTAGAAACTTATAATGAAAATCGCCAATGTGGAATTTTCCGTTGATGTTTTCGTTGATTTTTGTGTTGATCTTGGCGATGATTTCGGTTTTATTTCGGTTGAAATAAATGGATAATCCGCCACACGCAATTAATAGTAATGCAATAAGTCCTAATATAAAAAAGCCAAAACGCTTTGCATATTTTTTAAAGTGGACTGATTGAAAGAAGTTTTTTATATGAAGTAAAGTTGATGCCATCTCGAAGAAATTTTCTGGATCATTAAAGATAAGTTAAAAAACCGACGTTATTTTAAAAATATGGCCTTGGATATGTTGTAAGGTATAACTTATTTTTAAAAAATATGGGAATCGTATAATAAATGACAATACATTTATAATTAAAACTAATTTAATAATGGTGTTTCATTAGTATTTAATTTTTAAATTTGTACTCTAGTTTGAAAACGAAAACAATTCAGACAATAATTTTAAAAGATAAGAAATTATGGCATTAGCAATAACAGATGCTACTTTTGATGAAGTAGTTTTGAAATCAGATAAACCAGTAATGGTAGATTTTTGGGCAGCATGGTGCGGTCCTTGTAGAATGGTTGGTCCAATCATTGACCAAATCAGCGAAGAATACGCAGGTAAAGTAGTTGTTGGTAAAGTCGATGTAGATGCTAACCAGGAATTCGCTGCAAAATATGGTGTGCGTAACATACCTACCGTTTTGGTTTTTCATAACGGTGAAGTAGTAGGAAAACAAGTAGGAGTTGCTCCGAAACAAACCTACGCAGATAGTTTAGACGCTTTGTTGTAATCGTAAGATTATGATTTATATAAAAAAGGTTTGGCGAAAGTCAAGCCTTTTTTATTGGAATAAAATTGAATTGAGCATATTTTAAACACATAAGAACATAGCTTTTCTAATGTAATAAAAAGGCATTTCATTTGTGTGAACACACATAGCTATCTGAAAGAAAGGTGTTTCTTTGTGTATTCTTTTTTTCGGAATGTAAAGCTATGTCCCTATGTGTTTAAATAAATTGGCGTAAACAATAAACAAGAGAAAGTCAAGCCTTTTTTATTTTAAAGGTTTTTTTTTGCCACGAATTTCACGAATTAGCGCGAATTGCTTTGAGCTTAACATTCAATTTTACGAATTAAAATGTGGTATTTTTTTACCACAAATTTCACAAATTTTCGCAAATTATTTATTTGATACTGATGAAATTTTCACGCAGATTTGGCAGATTAAAGCAGATTTATTTTTGATATTAGTTATTAATAAATCTGTTTCCATCTGCTTAAATCTTTTAAAATGGGTGTAAAAAAAAATAATTCGTGAAAATTAGTGTAATTCGTGGCAAACTTTTATCGTAAATGTAGTTCCTGAATCTTGCTGAGAATTTACTTCTATTTTACAATTTATGGCGGTGGCGAGATCGCGAATAAGATGCAATCCCAGACCGGATTTGATACCTATAACTTCTGAGTCGTCGTATAAAGCTTTGAATTGTTCCTGAGTTCCTCCTTTGCCATTATCTGTGATTGAAAGATAAGTTTGGTTGTTTTCTTGCCAGGCTATCCAGATTATTTTTCCGTTTGGGGTTTTATCGAGTGCTTTTATGGCGTTTCCGGTTAGGTTTCTAATGATGGTTTTTAGGTAATTTTCATCGGTATTTAAGATGATGTTTTGAGGATCTTCAAATGAAATATGGATATTTTCTATTCCTGAGAAATGTTTCTGGGTTTCTTCGAATAAAATAGAAATTTGAACTTCTTTAAAATGAGGCTTGAAATTTTCCATTTGGCCTTTGCTCCATAATAAAATATCTTCCATTGAGGTTAATAGATTTTCGGCGCCGGTAATGACTTTGGTTTGCATTCGTAAAGCTGTGGCTTCGTCGATCAATTCCGGACTTTCTTTTTGAAGGTGTAAAAAGTGAATTAAATTTGAAACGGGGCTTCTTAAATCATGATTTAAGATACTAAAGAACCTTGCTTTTATTTTATTGGCTTCGTCAAGTTCCTGATTTAAAAGCTGTAATTTCTGATTGGTTTTTTTACGGTTTTGGTTTTGTCTGAACAATAATAATCCAATAATGCCAACGAGAATTAATCCTGAAATTAAGTAGAAACGCTGCTTTTTGGCTTGCTGAATCTGAATGTTTTTGATGGTATTTTGAGTCGAAAGGTTTTTGATTTTTTGTTGTTTGCTTTTGTTTTGATAATGTGCTTCGGCATTGGCAATACTTTGTTTTGCTGATTCCTGCATCATTTCGTCATTAGATTTGCTGTAGATTTCGTTATAATGAAAAGCCTCTTTCCAAAGCCCTAATGCGGCATAACTTTGAGATAGTTTTTTATTAATATTTACAAAGGATTCCTTATCGTAGGTCAGGGCATTTGTTGAAGCTTTTTTTAAGGTTTCGATAGCTTTTTTGTATTCTCCTTTTTCATACAAAACTGTTCCTAATACGGCATTGGCTTCCATCAAAATTTCTTCATCGTTTGATTTTTGTCCAAGCAAAACCGCTTTTTTAGCATAATTGTAGGCTGTGTTTGTTTTTCTTTCGTTTATGTAATGGTCAGACATACTTCGATTGGCAAAACTCAAATTAAGAAAAAGCGAATCTTTAGCGGTTGGATAAGTGTAAATTAAGTTGTAGTATTTTTGGATACTATCTGGTTTTTTTAATGCGACAAAACTCTGCAAGTAATAATTGCATAAAAAAGCATTTACATAAGGAGAATTTTTAACATAAGGTTTTGCTTCGTTTAAATATTCAATTGCCTTGCTGTACTGCTTCATTCTTGTATAGGAGCTCCCAATTTGCAAATAGGAAATTCCAATATTCTCTAAATTTATTTTGTCTTTTTTAAGGAGTTTTTTATAAGTTATGGCCTTTAATTGATATCCAATAAAAGTTTCATACTTAGAATTATTTTGGTAATATTCGGCTAAACTTCCATTTAACACAGCTTTTGAATAATTACTTTTGGTTGTGTCAAGAATTTGCTTAATGTAATTGATTAAGGCTTTTCCTTTTACAGTATCTCGAATGGAATAATAAATGTAATTAAGGCGCATTAAAGCCGATGTCTCATTTTTTAAATGATGGGATTTTTGAGCATATTTCCACGATTTTTCATAATTGATCAGTGCTTTTTCATATTGGTTATTACTGAATTCATAAGCTGTTCCAGTGTAAAGATAAAACCGACTAAGATAAGCAGGATTGTTTTTAGAAAGTGAAACTCCCTTTTGAGCAGCAGATATAAGTTTCGCATAATCTTCTTTTTCTAAAAGAGTGTCGGTATATTTTAACCATACTTTTAGTTTTTGATCGACAGTTTTATATCGTGCCAAATTAGGTTCTTCCTGCGCAAAAACAGTCAGGCTGATGAGGGACAAAAACAAGAACCCCATTTTTTTCATGAGAACAGGTTTAGGTTTTCCTTATAACTTCTTCCAACCGGAATGGCGACATTGTTGTTTAAAATAATTTCGGTTGAATTGATCTTCTGAATAAATTGTCTCTGAACGGCAAAACTTCTGTGAATTCTAATGAAGGATTGAAAATGGTCTTCTTTCAAAAGATTGCCAATACTCGATAAAACGCAATGTCTTTTTTTATCGGTGATAATCAAGGTATAATCTTTTAAGGCTTCGAGATACAAGATTTCATGCAATTTGACTTTCGTTTGTTCGTGTCCTTCTTTAATATAAATCGTATCACCGCCAATACTGGCTTCAAAAAGAGATGCTTTGAGTTTGATCTCCATAAACTCTTCAATCCTGCTTATGGTTTGTGCAAATCGATCGAGTTTTAATGGTTTTACGATAAAGTCTAATGTTTCGATTTCAAAACTTTCAACAGCGTGTTCAGGATGTGCAGTTATAAAAATACAAACCGGAATTTCGAGCGTTTTTTTTCTGAACTCAATTCCGCTTAAACCAGGCATATCAATATCCAGAAACAAGATGTCGACTTTTTGTTCTTCAATAAATGGAAGCGCATCTTCTGCCGATTCAAAAACACCCAGAATATCCAGAATAGGAAACTTTTTGGCAAACGATAACACCGTAAGTCTGTCTATTTCGTCATCGTCGATAATAATACAAGTGTATTTTTTGGTCATTTGGTTCGGGTTTTATGTCGTCTGTCTATTTAAAATGTTGTTGGTCTATTAGTGGTTTTTCGGTTGATTTTAATCCTGCAAATTTGTCTCGTAATTCAGTCATCATATAAAAAGAAGCTTCTTTAACTATCATTTGACTTTTACAAAAATAACGCTATTGAATTAAATAAGAACCATTTAATGAATTATTAAAACCAAAATTATTATGAAATTTTCAAAAACCATTTTCACACTTTTATTAGTCGCAATTTCTACAATCTCATGCAGCAGCGATGACGGAACAAACGGAATCGACGGAGTTGACGGACTAGCAGGAGCAGCAGGAGCAGCTGGGGCAACAGGAACAGCAAATGTTATTTATAGCGCATGGATAACTGCTCCGGTAGCAATTGCAGAAACTATAGACGGCGCGCCGGGAATGTCTACTTTTATTAATGCGCCACAATTATCAGAAGATATTCTTGCAAAAGGAACCATACTGGTGTATATGTCTTTTGGATCAGGAACTTTTACCTTGCCGTATACATCAAATGCCGGCGGAACTACCAATACTATTACGGCTATTTCTACTGCCAAGAAAATTAAATTGTTCAGATTTACACATAGTGGAGTAGGAACAGTGAATTTGCCAACAAGCCTTAGCTGGCGTTATATCCTAATTCCGGGAGGCGTTGCTGCTGCAACTGCAAAAACGGCAAAACTTGATTATTCTAAAATGAGTTATGAAGAAGTTTGTGCACATTTTAATATTCAACAATAATCTTCGAAACAAGATAAGTAATTCAATCTATTGAACTACAATAAAAACCAACCAAACCAGATTATTATGAAAACGTTAAAAATAATTTTCACACTTTTGACATTTGCAGTTTTAAGCATTTCCTGTAGTAGTGATGATGACAAAGCAGCACCAATTGTATATAATGCCGAAAATCCTCTTGATTTATATTTGTCAGGATCAGGATTTAGCCAAAAAGCAACAGATGTGAAAAACTCAGGAATCTACGAATATGGTTTCAGTTTTAAGCCAACGGTAACGGGTAAAATAACGTCATTTTTTGCAAAAATCCCAGACGCAAACATCAACTTAAGAATTACGTTATGGGATGTGGCGACCAAAACAGTTATAAAATCTGAAACTATGAATGTCTCGATAGCAAATATGCCTTTCGAAAAAACGATCGTTCCCATTCAGTTAGTTAAGGACAAAGAATATTTCTTAACAGTAAATAGTGATGACTGGATTAAAAGAACAAAAACGGACGGATCTGCAACAACTTACCCAATTGTGGCAGGAAATATTACAATAACGGGTTATGCTTATATCTCAAGTACAGCAACAGAAAGTCTTTTTCCTACGAATGCGAGTAATAATTATTATGCTGGAGACACGAGCTTTTCATTTCAACAAACTGAATAATTTTATTTTTGGATAGTTAGAATTAGTATGTTTGGAAAAAGTCTGGCGATGGTCAGACTTTTTTTATGCTTTTTTGCCACTAATTACGCGAATTATTTACTTTGATATTGTTTAAAAAGTTTGCCATAGATTAAATGATTTTCACAGATTTAAAAAAAATCATTTTAATCTGTGTAATCTGTGATAAAAAGAATTTTAATTCGTGCTAATTCGTGAAATTCGTGGCTAACTTTTTTTATTTTTACAAATCTAACATTCCTTTAAAAATGAAAATTTTCTACAGCCTTCTTTGTATTCTTATATTTACCACAATTGGTTTTTCTCAATCGAAACAAAAAGAAAATCTTGTTTTAGAGAACGGCGTTTCAGAACAATTGGCTATTTTCCGAAAACATCAAATCTCTAATGTAATTTATGGACTTTCGTTTGAAATTCCGCAGCAAAAACAGCAGGAAATCAAGTCAGATTTGACTTTGAATCTTACATTGTCTGATTTAAATGAACCTTTATATTTAGATTTTAAAGAAAAAACTTCAAATATAAAATCAATTCAGGGTAATGGCAAAAATATCGCTATTGTTCATGAGAAAGGACATATTGTTATTCCTGCTAAAGACTTGATTTTAGGAAAAAATACAGTTGTAATTTCTTTTATAGCGGGAAACTTATCTCTAAACCGAAATGATGATTTCTTGTACACATTATTAGTTCCGGATCGTGCGAGCACATTATTTCCATGTTTTGATCAGCCCGATATTAAAGCGACTTATAAACTGAGTTTAACGGTTCCTAAAGACTGGACGGTTTTGGCTGGTGCCGATGTGAAAAAGAAAGTTGAAAAAGGAGATTTTATAAGTTATACTTTTGGAGAATCAGATAAAATGAGCACATATTTGTTTTCGTTTGTTGCCGGAAAATTCAAAAGCGTAACTCAGAAACCTGGAAATCGTGAAATGACGATGTTGTATCGCGAAAACAATGCAGATAAATTTCGAGTAAGTGTGGATACTATTTTTAATTTACACCAACAATCAGTAGACTTTTTAGAAAAATATACCAATTATAAATTTCCTTTTCAAAAGTTAGATTTTGCTTCGATTCCGGTTTTTCAATATGGCGGAATGGAACATGTTGGTGCGATTCAGTACAGAGAATCTACCTTGTTTTTGGATAACAGCTCTACAGACAGCGAGAAACTGGATCGTGCAAAACTCATTGCGCATGAAACCTCGCACATGTGGTTTGGTGATTTAGTTACTATGAAATGGTTCGACGATGTCTGGATGAAAGAGGTCTTTGCCAATTTTATGGCAGACAAAATCATGAACCCGATTTTCCCGAAAGTCAATCATAATCTACAATTTTTAACAGCGCATTATCCCAACGCTTACGCGGAAGATCGTTCGTTAGGCACGCATCCTATAAAACAACATTTGGCGAATCTCAAAGATGCCGGATCACTTTATGGAGCTATTATTTATAATAAGGCTCCTATAATGATGCGTCAGTTAGAAGCTTCGATGGGAAAGGAAGCTTTTCAGAAAGGAATCGAAAAATACATTAAAAAATACGCCAACGATAATGCCGACTGGAATAATCTGGTTGAAATTCTGGATGCCGAAACGCCGCTTGATATGCAAAAATGGAGCGAAGTTTGGGTAAATAAATCAGGAAGAGCCATTTTTACCAATAAAATAGAATACGATGCTAAAAACAGAATTTCGAGCTTTGAGATAAATCAACAAGCCGAAGATAAATCAGCAAATGTGTGGCCTCAGATTTTTGATATTGGTTTAGTTTATAAAGATCAGGTAAAAGTGATCAATGTCAATATAAAAGATAAAAACCTGTTGCTAAAAGACGCTCTTGGACTTGAAAAACCGTTGAGTATCATTTATAATTATAATGGTTATGGTTATGGTGTTTTTCCGCTTGACGGAAATATAGAATCTGTTTTGAGTTTGAAAGATGAGGTAGCAAGAGCTTCAACATACATTAATATTTATGAAAATACCTTAACGGGAAATGTTGAGCCAAGTAAAGCTTTTGATTGTTTCTTAAAAGGAATTCAGCAGGAAGAAAACGAATTGGTTCTGAAAATAATTACCAGTCAAACGAGCAATGTCTTTTGGAAATTCCTGACCGAGAAGCAACAAAACAAAACACAAAAACAATTGGAAGACCTTTTATACGAACGTTTGCAGGCTAATTTGCCAAGTAATATCAAAAAGACGTTGTTTAATTTGTTTAGTTCGATTGCGTATTCAGATGCTGGTAAAGCCAAATTGTATGCGATCTGGAATAAAGAAAACGTGATTCAAAGTTTAAAGTTAAACGAAGACGATTACACCAATATGGCAATGAATTTGGCTATATTTAAACATGAAAAAGCAACAGAAATACTGAATAAAGCGAAAACTACAATCACAAATCCTGACAAACAAAAGCGATTTGAATTTTTACTCCCTTCTTTATTCAAAGATGAATTGGTTCGTGATGCTTTTGTGAAGTCATTAAAAGACGACGAAAATAGAGAGAAAGAATCTTGGGTTGCTGTAGGTTTGGCGAATATCAATCATCCTTTACGTCAGGAAAGTGCTCAAAAATATATCCGGTTTTCATTAGATTTGGTCGAAGAAATTCAGAGAACGGGAGATATTTTCTTCCCGAAAGATTGGTTGAATAATACTATTGGGAAATATTCGTCGAAATATGCTTTTGATGAAGTACAGCGATTCTTAAAAGAAAACCCTAATTTTAGTCCGATATTAAAACGAAAGCTGTTGCAGGCGACAGACGGTTTGTACCGCGCACAAAATATTAAAAAAGAAACCGAATGAAAATCGAATCGGAAATAGAGAAAGTATCCAGTTTTCAGCATCTCGAAATGCTGGCAAATCAGGTTGTAGAAGGTTTTATATCCGGAATGCACAAAAGTCCGTTTCATGGATTTTCGGCTGAATTTGCAGAGCATAAAGTCTATAATGCAGGAGAAAGTACCAAACATATCGATTGGAAATTATTTGCAAAAACCGATCGTTTGTACACCAAACGCTACGAAGAGGAAACGAATATGCGTTGTCATCTTATTGTCGATAATTCGTCATCAATGCATTATCCTGAACTAAAATCCGGTCAGCCTTTTTATGAAAAGAAGATTGGTTTTGCAGTTTTAGCGTCGGCAGTTTTAATGAATATCTTAAAGAAACAACGCGATGCCGTTGGTTTGAGTGTTTTCTCAGACAGTTACGAATATTATGCACCGGAAAAAGGAAGCGATCGCCATCATAGAATGCTGCTCAATAAACTGGAGCAATTATTAGAACAGCCAAAAGTCAAAAAAACTACCGATACGATTACGTATCTGCATCAGATTGCAGAGAAAATGCATCGCCGTTCGATGATCATTATATTTACAGATATGTTTCAGGCCGAAGATGATGAAAAGCTCTTTAATGCTTTGCAGCATCTTAAACACAACAAACACAAAGTAGTTTTATTTCATGTTGTAGATAATGAAACAGAGCTGAAATTTGACTTTGATAACACACCAAGAAAGTTCATCGACTTA
The DNA here is from genome assembly GCF_050267765.1 of Flavobacterium sp. NPDC079362. Lineage (NCBI taxonomy): Bacteria > Pseudomonadati > Bacteroidota > Flavobacteriia > Flavobacteriales > Flavobacteriaceae > Flavobacterium > Flavobacterium sp. NPDC079362. Next base: position 83,558 of record NZ_JBNNFM010000011.1, on the reverse strand, counting down.
GAATCTGGCGAAGAAGTATCGATTTTTGCCGATAATGTAAAAGCAGAATATGGAAAAAGGGCAGAGGAGTACTTTAAAAAACTGGCTTTGACTTGTGCAAAGAACCAAATTAAGTACGTTCCGGTCAATGTGGGCGATAATTTTGAAAAAATATTGACTACATATTTAGTTGAAAAACAAAACTTTGGCTAAAGATTTAAAAATATATTTAATTTTTTTTATCAAAACACTTGCAGAAATGAAATTCTGTACTATCTTTGCAACCGCAATAACGCAGAGGTTTGGTAGTTCAGTTGGTTAGAATACATGCCTGTCACGCATGGGGTCGCGGGTTCGAGTCCCGTCCAGACCGCAATATTGGGAAAAGCCTTTCTTAACAGAAAGGCTTTTTTGCCCAAATACGGTATCTAAGATTAGTTGTGTTGTTTTGCTACGACTTTGTAACTCGTAGCTGGTTTAGTAGTTAGACCAATGAAAAGCTTTCCACTTTTGTGGATGGCTTTTTTGATTTAAGACGTTTTTGTTTTTGAGGTTTAACCGCAAAGAGTGCTAAGATTTACGCAAAGTCCGCAAAGTTTTTTTAAAGCTTTGCGGACTTTTTGGTTTTGTGCTTTTGGTATTTTAGTCATTGCCCGAGTTTAACCGCAAAGAGCGCTAAGATTTACGCAAAGTCCGCAAAGTTTTTTAAAGCTTTGCGGATTTTTTGGTTTTGTGCTTTTTGGTATTTTAACAATTGCCCGAGTTTAACCGCAAGAGAGCGCTAAGATTTACGCAAAGTCCACAAAGTTTTTTTTAAGCTTTGCTTATTTTTTGGTTTTGTGCTTTTGGTATTTTAGTAATTGCCCGAGTTTAACCGCAAAGAGCGCTAAGATTTACGCAAAGTCCGCAAAGTTTTTTTTTAAGCTTTGCGGATTTTTTGGTTTTGTGCTTATTGGTATTTTAGCAATTGCCCAGGTTTAGCCGCAAAGAGCGCTAAGATTTACGCAAAGGCCGCAAAGTTTTTTTTTAAGCTTTGCGGATTTTTTGGTTTTGTGCTTTTGGTGTTTTAGTCATTGCCCGAGGTTTCAATTTGAATTTCTTCACAGTATTTCAAACATAGCCCAAGGTTTTAACCTTGGGAAACGAATTATTGAGATGGTAAATAATGTATCAAGTTTCAATTGTCGAAACCATTAGTAATGTTTAAAAAGAATATGGATAAATTGTGCGAAAAAACTTTACTAAAAATTCTAGGCTTTCCCAAATTCGTAGATATTCAATTGAAATTTGAAATTTATTAGATTGGAATTTATTTAAAATCAGTTCATTAAAAATATTTTAATTTTAATTCATAAAAACCCTTGTATAATCCAACTTCTGTTGTATTTTTGCACTCACAATAACGCAGTTGGTTTGGTAGTTCAGTTGGTTAGAATACATGCCTGTCACGCATGGGGTCGCGGGTTCGAGTCCCGTCCAGACCGCAATATTGGAAGAAGCCTTTCTTAACGGAAAGGCTTTTTTGTTTTTATAGCTTAACCGCAAAGTTCGCTAAGATTTAATTTTAGTTTACGTATAGAAAACACAAAGTTCGCAAAGCTAGATCAACACAAAGCTTTGCGAACTTTGTATTTTCTAAAAAGCATACTTTAAAAAACTTAGCGTTTTTTGCGGTTGAATCTCATCCAGCTTTGGAATTTTAAAATATTGGGATTTAATTTTTTTAATTTCCCTACATTTATATATCGCAAGAAAGATATTCAATTACTTCAATGGAACATTCCGGTCAGAAACTAGATAAGTATTACATCAAAAAAGTAGATGCCGATAAAAAAAGCATTTACTGCCATCATGATTTGATGGGAGAATTGCTTGTTCCCACACATAAACACGATAAAGCGCAAATGCTATATGCCGAAGGTGATGTCGTATTTGTAACTACAGAAACCAAAACCTATTTTTTGCCGGCAAGACATTTTATCTGGATTCCGGCGGGAGTTGAACATAGTATTCATCCCAAGTCAGAAAGTGTAACAATGCGTAACTTGTATTTTCCCGTTGAAAAAGACGAGGACGTATTTTATAAAAGTGAAGGTATTTATCCTGTGAATAATTTACTATTGCAAATGATGCTTTTTACAAATCGTTGGAATGGTGATCTTAAAAAAGGAACTCCAAACTTTGCCATTGCCAAAGCGATCAAGGCAATATTGCCTCAAATTTGCCTGACCAATTTACCTTTAGAATTACCACAGCCCAAAGATCCGCGTTTGAGTAAAATTTTAAGGCATATAGAGAATAATTTGGGAGAAACAATTTTGTTTGCTGAGGTTGCACATCAATTTGGATATAGCGAACGCTCTTTGTATCGCTTATTCCAGAAAGACCTTAATATGTCATTCATTCAATATTATACTATTCGAAGAATTCTAAAAGCGATCGAACTTTTACTTGACAGAAAACTTTCGGTTAAAGAAGTCGCTCAGGAAGTAGGTTATAGTAGCGTACCGACATTCAGTAATACTTTTTTTAAATTCCTCGGACAAAGACCTTCTGATTACTTTAACGGTGAGAATATTTTAAAAGACAAATAAAATTATTCTCTTGCAGATTTTTTTAATGTATTTTATCTGTTTGATCTGCTAAATCTGCGAGCTAAAAAAAATATTTCACGCAGATTTTGCTGATTTAAGCAGATTTACGCCGATTTACGCCGATTTATTTTTATAATTATCTGCTAGACTCTGCTTAAATCTTTTTTAAATCTGCGTAAAACCTTTAAATCATGCGATATTTTTAATGCGCTGCATTCCAGTGTTTTAATATAACGTTTTCGGAAATTAAAATTTTAACATTTGTCCGAAATGAATATGTTATTGACTTTTTAGAATTATCAGTCACCGAAAAAATGAAGGAACTTTGCAGTATTAAAATCTTAAAATATTCATGTTCCTTAAAACAACAAATTCCACAAAAGATTGTTTTCTCAAAATCGTGTTGATATTTCTAATTGTATTGACATTTAATGGTTTGCAAGCGCAGGAAATTCATTCGGTTTCGTTAAGTGAAGCGGTGAAACTGGCTAAAGAAAACAATAAAAAAATCCTTAGATCTCAATTAGAGACTACGCTTTCAGAGCAAAACATCAAAGAAAGAAAAGAACTTCGTTTACCGGATATCGAATTAAACGGCGAGTACTCCAGAATTACCAATATTACAGAATTCAAAGGAAGCGGTTTCCTGAATGGTAAAGAAGTAACGAAGGCAATTCCTGAAATTTATCAGGTCAATTCTACTTTCAAAATGCCAATTTATGCCGGTAATAAGATCAACAACGCGATTAAAATTGCCAATCAGGAAAACGAAATTGCCAAAATAAAAACCGAAAAGACTCAAAATGACATCGAGCTAGAAGTGGTAGCAAATTATCTGGCGATTTACAAAATGATGGAGCTTCAGAAGATTTTTGAAGAAAACATCAAAGAAGAAAAAAGCCGATTGAAAGAAGTTCAGTCCCTGCAAAAACACGGAACAGTAACTAAAAACGAAGTTATCAGAGCTGAATTACAACTTTCGGACCGTGAATTGAACTCGCTTACAAATTCTAAAAATATAAAGATCGCATTGCACGATTTAAAAACTTTGATTCAGATTCCTGAAAATGAAGAAGTGGCAATCGATACTACGGCTTCTATGGATAAAATGAATGGTATGGATCCGTATGATTTTTATTTAGAAAAAGCTTTTCAGAACGAAGAAATGCGAATCGCAAGTCAGGAATTAAATATCAAAAAAACGGAGCTGAAGTTGGTTAAAGGAAATTATCTGCCAACGGTAAATTTTTTCGGGAATTATGGTTTTTATTATCCTAACTACAAATTTTTTCCGCCAAATCCGTATTTGTACACTTTAGGACAAATTGGTATCGAGGCGCATTTTGATATTTCGGCTTTGTATAAAAACAAAACCAAAGTAGAACAGGCGACTACACAAATTGAATGGCAGAAAATGCAGACTGAAATTACAAAAGATGAAATTCAGGATAAGCTGTTTAAAGAACATACCCAATACCAGGAAATCCTCGAAAAATTTGTGGTGGTAGATAAAGCTTTGGATCTGGCAAATGAAAATTACCGAATCGTAAAACTAAAATACCTCAATCAACTGGTTTTAATAACTGAAATGGTTGATGCTGATAATGCTTTACTACAGGCAAAATACAACAAGATTTCGACCAGATTGGATGCTATTCTTAAACATTACGAATTGCTTCATACTGCGGGAATAATGCCGAATGAGATTTAGAGGTTTTAGAAGAAAGAGAATAGAAGCAAGAGAATAGAGTAAAAGAATAAAGAAAATAGATATTTAAAGTATATGGTTAAGATAAAAAATGAAACTAAGAGAAACAGAACGTTTCATATATTAATAACAATTATCGCCTGCATATTAGTTGCAAGTGGGATTATTTTAGGAATTTGGTTTTATGTATTCAACAGAAATCACGAAGAAACCAATGATGCTCAGGTCGAGCAATATGTAACGCCTATTATGTCCAGAATTACGGGGTATGTTCAGGAAGTTCGTTTTGATGAAAATCAGTTTGTGCATAAAGGAGATACTTTGGTAATCATCGACAACAGAGAATACAAATCAAAACTGAATGTGGCGCTGGCCGATGTTCAAAGCGCGAAACAAAGTAGTGTTGTGGCCGAAAAAAACGTAGCAACAACAGCAAGTTCAACCGCAATTGGAGAATCGCAATTGGCTGCAGCCAAAACCAATCTTTGGAAAACAAAATTAGAATATGAACGTTACCAGGCTTTGGTAAAAGACGAAGCAGCGACCTCGCAACAATTAGAGAAAGTCAAAGCAGATTATGAATCGGCGCAAGCCCATTTTCAGGAAATGCGAGACAGGATTCAGTCTTCTAATTTAAGCACTTCTCAGGCGCAGGCCAATGTTCCTACGATGCAAACCAATATTGCTTCGAAACAAGCTGTGGCAGATAATGCAGCATTGTTTCTTTCTTATACGATAATTACCGCGCCTTATGACGGTTGGGTTGGTAAGAGAACTTTACAGCCCGGACAAATGGTAAAAGAAGGTCAATCGTTGCTTTCGATAGTAAGCAAAGAAAAATGGATTACGGCCAATTTTAAAGAAACACAATTGCAATATTTAACTGTGGGTCAGGAAGTAAGAATTAAGGCCGATGCCTTAAATGATAAAGAATTTACAGGAATCATCACCTCGTTATCGCCTGCAAGTGGAGCGAGATTTTCGTTATTGCCTCCGGATAATGCAACAGGAAACTTCGTAAAAATCGAACAAAGAATTCCGGTTCGTATTCAATTGAAAGAGACTGATAAACACGCTGATTTTTTAAGAGCCGGAATGAATATTACCGTTATTGCTGAGCACAACTAAAATGGAAGATAAAAGTATTTTTAAATCCTGGGTTCCCAGATGGGCAATCATTATTATTTTGTTTGTCTGTTTGCTGCATTCCATGATTTTATTAGGAGTTTATACTTCAAACGTAACCTACGCAGCAAGTTTTCTTGACATTGAGCCTGAGGATTTGCAGTTTGCGATGTGCGTTACGTACGGAACTTTGCTGGCTACGATTTTGATCGAAAGTAGATTTTCGAGTTTTTTCCCTGCAAAAAATTACCTGATGGCGGTATATTCTGTCATTGGGATTACGATTGTTTCATCGGCCTATATTACCAATTTTTATGTATTTTTATTGCTCAGAGTTGCCGAGGGAATCCTTATGGCACTTCCGGTAATTACGATCAGACAGTTGCTAATCGAGCAGTTTCATTCTAAAAATGCCATTATAATAGGTTTCTCCTTTTATTACGGTTCGCTGTTATTGTCAACGCCCTTTATTATGAATATTGCCGTTTGGTTTCTGGATCATTACGACTGGAAATACATGTTGTATGTTTCAGGCGGACTTCAGGTTTTGAATGTCTTTTTGATCCTGGTGACTTTTCGCGGACACAGAATCACAAAGAAAATTCCGTTGTATCAAATCGACTGGATCAGTTATATTTTGGTTCTAACGGCGATTCTCTGTGGCGCTTACTTTTTTGTATATGCCGAAAAAAAATATTGGTTTGAGTCTTCACACATGGTTCTAATGCTCATGATTGCCTTGATAACAGGAGGATTATTTATTTTTAAAGAGCTTTTGGTAAAAAGACCCACTTTTGATTTTGAAGTCTTTAAATATGCCAATCTCCGAATTGGGTTTTTATTGTTCTTCCTCTTTTATATTAGTAGGGCAACGTTGAGTCTTTGTCATTCGGCAATGTTCTCGATCTGGAACTGGGATCCGTCCCGAGTTGCCGGCGTACAATACATCAACGGATTAGGAAATGTAATAGGGCTTATTCTGGCCGCTTATTTCCTAATGAAATCCGTTTCGACCAAGCTTATTTTTATAATGGGTTTTTCGCTTATTGCCATATTTCATTTTTGGTTTACATTTCTTTTTGTGCCAGATGTCGCGCTATCAGATATTATCATTCCGTATATTTTGCAAGGTATTGGGGTTGGTTTTTTGTTTGTACCGTTGATCTTGTTTACCACGTCATCTGTTCCTGCAAAAATGGCGGTTTCTTCGGGAATTGTCGGAGTTTCAGGACGTTTTTGGGGAAGCACGATTGGGTTTTGTGTCATGCAGAATGCCATGGTGTTTTTAAACAAAAAACACTTTCTCAAACTAAGCCAATTCGTAACAGGCGATAATCCGCAAGCTCAGGAAACAATCACCAAAACAGCGCAGACTTTCGCTGCAAAAGGATATTCGCTTGACGAGTCGAATGCCCTTGCCTTAAAAAAAGTCTTCGGAACCATCACCAAACAATCGACTTTACTAGCCGATATGGAAATTTATACCATCGTAGGTTACGGCCTTGTAGTTTTGATTATCCTTATAGCGTGCAATCAACATCTAAGACAAACAATGACATTGGTGAAAAGTAAGGTTTGGATAGGCTGATAAATTAATCGCGCAAATTTTTTTGTTTCACGCAGATTTAAAAAGATTTAAGCAGATATGCGCAGATAATTATTATAATTAATCAAATAATAAATCTGCTTCAATCTGCAGAATCTGCGTGAAAAATCCTTTTAATCTTTTAAATCTGTGGCTATAAATAAAACTTTGCGCCTCTGCGACTTTGCGCGATTTAAAAAAAACTCAGCGAATCTCTGCAAGAAACCTCCGCGAATCTCTGTGAAATAACCCTTTATTGCCCTATCTTGCAACCGTTAAAAAAATAAAATATACAATGAAGCAGCAATGTGTAATTTTTGATATGGATGGCGTGATTTGTCACACCAATCCGCATCATGCAAAAGCTTTCGAGGCATTTTTCGATAAATATCAAATTCCGCACTCAGAACAAGAGTTCGAAGAACATATGTACGGAAAACACAATAGTTATATCCTGTCGCACTTCTTTAAACGTCCTATTGCCGGAGAAGAACTTACAAAGCTTGAGGATGAAAAAGAAGGAATGTTTCGTGAGATTTATAAACACAAAGTCGAAACGATCCCGCATTATTTGGATTTTTTAGGCGAACTGAAATCTCGTGGTTTTAAAACCGCTGTTGCAACATCGGCACCGCGCGCCAATCTTGATTTGATTATGGGAGCACTGAAATTCGAAGGCAAAATGGATTCTATAATGTCAAGCGAAGACGTAAAGTTTCATAAACCAAATCCCGAAGTATATTTGCAATCTGCAAAACGTGTTGGAGTTGCACCGTCTGACTGTCTTGTTTTCGAAGATTCTTTTTCGGGCGTTACAGCGGGACTAAATGCAGGAATGAAAGTCGTTGGCGTTTTGAGTACACATACAAAAGAACAACTTCCGCCATGTAATTTTTATATTAATGATTATAGCGAAGTGAATGTTGATAAGGTAATTCAATTACTAACCGAAGAATAAAATTTCAACTTTTTTTCAGGAGCTAATCCCGCTATCCGTTACAATCTTTTGTGGCGAACCCCGCCACAAAAGGATTTCCACTTCTATCGGGGCTAGGCCAATCATTTCATAATAATATTTTCGTCTAATTTGTCATTTCAACAAAGGAGAGCCTAGCGATAGCGAACAGGCGAAGCAAATCTCCGCAAGTAATCTGCAACGAGAATCTAATCTTTGCCGAGCTTCTTGTCAAGATTTCTCATTCCTCTAAATGACAACATTGTGGTTACTTTACGCTCCAAGGGATTAAAATCCCTCGCTACAAAATAAATCATTCTTGCGGAATTTTATAAAGAGTTCCGGAGGAACGAAACATATTGTAGGGATGGATTTTAATCCATCTTTGCGGTTAGAAATGATAAATTAAATGAATAGCCTCCTGCTTTAGCTGGAGTTTTTTTTATGTTTTGTAGGGAAAGGCTTTAGCCGAAGATTAATCCTTGTCTAAAAATTGCAATTATTAAGGCAATTGCGACGTATAGAAAAACTGATAAGCTTAATAAAAACCATAAAAATTTTGGTAATAGCTTTATTTTTAAATCCCTAAGAACTAAAATAGAATTCGCAAAAGAAAAAAACACAAGAAAAATACATAAAATTAAAGTGCCAAAATTGCCATATTCATATACCCACCGAAATTCGGTAGAAAATCTAAATCGCTCAATATAACGTTTTGTTAAACAGCTTAAGATGAACAAAACAGGAATTGCTATGGCTAATTTTTGTGTTAGATCAAGATTTTTAAGTTTTTCTATTGTGAAGGTTCGTAACATTTCTTTACGGCTAATAAATTATGATGAATTTACGATTTTTGCCTATACAAAAATAATAATTAAAGTTGAAGGCATATATGAGTTCAAATGCAAATAAGTTTTGAAGAATTTTGCTTTTCAAACTTTAAAATTATGAACAAAAATCATCTGTCCAAAGAAGTTGAAACAAGACTAAAAGATTTTTTTATTGATGTTATGGATCCTCAAGATATGGCAAAAAAAATACGAGAAGTAAATTATGCTCTTTCGTTATGCGTAATGCGAGGATGCGAAACGATGGAATCTGAAATAAATAATATCGAAGATAATTTTTATTGGCTCAATAAATTAGCCGAAGCTTTAGATCCTTATTTAGATGTTGAGTGAAATCAGGTTTGTAAAGGCAAATATTAAATTATTATTGAAGAAATTTCTGCATTTAAAAGAATTTCAAAAATCTATGGAGTTAAAAATTAATACATTTGTAAATAATTACTTAAATAAATAATATAAAATTTATGAATAATAGTACTTTTAATACAAAAACTGATTTAGCTCCTTCAGAATATAAGAATTTATTTGGGGATCCTTTTTGGAATGAACAAGGGAGCTCAAAGGCGAGAAATTTCTATCTTGAACAGAATGATAGAGATAAAGCTTTGATGTTAAAAAAGAATTATCTTGAAATGATTGAAAAATCCAGACAAAGAAATTTTAACATGGCGGCAGATTGTTTGCAATGGTGGTTAGATGGTACGGGATTTACAAAAAATATTGATTTTAATTGGCTTAGAGGCAACAATGAAGTTATTGTTGCTGAGAATATAAATATTGAACGTTTTGAGGAAAGACTTGGACTTGAAAATTTTGATAAAAAATTAACAAAAGAAGGAGATTATGTAAAGTACACTAATGAATTGCAGCGTCAATTTACTGGAGGTATTTTTCGTGAATTGTATTATGTTTGTGGTACAAGTACAATAACCTCAAAAGGTAATTTTATAGTTACCAGAAAGAAAGATAATTTTGTATTATCAGGAACAATCATTCATTATTGGTGGGATAGGTACGACTGGCACAAAGGAGCAAATGCTTATATCAATGGTTTTGGATATGTTAACGATTCAGATGCTTTGTTGGTAGAAAAATATTGCGGGGCAAGACCTTATGAAATGAGAAGTCAATGGAAACAAAGTTTTAATAAAACTTTTCAATCTGGATTTTTTGGAGGGTTAAGTATAAAATTGAAATAGAAAAATGAAAAAAAAAATATACATAGGATTAGTAACTATAATTATTTTATGCTCAGCTTATTATTATTGGGAAAACAGGTATGTGGAACTTCGTCCGGTACTTGTAAATGACGATTTGCATGGGCCAGTACTGTTTTCAGAAACATTTCATAATCAATTATTTAAAATTGCAAAGCCAAATGAAATTCCACCAAATTTTTATAAAAATATAAAGTGGGTTTTAGAAAGACAACATCAAGAATATATTGTAAAAAACGGAGTGATTTATATTAGATATAAATACATGAATGATTACGAAATGATCTGGAACCATACCACTAAAACTAACGACCTCGAATGGTTTAAATCACAAAGAGAAATGGATATTTTTAATGGGAAACGCGAAAATAAAGAAGAATTAGATAATATTATTAAGGAGCTTCAACAGTAATTATTTTTTTATTAATAATATTGGCTCAATAAATTAGCCGAAGCTTTAGATTCTTAATTTAGATGTTGATTAGTAACACAGTTTGTCATTTCGAGGAACGAGAAATCACCGCAAGAAACTCGACAACAGTGCGTGCTCAGCGTGTGAAGATTCCTCATTCTTCAGAATGACAAATATTGGGGTTGCTTTGCGTTTCAAGGGATTGATCCCGACGCTTCGGGACCTCGCTACAAAATAAATCATTTATCCGGAATTTTTATAAAGAGTTCAAAGTGTTGGGTTTAATTGCGATCAGTTGCTAAATACAAAAAAGGAAAAGGAAGTTATTCTTCTTTAAAATTATCTTTCAAAAACAGAAACACAAAAATAGAAATATGATATTGTTGTAATCTGTTTATCAACAACTTTAGCAATAAAAAGATAAAAAGTATGTAAAACAAAAAAGCTTCTGATTTCTCAGAAGCTTTTTTTCAGTGCGGATAATAGGACTCGAACCTACACGCCTTGCGGCACCAGATCCTAAGTCTGGCATGTCTACCAATTTCACCATATCCGCTCAATTGTGGGTGCAAAGATAAACATAAGTTCTATATTTCAAAGCATTTTTGAAAAAAAATATTAATTCTCTTTTTTGTATTTTTGAAATTCTATAAAAATAATTGAAATGGAAAATATAAAGTCTTACGTTCAACAACATAAAGATCGGTTTATCAACGAATTGATCGAATTATTAAAAATTCCGTCGGTAAGTGCTGACACCGCTTACTCGCAAGATGTTATCGATACTGCCGAGGCAGTAAAGGAAAGTTTATCAAAAGCAGGTTGCGATTTAGTCGAAATTTGCGATACTCCTGGGTATCCAATTATATATGGAGAGAAAATAATCGACCCAAATCTACCTACAGTTCTAGTTTACGGACATTATGATGTTCAACCACCGGATCCTATCGAATTATGGACATCGCCACCATTCGAACCCGTAATCAAAAAAACCGAAATTCATCCGGAAGGCGCAATCTTTGCTCGTGGAGCTTGCGATGACAAAGGACAAATGTACATGCACGTAAAAGCCTTAGAGCTTATGGTGCAAACCAATACTTTGCCATGTAACGTAAAATTCATGATCGAAGGCGAAGAAGAAGTTGGTTCAGCAAGTTTGGCCTGGTTTGTAGAACGCAATCAGGAAAAACTAAAAAACGACGTAATTCTTATTTCAGATACCGGAATGATCTCGAACCAGCAACCGTCGATCACGACAGGTTTGCGTGGTTTAAGTTATGTAGAGGTTGAAGTTACAGGTCCTAACCGTGATTTACATTCAGGATTATACGGTGGAGCAGTGGCAAACCCAATCAATGTTTTGGCAAAAATGATCGCTTCTTTGCACGACGAAGACAATCATATTACAATTCCTGGTTTCTACGATAACGTACAGGAATTATCACTTGAAGAAAGAGCCGAAATGGCAAAAGCACCTTTCAGCCTGGAAAAATATAAAAAAGCCTTAGACCTAAACGATGTTTACGGCGAAAAAGGATATGTAACCAACGAACGCAACTCAATCCGTCCAACATTAGACGTAAACGGAATTTGGGGCGGATACCAAGGCGAAGGAGCAAAAACGGTGATTGCAAGCAAAGCTTTTGCTAAAATCTCCATGCGTTTGGTTCCAAATCAGGATTGGCATGAAATCACAGAATTGTTTACTAAACATTTCACGAGCATTGCGCCGGCCGGAGTTACCGTAAAAGTAACACCACATCACGGAGGGCAAGGTTATGTTACGCCAATTGACAGTATTGGATATCAAGCAGCAAACAAAGCGTATACAGAAACTTTTGGAGTTCCCGCAATTCCGGTTCGCTCCGGAGGAAGTATTCCTATCGTGGCGTTGTTTGAGAAAGAACTAAAAAGCAAAACCATTCTTATGGGCTTCGGTTTAGATTCTGATGCGATTCACTCGCCAAACGAGCACTTCGGGATCTTCAATTTCTTAAAAGGAATCGAAACTATTCCGTTGTTTTACAAATATTTCGTAGAGCTTTCTAAATAGTTTGCCACGAAGGCACTAAGACACAAAGTTTATTTTCCTAACAGGTTTTAGAAACCTGTTAGGTATCAAAATATAAATCCGTTTATTCTTTATGAGTAAGCGGATTTTTTTATGGGCGTTTCCCTCCGGGCCGGGCTATCCGCTATATCTTTTTGTTTTTAAAGAAAAAACAAAAAGGATATCGCTCCTATCCCTAACGCTTAGAGAGGTTCAAAGGTTTAAAAAAAAAAGGTACAAAGGTACAAAGGTTTTTTGTAGAGGCGCACAGCAGTGCGTCTAAAGTTGCAAAGGTTTTAGCATCGTAATTGAATAGGCTCCAAATTTAGCTGGAGTTTTTGTTTTATAAAGGAATTGGCTTTAGCCAAAATATTTTTAATATGTTAGAATTTATTCGGCTAAAGCCATTTTTCTCTATATTCATTCTAAACCCCAGCTAAATCTGGGGTCTATTCAATGTTCATCAAACTTGTAGGGAGATTGAAAGCTCAATTGGCAAGTAGCTTGAAACCTGAAACTTGAAACAAAAAAACTTTTTTTTGCGCATTAAAAATTAATCTCTACATTTGTAGAGCAATATACACATTTGTAGAGTTAATTGTAAAAACATGAAAAACCTTCTTTTATTATTTTTTTGCGGAATTATTCTTTACGGTTGCAAAAGCAAACCAGTAAATCAAAAAATTGACAAGAAAAAAGAAGGCACCTGGATTGATATTTATGAGCAGGATAGTATTACGTACAAATCATTCGAGTATTACAAACACGATGAACCAGTAAAAAAGTGGAAATCCTACATCAACGGGAAAATCTACAAGACAGAGAAATACAAAAACGGAATCTGTAAAGTAAAATATTACTATGAAAACGGAAAACTACAATCAAAAGGAAAAACAAAAATAGAAGTTAATGCCGTCGAAACACATTGGTTCTATTTTGGAGATTGGAAGTTTTATTCAGATAAAGGAAAACTAACCGAAATTAGAAACTATAATAACGGCAATTTGATTTCAGAACAAGAAATACAATAGCCCGCGGGTTTTGCGGATTAAGCGGATTGGCGCGGATTTTTTTTAAGAATAAAGAATATAGAATATAGAATATAGATTTGATCTTAATCATACAGGAAAAATTATTTTAATTATTCTAATCAGTGGCAAAAAAACTTAGCAACTTAGTAACTCAGAACCTTAGTGCCTTAAAAATAAAAAACATGCAATTATCAAACTCAGAAGAACAATTAATGGAGCATCTCTGGAAGCTTGAAAAAGCTTTTATGAAAGATTTGCTCGAAGCATATACCGAACCAAAGCCTGCAACAACAACCGTTGCAACGCTTTTGAAACGAATGATCGATAAGAAATTCGTAGCCTATAACGAATTCGGAAATTCGAGAGAATATTATCCTTTGGTCGAAAAGACCGTTTATTTCTCAAAGCATGTCAACGGATTAATCAGCAGTTTCTTTAATAATTCGGCATCGCAGTTTGCTTCTTTTTTTACGAAAGAAACCAATTTGTCGACTTCGGAATTAGAAGAACTTAGAAAAATAATCGATTCAGAAATTCAAAAAAAGAAAAAATGACAGACTTTTTTATAAAATCGACGATTGCTTTAAGCGTTTTCCTGATTTTTTATCATTTGATATTGGAGCGGGAAAAAATGCATCAATTTAATAGGTTCTTTTTACTTTTTTCGATTGTAGTTTCGTTCGTGGTTCCTTTTGTTTCATTCGAAATTATCAAAGAAGTTCCAATGAATTTATCAAGTCAAATCAGTATAGATGAAGCTGGGATTACTAAAATTCAAAGTGAAGAGAAGATTGATTATACAATGATTTTTTTATGGGGTTTGTATGGATTAGTCACATTTTTAATGACAATTAGATTTAGCAGTAATATTTGGAATATTTTGTCAAAATCGAACAGAAATCCAGTTGTAGATTTTAAGAATTCGAAATTGGTTTTGATTGATGAAAAAATCCTGCCGCATACTTTTTTAAATTACATTTTTGTCAATTCTGATGATTATAAAAACCGAAATATTGAAGAAGAATTGTACACACATGAATTGGTTCATGTAACTCAAAAACATACGCTGGATATTTTGTTTGTTGAGTTTTTAAAGATTATTTTTTGGTTTAACCCACTCTTTATCTTTTATAAAAAAGCAATCCAGCTTAATCACGAATTTCTTGCCGATCAGGAAATAGTGAAAGAATATAAGAATGTTTCATTTTATCAAAAACTACTTTTAGAAAAAGGAAATGGAAATCTAACTATTTATCTGGCAAGTAATTTAAATTATCTGGTAACTAAAAAAAGATTAATTATGATGACAAAAAGCACCTCAAAAAACAAGGCGTTCTTCAAAAAAATTGCTATTATTCCTGTATTTACAACTTTAATAGTTCTCTTATGTGTTAAAACTGTGGCACAGGAAGCTAAAACAGAAGTGAAAGCAGTCAGTTCTAATACTGAAACGAATCGTGCTAAAACTGCTGTTTTAAATGATGAAAAAAATGCGATTCCGCTAAATAAAAATCAGGGATCTATGGCGGGGCAAAATGAAAAAGTTTCTCCAAGATCTTCAGTTGATTCCATCAAAACATCGGACGATATAATAAGTGTGGATCCAATCCTGAAAAATCCTGAGTTTCCAGGAGGAATTTCGGAGTTTTATAAATTCATCGGAAAAAATTTTAAAATACCAGAAGAAGCCTCAAAGAATAAAATTGAGGGAAAAATAGTTATAGAATTTATGGTAGAAAAAGACGGTACCCTGTCTGAATTTAAAATTCTAAAAGATTTAGGCTACGGGATAGGAGACGAAGCGATAAAAATTCTAAAACTTTCTCCGGCATGGAATCCCGGCTCTGAAATGGGTAAGCCAGTTCGCGTTCTGTACACTTTGCCTATAACAATTCAAGATAACGAAACACCAAAAAAGTATAAGGTCGTAAAGGGAAGATATCAGAAAATGGATTTCCCGCCAACCATTTTTGGAAATTAAAAACCATCTAAATTGTCTTTTAAATAAAAAAATCCGCTTCTATGCGAGTAGAAGCGGATAAAATTAAAAACTAAAAAATTCTAAAAAAAAAAACAACAAAACCAGAGCTTAAAATAAGTCTGGATTATATCCAAAATAGGGCATATCCTGTTCATTAAAGATCACCCCATATTCTTCTAACTCTTTTAAAATTGGCTGATAAACTTCTTTTCGTATCGGAAGCTGTACGCCCGGAGTTGTAATCTTTCCATTCAAAATCAATAATGTTGCCATGGCTACCGGCAATCCAACGGTTTTTGCCATTGCAGTATAAGTTTGATCGTCGCCAATACAAACCATTTTTGAATCTATTTGCTTTTTTTTGCCGTTTAATATGTATCCAAATTTGTGATACATGACAATCATATCTTTGTCATTAGGTTCCAAAGTCCAACTGTCTGAAAGTATTTTCTCTAATATTTGGGCAGGAGTTGCATTGGGTAAATTCACTTTTTTGTCCGGATTGAACAAATCCAGTTCTAGAAGTTTATCCCACATAATATCGTCCTGATCAATTTTTAAGATCAAGCGCGTTTTAATTTCTACGGAATCTGTTGGGTGATACGGCAAAAATGAATTTACAAACTGGCGGTAACTCATGTTTTCAGAATCTTCCATGATATAACTGTCATCCGTCATCCCTAATTGCACAAACATATTCCATGCTTTCGAATATCCCACTCTTCTAATTGTTCCGCGATACAAAGTCAGGATATCGTCTAAGCCATAAATCGATCTGTATTTGAGGGAATCCCGATTCGAATAGGCTTCAAATTTTCCGTAACCTTCAACCTCGAGAAATTCAGTTCTGCGAAAAACAGTTCCGTATGGAATATATTTATAAGTACCTTCCTGAATAAATTTTGCTGCACCGCCTTGTCCGGCCAAAACTACATTTCTGGGTGCCCAGGTAAATTTATAATTCCAAAGATTGTTATCACATTCCGGAGCGACTAATCCTCCGCAAAAGGATTCAAAAAGCAGCATATTACCACCTTTAGATCTTATTTCATCAATAACCTTCATGGCGCTCATGTGATCGATTCCGGGATCAAGACCAATTTCGTTCATGAAAATAAGATTGCTTTTCTTTGCTTCTTCATCTAGTGCTTGCATGGCATCACTTATATAAGAAGCGGTTACAAGGTGTTTTTTAAACTCAAGACAATCTCTTGCGATTTCGATATGCAAATGAGCAGGCAACATTGATATAACTATTGATGCTTTTTCTATCGCTGATTTTCTTTCTTCGGTATCAAAAATATTCAAAGCAAGTGGAGTCGCATTGGGATGATGCTGTGTCTTTTTTTCGGCTAAGGCCAAAGACATATCCGCTACAACAATATGCAGGTTTTCGCTCTCTGATTTTGATAGTAAATAACGTATCAGCGAAGAGGCAGATCTACCGGCTCCAATAATTAAAATGCTTCTCATATTTTAAATTTATCACACAAATATATTAAATTGTTAAATATATAACAATTTTAATTTTACATAAATGTTGTATATTTTATTTTAAAGCCAAAATGTAATGAATTTCTTTTTCCTGAAAAGATTTTTGCTAACAAAAATGCTTTTTAAAATGTATTGAGGTATTTTTGTTAGAGAATAAAAAGTATAGAAATTATGAAAAGAAAAATTGTTTTAGCAGCAGCTTTCATGGGAATGTTATCAATCATTTTGGGCGCTTTTGGCGCGCATTTACTGAAAAAATATTTATCTATAGAAGAGTTAAATACTTTTGAAGTTGGAGTTCGCTACCAAATGTACCATGCTCTGTTTTTACTTTTTCTTTCTACAAGAAAAGATATTGCCGAAAAAACCTTAAAAACGATCTATAATTTAGTGGTTGCAGGAGTACTTCTTTTTAGTGGTTCTATCTATTTATTGGCAACAAAAAGTCTTACAGTCTTCGATTTTAAAATTATCGTATTTGCAACTCCTTTAGGAGGTTTTTTATTAATTATTGCTTGGGCGGTATTATTTATTGCGATTTTGAAGAGAAAATCATAAAATCCCGAATAAAAAATTCTATCTGAAAATTAATCTTTAATTTTGTCTCATAAATAACATATAATCTTATTTATGTGAATTTGTCTTGTTTTTTACTTTAATTCGTAAATAATATAACAAATTCATTTAATGGATTATAAGAAAACAAATTAGAGGCGGTTATTTTTTTGTTTAATTGATTTTAAAGATAAAATTTTGCTTTATTGATATAAATAAAAGTGAATTTTAAATATTTTTAGAGGATTGATAATAAATCTGTAATTTTGCTTCTTATAAATTATCACACACAACTAAAAATTTATGGACAGTCACACAGTTTTCTCGCAATCGATTTCGCTAAATGAGTTAGGGATTGAAAATGCAAAAGTTCGTTACCAATTATCTGCTGATGAATTGCATGCGATCACTTTGCAATCAGGTCAAGGTGTTGAGAATTCTACAGGCGCATTGGCAATTAATACAGGTGAATTTACAGGGCGTTCTCCTCAGGATCGCTATATTGTAAGAGATGGTATTACAGAGGATCAAGTTTGGTGGGGAAATGTAAATATTCCTTTTGAACCAGCTGCTTTTGAAAAATTATATAATAAGGTAACACAGTTTTTATCTAACAAAGAAGTCTTTGTTCGCGATTCTTATGTTTGTGCCGATCCTAATTATAGATTAAATGTTCGTGTTGTTACAGAAACGGCCTGGTCGAATTTGTTTTGTTACAATATGTTCTTAAGACCAGAAGATTCAGAGTTGGCTAATTTTACTCCGGAATGGACAGTAATTTGTGCTCCAAGTTTTATGGCAGATCCTGTTGTAGACGGAACACGTCAATCTAATTTTGCCATTTTAGATTTTACTAAAAAAGTAGCTCTTATTGGTGGAACAGGTTATACAGGAGAAATGAAAAAGGGAATTTTCTCTGCTTTAAATTTCATCTTGCCGGTTTTCAAAGATACTTTACCAATGCATTGTAGTGCCAATGTTGGAGAAGCTGGTGACACTGCAATTTTCTTTGGATTATCAGGAACCGGAAAAACAACTTTATCAGCAGATCCTGCACGTAAGTTAATTGGAGACGATGAGCACGGATGGACTGCAGAAAATACGGTTTTTAACTTTGAAGGTGGTTGTTATGCAAAAGTAATCAATCTGACAGAAGAGCATGAACCGGACATTTTTAGAGCGATCAAAAAAGGAGCACTTTTAGAAAATGTAGTTTTCAAACCGGGAACCAATGAAGTTGATTATGATGATGTTTCAATCACTCAGAATACACGTGTAAGTTACCCAATAACACATATCGATAATATTCAGCCTGGTTCTATCGGGCACAATCCTAAAAATATATTTTTCTTAACGGCTGATTCTTTTGGAATCTTGCCTCCAATCTCAAAACTGACTCCTGGACAAGCGGCTTACTATTTTATCTCAGGATATACGGCTAAAGTTGCCGGAACAGAGGCAGGAGTTACAGAACCACAGCCTAATTTTTCGGCTTGTTTTGGAGCGCCGTTTATGCCTTTGCATCCAACACGTTACGCAGAAATGCTAACCAAGAAAATGGAAGATGCTGATGTAAAAGTTTGGTTAATCAATACAGGATGGACAGGTGGTCCTTACGGAACAGGAAGCCGTATGAAACTAAAATATACCCGCGCCATGATTACTGCTGCATTAAACGGAGAACTGGATAATGTAGAATTTAAAAATCATAAAGTATTTGGAATTGCACAACCGGAAAGTTGTCCTAATGTTCCAAGTGAAATTTTAGATCCAAGAAATACTTGGGAAGATCCTGAGCTATACGATAAAAAAGCACTTGAATTGGCCCAGAAATTCAAAGCTAATTTCGCCAAATTTGAAGAGTTTGCCAACGCTGAAATTTTAGCTGGCGCACCGATTACAGAATAAGGAAGATTACTAATTCAAACTAAAAAAAGCTGTTCAGTGATGAACAGCTTTTTTGTTGGTTTCAAGTTTCAAGTTTCAAGTTTCAAGTTTCAAGTTTTAGGTTGAACCTGAAACTTGAAACCTGAAACAAAAAAAACTATTTCTTAGCGTCGTCGATACGTTTCTGGATCAAATCCCATGCGTAATAGTGAAACGTCATTCCGTTGCTCATGGCTACGAAAAGACCATTTTTAAAACTTCCGCCTAAATTGATATTTGTTACATCGGCACCATCGCATTCAATAGTCGATGTTGGAATTTCTGCTAATAAAGGATAATCGTTCGGATTGCCTTTTGCACCTTCTCTTGGATACACCATAAAAGTATTCGCCTGCTGATTTGATACTAAAATATATCCTGTAGAATCTGTTTTTTTGTAAATCGCAATACCTTCGTTATCTGCTTTGAATCCTGTTTTTCCAAAAAGTGCCAATTCTTTGTTGTCGTTTAAGGCGGGATCTGCTTTGTATTTTCTGATTCCGAATTGTTCGTCGCAATACAAAACAGTTCCTAATTCGTTATCAACGGCAATGGCTTCGATTTCTTTCTTTCCGCTGTAAGCGCCAAACTTACGAACCACTTTTGCCGTAGCAAATTTACCGTTTCCAGAAAGTTCATATTGCCATAAGTAACTTCCGGATGGTCCTGATTTTCTGCCTACAATAGCAAATATTTTGTGATCACTTGAACGTGTGTACAAAGCAATTCCCATTGGGTCGCGTAGTTCTTCGCCTTCAAAAACGGAAATTCCGCCATTGTCTATTGCTTTTAAATCAGGTAAACTGAAAACTCTTATTTTGTTTGATTCGCGTTCTGTAGTTACGGCAACGTCTGTTTTTTTTCCGTCGATTATTAAGCCGTAAGCGATATCAACATTGTTGGGACGCTTTAAAACTTCTGATTTTGCAATGATTTTTCCCTTTAAATCAAAAGCATACAAAGCACCATCTGTATCTTTATCAGTTCCAACAATAATACTT
Source organism: Flavobacterium sp. NPDC079362 (assembly GCF_050267765.1). Taxonomy (NCBI): domain Bacteria; kingdom Pseudomonadati; phylum Bacteroidota; class Flavobacteriia; order Flavobacteriales; family Flavobacteriaceae; genus Flavobacterium; species Flavobacterium sp. NPDC079362. The sequence continues at coordinate 63,097 of NZ_JBNNFM010000011.1, read as the reverse complement.
TTAGAAGCATCTGTTGGATGAATCCAAATTGCAGGATCATCAGTATCATGCGGCAAAGCTTCAGTAACAACAGTTGGTTTTACAGCATTTGCAGCAGCGGGAGCAAGTTTGTCGTCTTTGCAAGCGATGAATAAGGTACTTAAAAGTAAAAAGGAAAGAATTGATTTATTTTTCATTATGATTTTAGTTGAATGAAATTAGACAGAACCGTTAAGTTCTGCCTAATTTAAGAAATTTATAAATTGATTGTTACAAGTCGAGTTTCAAGCCAAAATTATATCTGGCCTGGTAATATTCTGCTTGTTTAGTGTGGTCTTTAACTCCTTGATAGTAGCGCAAAGGCTGATTGGTTAAATTGTTTGCTTCGGCAAAAAGTCTAAGTTTGCGAGTAATTTTGAAAGAAGCATTTGCATCCAGAAAAAATTGCTTATCGTAGTAACTGTCTTTATAAGATTCAGAACCTAATTCATCTAAATAATCTGAAGTAAAGTTGGTTGAAATTCTGGCAGAAAAACGTTTGTTTTCCCAGGACAATGATGCGTTGAACATGTGGGGAGTTGTTCCCGGAAGACTGATGTTATTTCTTTCGTTTCCGTCTTCATCCGCAATACCTTTTGCTTTCGATTTTGTGTACGTGTAATTCAAATAGATACCAAATCCTTTAAGAAATTTCCCCGGAAGGAAATCTAACTGACGCTGAAAAGCAAATTCAAAGCCATATACGTCAACAGTATCTCCGTTTCTTGATTGCAAGAATGACCAGTTTTCGCCAGCCGGAATTGGGTTGGACTGATTTGGGAAATCAGCAGCAAATTTTGCAGCATCATATTGATTGTCACTATAATTATATATGAAATTGTCTAATTTTTTGTAGAAAACACCTCCTGAAATTAAACCAACAGATTTGAAATAATTCTCGGCCATGAAGTCGTAATTGTATGAATATGTTGCATCAAGATCTGGATTTCCGGCTGTAATTGCTTTATCAGCAGCAATATTGTTTACATACGGAGCCAATGCATAATAATCAGGTCTTGCCAATGCCGTTGTAACAGCAGCTCTTAAGACTAAATCTTTAGTAGCATTATATTGCAAAGAGATACTAGGCAATAAATTAGTATACGAATTTTTAGTATTGATCTCGCTCTCTAATTCTTCTTCGTCTAATACCCGATTTCCGGTATAATCAATATGAGTGTTCTCTACTCTGAAACCTAAAACCATAGACAGTTTATCATTAAAATCCTGATCCCATCTTACATAAGCAGCATAAATACTTTCTTTTGCATTATAGTTTACGGCTAAAAATTCTGAAGGATCTGATGATTTTTTGAATAATGCTGCGTTGTTTAAATCAAGACTTCCTAAGAAACTTGCAGAAGCAAAACTTCCCGGAACATATTTGCTTCCCGGATTAAAGTTTGTACCATCGTAATAACTGGTTGGAACTTGTGATAATAATGCCATGTCACTATTGACTGGCTCGTAAGCATAAAAGTTATTTTCTCTTTCTTTTTCTTTCAATCGAAGTCTAAGTCCGGTTCTCAATCTTCCTTTTTCAGAAGGAATAATTGTAAAAGGAAAACGGATATTTAATTTTGCTCCAAATTCGCTTTCGCTGGTTTCATTTGTGTTTTCTGTAGCCGTTTGAAATTTGAACTTATCCAGAGATTCTCCAGTTGTTGTAATTAAAGGAAATCTGATATCTGATAAATCCTGAGTCATTTCTAATCCTTTTTGACGGTATTCGATATAACGTTCTCCAGGGCGATATTCCCTTGCTTTTGCATAATTGGCAGACCAGTCTAGATCAAGTTTAGAATTGATTAAATGTTCTCCGCGAATCGAGTAATTCTGAACGCGTTGATCTTCTAATCTTCTGTTTTTATCACGATCATTATCAATTCCTCCTTTTGTCTGACGTTTTACACGACCTTTAAATCCTGTAATTTCTTCACCATTATAAATAGGGGCAATATCATCATATGTAGTTCTGAAACGATTTTCTCTGTCGTCTCTCCAGTTGTAAATGGCATTAGCGAAAATAGTATTGTTTTCATCAAATTTATAGTCTAAAGCTACAGAACCGCTGCGGCGAATACGTTGTACATCATATTTTCTAATTTCTGAAGCTTGCAGATATTCATTACCAAATTTATCTTTTACCCATTCGTTTTCGATATTGTCAGATCCGTAATTTACGTTATTGTATGATCCGCTAAAAACAGCACCTAATTTATTGTCAAAAAAGCGATTTCCGTAAACTAAACCTGCTGTATAAGTCGCATGTTCGCGAATTGGCATATAACCTCCTGCAAGAGTTGCAGAGATTCTTTCGCCATTAGGAGTTGCTCTTGTTACGAGATTTACAGAACCACCAATTGCATCTGCATCCATGTCAGGAGTCAACGTTTTGTTGACTTCAATAGTCGAAATCATATCAGACGGAATTAAGTCCATTTGTACGTTTCTGTTATCGCCTTCTGCAGAAGGAATTCGGTCGCCATTTAAAGTTACTGAGTTCAGAGATGGAGCTAAACCTCTAATAATAATATTACGAGCTTCACCCTGATCATTTTGCATTGTGATACCCGGAACACGTTTTAAAGCATCTCCAACGTTGGCATCAGGAAAACGCCCCATTTGATCAGATGAAATGATATTTCCGATATTTTTACTGTTCTTTTGTTGGTTTAATGCTTTTGCCTGACCTTTTAAAATGTCTCCAACAACTACTTCGTTCAACTCTGTTCCTGAAGTTTTAAGCGCAAAATCAATCACATTATTTTTACCTTGTTCTACAATGATTTCGTGAGTTGTGGCATTATAACCAATGTATTTTACTTCTACTTTATATGTTCCAACATTAATGTTTAATAATTCGAAACGACCATTGTAATCTGAAACCGTGTATTTGTTTTCACCAACAATCTGGATCATTGCTCCCGGCAGAGGAAGTTTATCGTCAATATCTAATACTTTTCCTGAGATTATCGCTTTTTGAGCATAACCTGAAAAGGCCAATAGCATAAATATTACTACTAAATAAATTTTCTTCATTGTGTTTTAGTTTGTTTTTTGCGAAACTAGAACCTTAATGTTATTAAAGACGTTGAAAAAAATTAACATAATGTTATGGTTTTCTCTAACATTAGAAATAAATTAATGTTAAAATAACATTTAATAAAAAAGGATTTTTTATAGAGTCAAATAAAAAGAAATCAACTATTTAGCTCATTTTTAATTTTTTGGCTCTAAATTTGCCCTATCAATCACAATCAAAAATCATCAATCATGTTGAAACAATTTTTCATCCTATGTTCTGGGGCTGATCGAGACGTACTCGAAAGTTGCTCAGAAGGCGAACAAACCAAATATGTTGGTATTGGCGCCACCGTATTCTTTACAGCAGTTATGGCTTTCTTAGCCAGTGCCTACGCACTTTTTACGGTTTTTGACTCTGTTTATCCAGCTGTAGCTTTTGGGTTTGTATGGAGTTTGTTAATCTTTAATCTAGACCGATTTATCGTTTCGACTATCAAAAAAAGAGATCGCTTTTTTGATGAATTTCTACAAGCGACACCTCGAATTATGTTGGCTGTCATTATTGCCATTGTAATTTCTAAACCTTTGGAAATTAAAATTTTCGAAAAAGAAATCAATACCGTTTTATTAAAAGAGAAAAATGAAATGGAATTGGCGAACAAAAAGCAAGTAGGTAATTACTTCAAATCAGATTTAGATAAAAATAAAGGCGAGATTGCAGCTTTGAAAGGAGATATTCTGAATAAAGAAAAAGAAGTAAATGCACTTTATTCTACTTATATCACAGAAGCCGAAGGAACTACCGGAACTAAAAAACTGGGTAAAGGTCCGGTTTATAAAGAAAAGCGTGAGAAACACGATGCTGCATTAAAAGAATTTGCAACTCTAAAAACGGCTAATGAAGCTAAAATTGCTGAGAAAGAGAAAACAGGTACACAATTACAAGCCGATTTAGATAAAAAAGTATCTCAAACACAACCTATTATTGAAGGTTTTGATGGTTTAATGGCACGTATAAACGCTTTGGATAAATTACCATGGTTGCCGTCATTCTTTATCATGTTATTGTTTTTAGCAATCGAAACTTCTCCCATTATAGCAAAATTACTAGCGCCAAAAGGGGAATTCGATTTTAAACAGGAAGAAGCCGAAACTGCAATGAAAGCGACTTTGGCACAAAATAAATACCAACGTGAATTATTGGTAAAAACTAGTGCAGCGATGCACGATAAAGTATACGCTGATATCGCCGAAGATAAAAATCTGTACGATCTGCAACGAAAAAATGCAACAGAGTTATTAGAATTGCAATCGAATAGTTTTGTAGAAAAGCAGAAAGCAACTTTGTAGAGAGTTTAACCGCAAAGAACGCTAAGTTTTACGCAAAGCACGTGAAGAAAAGCATAAAAAAACCATCAGTACAACTGATGGTTTTTTTCTTTTATAATTTTGCGAACCTTGCGTAAAACTTTGCGTTCTTTGCGGTTAGAAAAATTTACATATAACTCAATATTTCTTTTTTGTAAACATCATATTCTCCTTGCATGATCAATCCATTATCAAGCAATTTTTTGTAATTCTGTAATTTATCAAAAAGTTCTTCTTTAGATAAATCACTTAATTTACGATCGCCTGTGGTAGGTTGAGCAGGTTGAATTGGCTCATATGTTTCCGTATACGATGGAGTAGTAGCTGGCATAATTTCAGCAAAATTTGTTACTTCCTCCGTGTCAACTTCTTCAACTTCCTCTTCAACTTCTTCAATATCATCTTCTTCTTCAATAACTTGTGCAGTTTCTACAACTGGTGTTTCGGCAACAATTGGATTTTTTATTAAATCTAACTGCTCTTTCGCGTAAGTATATATTTTTCTGGCCTGAATTTTCGGAATGTAATCAATCGAAATTGATAAATCAGTATTGGTATTAAATGAGAATTCTGAACCTAAAATGTTTTCTTTTACAAAAGCACCGGCAACATTGTCCCAGGTGTAATCTGTAAAATCCATTGAAAGACCTAAATTTTTAGGCTGGCAAATAATGATTCGTTTGTTTGTTAATACAATACTATCAGGAAAAACAGTAATTGCCGGTTTTTTTTGAACGGCGATATATCCAATTTCTTCACCTTTCATCAATAAATCATGGAGTTTCGAAGTGATTTTTTCAATCGCTTTTGGATCTTGTTCTTCGTTCAGAAATTTTTTAAATTGTTCTTTCATGTTCTATAAGTTGCTAAGTTGCAAATTAATTGAGTTGTTAAGTTTTTTATCTTACGATGCAAATGTAATGCCTAATTTTCTAATTCAATAATTTCATTCTGAATTTTCTTTGTCAAACTTTTGAAAACCAATTCATACGAATGATCGATCAATTCTTTGACTAAAGTATTTGATAAATTCCCGTTTAAGGCAATCGTGTTCCAGTGTACTTTGCTCATATGAAATCCGGGTTTTATCTCGTCATATTCCGCTCTTAATTCCTGAGCGCGTTCCGGATCGCACTTTAAATTGACTGATGGTTCGCTTTTCTCCCACTGAGATAAGGAAGATAATGCAAATATTTTTCCGCCAACTTTAAAAACCAAAGTATTTTCGTCAAAAGGAAAATGCTCGCTCGCGCCTTTCTTCGAAAGACAATATTCGTAAAATGTTTCTAGATTCATATCATTTCTTATTTGCCAATTTCACCTAAATGAGTGTATTTAAAACCTTTTTCATATTTCAATCCGTAACCAAAAATCCGATCCATTGCCGAATGCGAAAATAAAATAATCCCGGCTAACTGAATCGTTTCAATACTTAAATAGTATCCTGTAGCATAAACTAAAAGTGCAATTCCTTTATGATGAAATACGTTGTAAAAAAATGCTCCGCTTTTGTTGCCGAAGAGGTAGCCAAGCATTGATAAATCCGGGGTTAAAATTAAAACTAAAAACCACCACCATTCAAAATTTAAACGATTGAATAAAAAAATCCCAAGAATAAATAAACTTAATTCTTCGAGTTTAATAACTGTTTTCATCATAGTTTTTTCTCCATTAATTTTTCAGGATGTTCCAGAGCAGTAAAACCAAATTTACGATATAAAAAATGAGCATCAGTTGTGGCTAATCTCCAAATTTGAATATTTTTAAGAACTGGTTCGTTCATCATATTTTCGATCAAAATAGATGAATATCCTTTTCCGCGATGTTCTTTGGTAATAAAAACATCCATTACATATCCAAAAACGACATAGTCTGTAATGACTCTGGCAAAGCCAATTTGTTTACCATTTAAGTAAATTCCAAAACAAACTGAAGCATCAATAGTAGTTTGAACTTCTTCAATAGTTCTTCCTGCGGCCCAATAAATATTCTTCAAAAAGTTTTGAATGAACGGAACGTCAAGTTTAGTTTTATCTTTAGATACTGTAATCATAGTTGTTTTTTTTGCCACGAATTTCACTAATTTTCATGAATCATTTTTTTTTGCAAGCATGTAAAAAATTAGTACAAATTAGTGAAATTCGTGGCAAACTTTAAATCTTATATAAAATAGGTTTTGACGGGCTTGCGTCATTTTCAAACGATGCGATTTGAAGATTTAGAATATAATCTCCATCTTCGATTTCATCAGAAACATAAATCATTTCGGTAATTGTCGCATTTAATCTGGCATCAGCGTTTAAGTTTAAAGTGTCTTTTACATTCCAGAATGCTTTGTGTGCCAGTAATTTTCCTTCGTCATGTTCTTTGTCTACACTTGGCAAATCGATTAATAAATGCTGAATTTCGCTTTCGCGGATAAAAATCGCTGCTTCTTCAGATAAATAAGGAGGATTTGTATTCGAATATTTTCTTGACTTTTTGTCTTTTTGATTGGGAAGCGTTCTGATAATAATAGCTTCAGGTTTTGCCAGACTGAGCGAAGTCGAAGCATTTGTCACACTGAGCGGAGTCGAAGTATGCATTTCTTTTTCAACTTGACTTTTAGTAATCACCAAATCATCTCCAATCTTTTCCGGTTCAACCGTAATCAATTTTGCAAAAAAGAAAAATTGTATCAACGTTTGATTAATACTATAGAAATCAGTCGTAATATGCCCTAAACATTCCGTGTGCGTTCCATGCCCGTGCGGATTAAAGAAAATATTATTGAAATTCGTCGATGATTTTCCTTCAGAAATTTTACCAATCCAATCTCCAAAAACTACGGGTTCAATAACTGGTTTTTCAATATACCAGGCAATCGGGTTTTCGTCTGTATTCGTTAACGGAATCGAAATATCAATGGGTTTTGATAAGTCTATTTGATATTTGTTGTCAATAAGTGCTAGCATAATGAAACGCGGATTTTACGGATATTCTAACGCGGATTTTTACAATCAGCGTTGCTTGCATCCGTTTTATCAGCGTCCTATTTTTTAGTATTCCAAATTTAAGTAAAACAGATCACTTGCAATTCCATCCGTTAAAAATTTTCCTTTTGCGGTTGGTTTTAAGATGTTATTTTCGATAAAAAGCAATTCGTCATCTAAGAATTTCTGACTTTGTTTTTTTAGATAATTCAGATAATCCAAACCAAATTCGGTTTCGATTCTATCTAAAGAAACGCCCCAAATTGTTCTTAAACCCGTCATAATATATTCGTTATAACGATCAGAAATGGTTAGTATTTCAGATTCTATAGGAAGTTCATCGTTCTGAATTGATTTTATATAAAGAGAATTATTGGCAATATTCCAACCTCTTTTCTCACCATCATAACTATGTGCTGAAGGACCAATTCCTATATATTTTTTGCCCAGCCAATATGCGGAATTGTTTTTAGAGAAATATCCCTCTTTCCCGAAATTCGATAATTCGTAGTGAATAAAGCCATTTTTCTCAAGCGTTTCAACCAGAATCATAAAGTGATTCGATGCCACTTCGTCTTGAGGTTCGGCAATTTTTCCAGTATCGATTAGTTTTCTTAAAGCTGTTTTGGGTTCAACTGTCAAAGCATAACTTGAAATATGTGGAATACCAAAACTTAAAGCAGTCTCAATATTTTTTCTCCACATTTCATCTGTCAATCCGGGGATTCCGTAAATTAAATCGAGCGAAATATTATCGAAATATTTAGTTGCTTCGGTTAAACAATTTATGGCTTCCGCCGAGTTATGGGCGCGATTCATCATCTTTAAATCTTCTTCATAAAAAGACTGAATTCCTATACTTAAACGGTTTATATGGCTTTTTGATAATTCGAAAATTCGTTCTGTAGATAAATCATCCGGATTAGCTTCAAGTGTGATTTCCGGATTTTCGACAACATTATAATTTTTGTAAACTTCAGAAATTAGAAAGTTAATTTCGTCATTACTCAGAACAGAAGGTGTTCCTCCTCCAAAATAGATTGTTTCTATAATTTCACCTTTAAATTCATTTTTGCGCAGGACAATTTCTTTGGCTAAAGCCAAAACCATGTCATCTTTCTTCTTCATAGAAGTCGAAAAATGAAAATCGCAATAATGACAAGCCTGCTTGCAAAAAGGAATATGAATGTAGATTCCGCTCATTTTTTTTAATTAGATAATTAGAAAATGAGTCAATTAGAAAATTAAATATCCACAATACAAGAATTATCTAATTTTCTAATTGACACATTTTCTCATTTCCTCACTTTATCTTCGTTTTGTTTTACAAAAGCATCCCAGCCCGTATAACTTTTGCCGGCAACGATTTTGCCTGAATTAAAGAAATGACAAACCGCCGCTGCCAAACCATCAGTTGAATCCAGGTTTTTGGGTAATTCTTTTAAGCCTAGAAGCTGTTGCAGCATTTTGGCTACTTGTTCTTTACTGGCATTTCCGTTTCCGGTAATCGCCATCTTTATCTTTTTAGGTTCGTATTCTGTAATCGGAATATCTCTCGAAAGTCCCGCTGCCATTGCAACACCTTGCGCGCGACCTAACTTTAGCATCGATTGTACGTTTTTACCAAAGAAAGGGGCTTCAATTGCGATTTCGTCAGGATTGTGCGTTTCGATTAACTCGATAGTACGCTCAAAAATAATCTTTAGTTTTTGGTAATGATTGTCGTATTTGGAAAGTTGCAATTCGTTCAATTGCAAAAATTCCATTTTTTTATTAATGACTTTTATCAATCCAAAACCCATAATAGTGGTTCCGGGGTCAATACCTAATATGATGCGTTCTTTTATCAAGGGGTTTTTTGTTTCAAGTTTAAGGTTTCAAGTTTGAAAGTTGTTGAAAAAATGAGTGAAATTCATTTTCTCATTTTCAAATTGCCACATTTCCAAATTGATTACTTTTGCAGCATGATCTCAATTCCTCACAAAGCTAAACAATTCCTAGTTCTTCTGGTCAAACTTTTAATTGTAGGTGGCGCATTTTATTTTATTTATAATCAGTTGGCGAATAACGATAAACTCGATTGGCAAAAGTTTATCACGTTATTTCGTAAAAATCAATCTGTTTTAGGAATTGGGTTTATATTGCTTCTGAGTGTTTTGAATCGCTATTTTGAGATTTTGAAATGGCAGAATTTAGCCAAAGTCATTCAGGAAATTTCATTGGCAGAAGCCACAAAGCAAGTTTTGGCGGCACTTACAGCAGGAATTTTTACTCCAAACGGAGTAGGGGAATATGCCGGAAAAGCATTGTATTACCCGAAAACTGAAACGAAACAAGTAGTTTTTCTGAACTTGATTTGCAACGGAATTCAGATGGTTCTGACTGTTGTTTTTGGAATTTTCGGATTGCTATATTTCAATGCAAAATATGAGGTCATTACCACTCAGACGGTTGCCATTTTATTTGGAGGTTTTGTGTTGGTTTTTGTGATTTTGTTTTCGTTGAAGAAAATAAAAATCAAAGGATATTCCATTGAGAAGTTATTACATAAGATCAATGAAATTCCAAAACCAATTCATCGTAAAAATATTCTTTTTGGAATTTTGCGTTATTTAGTTTTCTCTCATCAATACTATTTTTTGTTTTTAGCTTTTGATGTTGATCTGCCTTATTTTACACTGATTGCCACAATTGCAGTAGTTTACTTTTTAGCCTCATCATTGCCTACTTTTCAGTTTTTGGATTTTGCTGTAAAAGGAAGTGTTGCCATATACTACTTTGGAATTTTAGGCGTAAACGAATGGATTGTCGTTTTTATTAGTACTTTGATGTGGTTTCTTAATGTAGTTTTGCCTGTGTTTATAGGAACATATTACGTCTTGAATTTTAAAACAAAAGCAGCAGAATTATAAAATAGTATTTATTTCTAGTCTTTAGCTTTAAGAATAACGGGTAAAATAAATTGAGTTTTTACCGGAAGTCCACGTTTTAATGCCGGATTTATTTTTGGAAAATCAACAAGACGGGCATGTAAAATGCTGTCTATTTTGATTGTGTCATAAGCTACTGAATCTTTAGGAAATTGTGGTTCGAATTTCATGGTAGAGTTCGGGAAAACGGTAACTTTTACTTCTATCGTGTCAAGTTGGGGATATAGGATTGAAAGTGTATCAATGTCTAATTTTTGCTGAATGAGTTGCGCCATAACTTCAAAAAAACATTGTTGACGTTGTTTCTTATCAGTGATTTTGTCGCAATTAGTGACTGATGGATATTCGTCGACTTCTTTCCAGTTGATTGATTTTAATTCTTTTTGAAGTAACTCTTTTTCAGACGGAACCTTCTTCTCAAAATATTGACAAGAATTGATAGATAAGAGAACTAAAAAAAGGAAAAACTGCTTCAAGATTTTGATGTTGAATTGAATGAACTAATTAGGTGCAAAAATACGATTATTTTTTTTGAGATGCTTTGTATTGAAGATAATCTTCGTAGCTTTCTGAAAGCCATTGTTCTTTGTTTTGCGCTGCAACTTCTTTTTGTTCAGGATATAAGGATGATAAGCGATCTGAGAAAGCAGCAATTTGAACAGTATAGTTGTAAAAATCTTTTTTAGTTAAAACAACATCCGGATCATTTTTGCGACTAAAGTATTCAAAGAAAAGTTTGTCAAAATCTTTCATAGAAAAATTTAAAACTTTTTTCTTATTACTTTTATAAATACTATCCTGAATTAATTGATCTTCGACAGAAAGCTTTTTGTTTTGTGCATATGTAGTATTATTGATCAAAATAATCAATAAAGTAAATAATGCTATTTGCAAAAGTTTACGCATTGGCTGGCTTTACTAAGGATCTTTAGATACAAAATTACAAAAAAATATATGGATTTACTATTGTTGTTACTCGGTTTTATATGTATGATTGTTGGTGTTTTTGGTAGTTTCTTACCTGTTCTTCCGGGTTTATCCAGTTGTTGGGTAGGTTTATTATTGTTGTATATGACAAAAGCGGTTGAAAATAATTATTGGGTTTTAGGGATTACACTTTTGATTACGATAGTCATTACGATTCTGGATTATGTAATTCCTGCAAAAGGAACCAGGAAATTTGGAGGAAGTTCTTATGGAATTTGGGGAACTAATATCGGTTTGATCGTTGGTATTTTGGCCCCTATACCTTTTGGAGTTATTATTGGTCCGTTTGTTGGCGCCTTTGTTGGAGAATTAATTTATGATTCTAAAAATCATCAGCGTGCACTAAAAGCTGCAACAGGATCACTACTAGGGTTTCTTGCCTCCAGCTTTATCAACTTTATGTTTTGTATTATTTTTCTAGGTATATTTCTGCACACGACATGGGAATATCGAACATTATTGTTTTAATTATGTAATACAGATTAAGCTTTTTTCTTATTTTTTTATTTTTGTATAAAATATTTTTTTACTTTGGTTTGATAACGAAAGCGTTATGTTTATTGGCTGAGAACGTTTTTTTTGTTAAATAATTGTTTGCAGAAGCCTTTACTTTTTAACTTATTTTTTGGAAATGTTAAAATATTTTATATTTTTATCCTGATAAACGATAAAAAGCCTCACTTTATCGGTTATTTTTAATGGATTTAAATAATTTTTAAACACTTTAAGTATGACCCCAAACCTACAAATTGAACTTAGACGTTTTATTTCTTCTAATGTTGTTTCAAAATTGAACAAGTTTTATTTTGAAAATGATGCACTTTTAATCAAGGGAATTGATGTTTCGATAGGTACAGTTTTAATGGGTTTGTACAATAGGGCCGAGGAATCGGGTTTTTGCAAAGAAGTTGTTTCGCAAATACAGGAAGGCTCTACATTTTATCAGGAAGTTGATTTTACATCCGGTCGGATTTTATCGGTAGATGATTGTTATCGGATAGAAGGAAACGCTTTACTGAAAGAAATCTTTACCAATAAAAAGGGTAGGATTTCTGAAATGATCTCTAACGAAGTCGGGATCAAAAGCGAGACCGCCAGAGAGATTCTAAACTTTTCAGCGTTATTAGTTGCTTCTTACCTTAAAAATAATGTCCAAATTTTAGATAGTTTAAAATTGCTACTGGACGATCAAAAAAGAGATATTTTAAATAGCATTCCTCCCGGAATCAAAATTATCCTTGGATTTTCATGTTACGAATCAGTTGAAGAAAAAAACCAATCTATCGGCAGATCTATTTTTACACTTTTTGGTCATAACTTTTTTTAACTTCTGAAAAATAAAAAATCCCGTCTTACAAATGTAAAACAGGATTTATATTTAGATCGATTTTGATTCGTTTATTAAACGTTTTTCAAATTGATAACTTCTTGGTCAGTCAAAAAACGCCAGTTACCTCTAGGTAAATTCTTTTTTGTTAAACCTGCAAATGATACACGGTCAATACGTAAAACATCATAATCAAAGTGTTCGAAAATTGCACGAACTACTTTTACATTCGATGAGCGTAATTTAAGGCCTACTTCGCTTTTTGCTTCTTTCTCTATGTAGCTTACTTCTTCAACAAACACACGGTGTCCTTCAAGAACTAAACCTTTGCTGATTTTTTCTAAATCCTCAAATTTCAAGTTTTTATCTAACGAAACCTGATAGATTTTTGATGATTTCTGACTCGGTAAAGTAAATTTACGAATCATATCCGTATCATTAGTAAACAACAACAAACCAGTAGTGTTCTTGTCCATTCTACCAATCGGAGCAATTTTTGAAGTTGTAGAACCACGAACAAGTTCTAATACATTACGAAATTCCTGACCTTCGTCAAGAGCTGTCGTAAAGTTTTTAGGTTTGTTCAATAAGATGTATTCTTTCTTTTCAGGAGTCAAAACAACACCATCAAAATTAATAACATCATTCAATTTTACTAAATAACCCATTTCAGTTACCGGAATACCGTTTACTTTAACGTTTCCAGACTGAATGTATATATCAGCATCACGACGTGAACAAACTCCAGAATTAGAGATGTATTTGTTCAAACGAATTTCGTCTGCAGCTTTTTGTCTTTTTGGAGCCTGATTCTGTTTTTTGATTTTTTCAGCCTTTTCTTCTTCGGCAGCCTTAACAGCAGGTTTCACTTTTTTTGGCCCTTGCGCGCGCTTCGCCATAGGAGGTTTTGGCTTGTTAGAGCTTGGTCTAGAACTATTTGGCCTAGAACCACCTCTTTTATTATTGCCTTCCTTATTGTTCATAAATTCTGTAATTTGTGCAAAGATAGTTTATTCTTGCTAAATAATCCTAAGTTCATTGTCCTTAGATTAATAGCCTTTTATTTTTGGTGTTACTGGAGCCGTACAATTGGCTTTTTTCAGGCAGGTTTCCCGCTTTCGGCTTTATCTTGTTTCATCCCGAAGTTTCAGGACTACAATGATATCGCCTCTATTGGGGCTAGGTTCAAACAATTGGCTTCTTTTATACATTTTGAAAAGAAGTTTTAGCCCAAAGTTTTGCAAAGTTAATGCAGAGATCACAAAACATTAAAATAAAGAAATCTGTGTAATATGCCTAATATGTGGGCTGTTTTCTTAAGACTTTAAAAGCAGATTCTTCCCGTGCCACAAAATACTCGGATTGATCAAAACGATACAGCAAACTCCCGAGACAATTAAAAATTTAAGTACATTATGAAGTAATAAATATTGTTCTTTAGAGTTCGATTTCCATAAATAAATCAGGAAAAATAGTAAAACAGCAAAACAGACATAAAAGTAGATGTCCATATAACCTACATCATAAATGTTGATTAAAACATAAACAGGAACCACTGTTAGTATTGTCAAAGTGGTAATAATTTGCTTAGAAACTGTTTCGTTATAAATGATGGGAATTGTTCTGTAATTATTAGCTAAGTCACCTTTTAGATTCTCTAAATCTTTGATCATCTCCCGAATGAGCAATAGCAAAAACAAGAAAACGGCATGTGCTGAAATTACCATAAAATGGCTCATATGGTCTTCGATTTCTTCGAACGAAACCTTATTGTAGAAATACAGCAAAATTGCGAAAAAAGGTAAAACGGCCAGGAAAGCTGCGGTAAGATTTCCAATAATCGGGTATTTTTTTATTTTGTGAGAGTAAAACCAAATCAGGAAAATATAAGCCGAAAAGAACAAGAATGCACGCCAGGAAACAATCAAAGCCATTAAAGCGGCAATAAAATTTAGCGTAAAATAAACCAAAAGTTTTGTTTTCTGACTTACCAATCTGTCCAACATCGATTTGTTGGGTCTGTTGATTAAGTCTTTTTGGCTGTCATAAAAATTATTAATAATATATCCTGATGCAATAGTAATTGCAGAAGCAAAAACGATTAAAAATAAGTTGAAATCAAGTAAAATGTCAAGGGCTCTTTTCTCTGGAGCTAATATAAAAATAGCAGATAAATATTGTGCCAAAACAATAATAGGAATGTTGTAACCTCTCACTACTGAGAACAAGCTAACAATTTTCATTACTAAAAGTTTATGCTGTCTGCTTAACATTTTTTAAAGTTCGTTTGGGATTTTAATTTAAGGGCTTGTTTTAAAACTTGAATTTGGCTGCGAATGCTAAAGTTTGTTTTTTAGTAACGCGGCTGAACCAAAACCTAATTTCCGAATGCAAGCTAAGGCTTCTTTTTGAGAAATGTCAACTTCTTTGATGTCTTTTTTTTCTACAAAACAAACAGAGCCACTCCATGGGTTTGGTGCAGCCGGAACAAAGACTGAAAAGTTGTTTTCGTTTATTTGCTCTATCAAAAAAGCAAATTGTAATCCTGCATCTGTTGGAACAAGAACGACTTTTAAATTTTCGTTAGATTCTAAACCCATAATATTTTCATTCGTTTTCTTGATGAAAGAATAGCCGGGAACGAAGCTTAATATTCCGTTTTCTAATCTTTGAACGAGTTTTTTTGCATAATCTGTTCTGGCAATTAAACCAGCAGTAATACAAATAATAAATATGATTATTATGGCTGTAATTTCCTCAATAGCCAATCCTAAAATTTTTACTTTAGGGAAATGACTTATGATTGGTAATGTGATTTTCTGGATAATATGATATCCTTTTTCCAGAATGACCAGTAATAAAACCAAGGGGGCTAAAAACAGAATTCCACCTAAAAAAGTTGTTTTGATAATCTTTAAAATACTCTTCATATTAAATAACTTTTAGGGTGATAAATTCTACGAAAGCGTATTCAATAGGCTGGAATTATTTAAAGAAGTTTAAATTTAGAATTGGTAAACAACTTCTAATTTATAATCTTTTAAAGATACTTTAGCACGTTCTAAATCCTCAGTAAATCCAAGAATGTAACCACCTCCGCCAGAACCACAAAGTTTTAAATAATAATCATTTGTATCGATTCCGTTTTGCCAGATTCCGTGAAATTGTTCCGGGATCATTGGCTTAAAGTTGTTTAAAACGACTTTTGATAGTTTTTTAGTATTCGTAAACAATGATTTCATGTCGCCATGTAAAAAGTTTTCTACGCAAGCATCAGTATATTTTACGAATTGATTTTTAAGCATCGCACGGAAACCTTTATCTTTTAGGTTTTCCATAAAAATGTTCACCATTGGAGCAGTTTCACCTACGATTCCTGAATCTAATAAAAAGACAGCACCTTTTCCGTCAAAACTTTGAGTCGGAATACCGGTTGCTTCAATATTGTCTTTAGAGTTAATTAAAATCGGGATACTCAAATAACTGTTTAGAGGATCTAAACCAGAACTTTTTCCATGGAAAAAACTTTCCATTTGAGAAAAAATATTTTTTAGCTGTAACAGTTTTTCACGAGTTAAATTCTCTAAAACCGTTATTTTGTGTGTAGCATATTTGTCATAAATAGCAGCAACAAGGGCACCACTACTACCCACTCCGTATCCTTGTGGGATACTAGAATCGAAATACATTCCGGTTTCGACATCATTTTTTAAACTTGCCAAATCAAAAGTCACCAATTCAGGTTGTTCTGTTTGTAAAGTTTCAAGGTAAGATGCAAAACGTTGTAAACTTGCATTTGATGCAATTGCTTCTGCCGAAGGATCTTCGGTTCTTTTCAATGCACCATTGTAAAAATTATAAGGAATAGAAAGTCCTTTAGAGTCGCGGATGATTCCGTATTCTCCAAAGAGTAATATTTTTGAGTAAAATAATGGTCCTTTCATGTTTATTGTATGTCTTTCTTTATTTTATTTGGGTCTTGTCGTGTGTCAAAAATGGTATGAATTTTAATTTCATTAGAACCAAAACTATACAAGAGACTTGATTGCTTTGTTACAACACATTTTTGATATTTTTTACTTACTGATGATTTAGGGAAAATTTCAGGATTCATACTTATTATTGAAATTGCTTTTTGAAATTTCACTAAAAATATTTCTTTCGATTTCTTAGACCATCTTGCTTCAATAAAATTTAAAACATCATCTAAATTTCTCTCAGCTGTTTTTGAAATATTTACTTTAAGATTCACTACCTGTATTTTTTCATCACATCTTCAAAGCTTTTAAATTCTCCTCTTTCAAATTCTAATTCACTTTGAGCAACATCTTCTTTTTGAATATCAGTCAAATCATCCCACCAATCTTTTTTCTCTTTTCGTAGCAATTTTGCAACAGCCATAATGATTGAAGGATCATTAGTCTCTTTCAACATATTTATCGCTTCGAGTTTTTCTAATTGAATGTCCATAATCAAAATTTTAACTAAAGATACGCAAAATTATAATGCAATTGCACCATCTCCAATTTGGTCGCAAATGTACTGACGATTCTGACAAAATACAACTAATTCGTCCTGAATAAATTGAAGTACTTTATCACTAACATTTTTAGGGTATAAAACGTGAACATTTGCTCCGGCATCAAGCGTAAAACAAACCGGAATTTGTGTCTCATTTCTGAATTTCCAGATTGCATTTATAATCTGCAAAGTATTTGGTTTCATCAAGATAAAATAGGGCATTGAAGTCATCATCATAGCATGCAAAGTCAAAGCTTCGCTTTCGACCACTTTGATAAATTCATCTAAATTTCCATTTTCAAAAATAGCAATCAATTGATCCAGATTTTCATGCGCCTGAGCAAAACGTCTTTCGGCATACGGATGATTGTGCATTAAATCATGTCCAACAGTACTTGAAACTTGTTTTTCGCCTTTGTCAACCAATAAAATAGTATCCTGATAATTCTTGAAATTCTCATGAATAGTATACGGGAATTCAACTCCATATAAATCTGAACTTCCTTCTATGTTTTTTTGATCTCCCCAAGCCACTACACTTCCTTTTACACTTCGGCAAGCGCTTCCAGAACCTAAACGGGCTAAAAACGAAGCTTTTTGATAGAAATAATCCTCTGCCATTTCTGGATTTAGTACTTTTTCTAAACTCATAAAATTCATTGCCAAAGCTGCCATTCCGGATGCGGAAGAAGCAATTCCGGAACTGTGTGGAAACGTATTTTGGGTATCAATCGTAAAATGATAGTCTTTCAAAAAAGGCAAATAGATTTCGATTCTTTCTAGAAACTTCTGAATTTTTGGCTTGAAATCTTCTTTTGGCTTTCCTTCAAAAAGTAAATCAAAAGAAAAATTATTATTTGCCGAAACATCTTTTTTCTCAAAACGCAATTTCGTGATCGTTTTACAATTGTTAAGCGTAAAACTAACCGATGGATTTGCCGGAATTTGATTGTCTTTTTTCCCCCAATATTTTACTAACGCAATATTGCTGGGTGCGCTCCATTCAAAGTTTCCGTTTTCGATAGTCGAAGTATATTTTTTAGGAATAAAATCAGTTGCTGTAAACATGAATTATAAAATTTTGGCAAAGATAGTTTTTAAATATTTTTACCATATAAGTTATATAAGAAAATGTAAGCAAATCTAAAATGAACTTATATTACTTATATGGTTTAACCTTTCTTTTTAACTATTTTTGGATAAAAATTGAATAGAATGAACAAGATAGTCAAAATCGTCATAGCACTTTTTATTTGTTTAATGGTAGGGTATTCTGCGAGTACTGTAACGAGACCAAGCGTAGAATCTTGGTATCCAACGCTTATAAAACCAATTTTTAACCCGCCTAACTGGATTTTTATGCCGGTTTGGACAATGCTTTATATTTTAATGGCAGTGGCGGCAGGATTGGTTTGGGATAAAATAAAGGAACAAAACCAGGAAGTAAAAGTGGCATTAGGATTCTTTTTAATTCAATTGACATTGAATGCTATTTGGTCGTATATCTTTTTCGGCTTAAAAAACCCGATGTTGGCTTTGATCGAGATTGCACTTTTATGGTTAATGATTTATGAAACGTATTTAAAGTTTACCAAAATCAACAAAACCGCAGGTTATTTATTAATTCCTTATATGGCTTGGGTTGCTTTTGCAGGTATTTTGAATGCCAGTATTTGGTGGTTGAATAAATAGAGTTTTAGGTTTTTTTTGGTTTCAGGTTTCAAGTTTAATCGATACGTTATTATTTTATGAATAAATTCAAGGCTTTCGTTATTGTATTGATTTTAGTATCATTTAAGACTTTTGCTTGTTTGAATGGTGATACTAAAGAACTAAAAAATGGAGTTATAGTTTATGCAGATTATGAAGGACTTGTTCCTCACGGGCACAGTTTTTTTATAGAGAATTTCACAAAATTAATTTCGGAACTTGATCGTTTGTATGAAAAAACGAATAATATAGATTATTTGTCTGATAAAGGATATGTTTTAATCGTTCAAAAAAAGTACGAAGAGGCATTAAAATTATATTTGACTATTGAGCAAATTAAACCCAATCGATATTCTACCGCATCGAATATTGGTACTCTTTATGAGTTAATTGGAGAAAATGAAAAGGCTTATAAATGGATCAAAAAATCAATTCAGATTAATTCGGAATCTCATAGTGGCTCAGAATGGTTGCACTTGAGGATATTAGAAGCGAAGATTAAAAAAATAAAAAATGTTTCAGGAGAGTTTTTAATCAACACCAATTTTGGGGACAGCGTTGTTCCTCAGACAAAATTATCAAAAAAAGAGTTAGCGACATTGAGCAAAGCCGTTTATTATCAGGTAAACGAGCGTATGTCATTTATAAAACCAAAAGACGAAATTATCTCGGTTTTGCTTTTTGAATTGGGAAATATGGTAAGGATTATAGGTGAAAAAGAAAATGCTGTACGAATATATAATCTGTCAAAACAATACGGATTTCAAGATGAGTTAATCAATAGTAGATTAATTTTTTATCATCAAAATGTATTTAAATTCTATGAGAAGGAAAATATTAAATTGTATAATTTGATTGATAAGATAAAAAAAAGTAAACAGGGGGTTGATATTGAACAAGTCAATCAAATGAATACTGCTTTAATAATTTTGTCTATAACTGTTGCAGTCTTATTGATATCCTTGATATTTCTTTATTTTAAATGCAAGAAGTTAAAGGACTATATCATTTTACATGATTTTACTAAATAGATTTTTAACTTTTTATTTTTCTGTTTTTACCTTTTTGAACGCTTCATTTTTAGTATATAAAAAGTCCATTGTAGTTAACACGTTATTGTTTTCCATAAGGTTTTTAGATCTTGGATCGGCGTCGCAGAAATCTAGAAAAAGTTCAACTTCTTCAGGAGGTAATTTTAATTCTTTGGTAAAAAAAGTAGAAGGAATTGATGCTGCGACAAGTTTTCTGAAAACCGTTTCGGATGTTTTCTTTTCCAGTTCTTCTTTTTTATTATTTTTAAATAGATTAAAAACTCCTTTTCCCATTCGGCCAAAATCCATACCATTTGGAATTGTTCCGTCATAAACACCAGTATATTTCTGCAAAGATTGGTTGTCTTTTGCAAACTTTGTTGCGTCCATATCTTGTTGAGAAACTTTAAAAGGGGTGAGTTTCATATTGGTTATTACAACTTCTTTTAATTCTTCGGCTTTGATAACCATATTGATGGTAATATTGCTTTTGTCAATATTTTCCCTGGATATTTTTAATCTTGAAAAATAGTAATCTTGAGCAAAAAACAACAAGCTATCTTTTTCTCTAACCAAAATAGAAAAGTCTCCCATATAATCTGTTGTTGTGCTGGTTTTCGCTGTTTTATTGATAACCTCTACTTTTTTAAGTGGGTAGTTGTTAGATAATACTTTTCCGTGAAGTAATTTTTCTGTTTGGGAAATTGAAAACTGGTAGGTTAACAAAGAAATTGTGGTAAGCAGTTGTATTTTCATTTAATGGTATTTAGCTGAGCGTAAAATTATTAGAATTGTCTTAACGAAAACTTAGCGAATGTGTAAATTCTTGTTAATTCGAATTTTTGTAGTTTCAGTCACAGTCGCAGTTTCAGACTGTGACTTAAACTGCGACTGATTACTTTTTTACAATATTTCGATTAAATCCAAAGGTGTGTTCAATACCACTTTGGCGCCAGTTGCTATCAACTCGTCTTTTGTTCTATATCCCCAGGAAACACCCACAGCAAACATATTGGCATTAATTGCGGTTTGCATATCAATATCAGAATCTCCTACAAAGAGTATTTCTTCTGTTTTCAGGTTCCATTTTTTACTGATTTCTAAAGCTTCAAACGGATTTGGTTTTTTAAGTGCTTCTGTACTTAAACCAATGGCAGCGTCAAAATAATCAGGGAATATTTCTGCCGCTATTTTTTTGGTAAGTTCATCGGCTTTGTTGGAAAAGACAGCTAGTTTGATGTTTCTTGAGACTAACTGATCTAATAATTCGACAATGCCTTCGTACGGTTTTGTTTTTAAGGTGCAAATTTCACGATATTTTGTAATCATGCAATCAAAGCATGTTTCAATTTGTTCCTCAGAATTTTTTGATGTCGGTAAAGCTTTACTGACCAAATTCCGTAAACCACTGCCTATAAAATATTGATAAGTGTCGTAAGTATGAGTAGGGTAGTTTAGACTTGTAAGTACGGTATTCATAGCATCTGAAATGTCTTCTAATGAATTGACTAACGTTCCGTCTAAATCAAAAATAATTCCTTTAAATTTCATTGTATTAAATATTGTTTGCCAAAATAAACCCGCTTGTCCAGGCATTCTGAAAATTAAAACCTCCTGTTATGGCATCGATATTGACGATTTCACCAGCAAAATAAAGGTTCTGATGCAATTTGCTTTCCATGGTTTTGAAGTTGATTTCTTTTAAATCGATTCCGCCGGCGGTTACAAATTCTTCTTTAAAAGTACTTTTTCCGTTGACCTGAAATGTTGCTTTTGTAAGTTGAGCAGCTAAGTTTTGCAATTGAGTTTTAGATAAATCTGCCCATTTCGTTTCGGCTTCAATTCCGGATGCCAGAACTAAACTTTCCCATAAACGATTCGGGAAATCGAAAGGAGATTTTTTAGAAACGGCTTTTTTAGCGTGTTCCTGTTTTAAGTCTTTCAGGATTTTTTCAGCATCTTCGGTATCGACATCGTTTAGCCAATTGACATAAATGGTAAACTGATAATTTTTATCAAATAAAGTTCTTGCGCCCCAAGCTGAAAGTTTTAAAATAGCAGGGCCGCTCATTCCCCAATGTGTTATTAATAGAGGTCCTGTTGATTCGAGTTTGGTATCTTTTACGTTTACGGTAACTTGTGCCGCAACGCCGGGTAATTCTTTTATACGGGAATCTTTTATGTTGAAAGTAAATAGGGAAGGAACAGGACTTACAATTGCGTGTCCTTGTGTTTGCAGCATTTCCCAAATTTTAGGATTACTTCCTGTAGCCAGAACTAATTTTTCGGTAGCATAGTTTTCATCCTGAGTATCAATTTTCCAATGATTATCAGCCTTAAAAATCGATTGTACGCTTTGTCCCGTCAATACTTTTATGCCTAATTTTCCGGTTGCTTCAAGGAAACAATCAATAATGGTTTGTGAGGAGTTAGAGACCGGAAACATTCTTCCGTCATCTTCAATTTTCAATTCAACACCATGTTTTTCGAACCATTCGATCGTATCTCCTGAACAAAATTGGTGGAAAGGCCCGCGAAGCTCTTTTTCGCCACGCGGATAAAATTTGACCAATTCATTTGGTTCAAAACACGCGTGTGTTACGTTGCATCTTCCGCCACCGGAAACACGAACTTTAGAAAGAACTTCTTTTCCTCTTTCTAAAATGGCAATTTTCAGTTTCGGATTTTTCTCTGCAATATTAATCGCTGTAAAAAAACCTGCAGCGCCTCCGCCAACAATGATTATATCGAAATTTTTGATCATATTTATTTAGGTTGCCACGAATTACACGAATTGGCACGAATTTTAAATTTTGGTTTGTATTTTTTTGCCACAGATTACACAGATTAAAAGGATTTTTAAAATCTGTGTAAATCCTTTAATCTGTGGCTAAAATTTTAAACTTTATAGTTTATCCGGAAAATCACTGATAATTCCGTCTACGTTGTAACTTTTTATTTTTTTAATGTCCTTTTCGTCGTCTACTGTCCAGGGGAAAACGAGAAACCCTTTTTCTTGTATCAGTTTTACTTTTTCAGAACTCAATAACTGAAAATCGGGATTAATGGCGAATGCTTTTATCAATTCGGCGAAAGCCAGAGCTTTGTCCAGATCTTCTTCTGTTAAAACTCCAATGAGAATATTTGAATTTAGATTTGATGTTTCTTGCAGTAAATCCCACTCGAAACTTGAAACGATGAAATCTTTATAATTCCAGTTTTTCTCTGCAATATATTCTTCAATTAATGCAACAACTTTACCCGCAGTTCCTAAACCTTTTAGTTCGATATTAATGAGGCATTTTTTGTCTACCAAATCAAAAACTTCTTTTAAAGTTGGTATTTGATATTTGCCATCAATCAAAAACGTCTTTAATTCAGCTAAAGAAAAAGCATTTACAAAACCTTTGCCGTTGGTCGTTCTGTCGATTGTTTCGTCGTGAATGACTATAATATGTCCATCAGAACTAAGGTGAACATCTAGTTCGATTCCGTCAGCATTTAAGTCTAATGCTTTTTGAAAAGACTTTAGCGTATTCTCAGGTTCGTATCCTTTTGCACCGCGATGCGCTATTTTTAGCATGTATGGAGAGTTTAACCGCAAAGGTCGCAAAGTTTTACGCAAAGTGCGTTAAGGATTGGATAAAAAGTTAGCCACAGATTATAGGATTAAAAATGATTTTGTTTCACGCAGATTTTAAAATGATTTTAGCAAATCCGAGCTGATAATCTTTATAATTTAAATCTGCTTAAATCTTTTAAAATCTGCGTGAAACAATTTTGGGACTTTGTAACTGCTTTATATTATCTGAGTTCCAATAAAACAAGTCCAAATTCAGAATGTACAAAAGCTTTTCCGTCCTGAACTTCTATTTCTTGTCCTGAAAAAGAATCTTTTAGTTTGGTTCCATCCTTAAAAATAGAATCAACAGGAAGTTCTTTAACACCAATTCCTAAATCTAAACCTATTACAACTTGGTCCGTATAATTACCATTAGTATAGCTTCTAGAAAATATATACGGTTTTGCCGAAATCATATTATGTATTCCTGCGCCAATTGCTGGATGATTTCTACGAAATTGCCCAAGTTTTTGCCAATGCCAAAGTATTTTTTGTGTTTCTTCGTTCGACTGAATATCTTCCCAATTCATTAAAGATCGTAACGTAGCATCGCCTTCTGTACCTTCGATAACTAGGGAACGACCTGATTCATCACCATAATATACCTGAGAGATTCCGGGAGAAAGCAATAATTTAGTTCCTGATTCATATGTTCGGTTGCGATGTGCATCAAAAGGATCAGGATCATCGTGCGAGGATACGTAATTAAGAACACTGTAACCTTTTAATTCATTATGAAGTTTCTCAGAATATTTAGAGAATATAACTTCATAATCGTTTTGTGTATCTCGTTTAAATTCAAAATTGATCATACAATTAAAACCATGTTGGAAATAATTTACTTTTCGATCTCCAAAATCATAGTCCTGTCCATTGCTTATCTCATAACCGTATACTTCGGCAATGGTATAGAAAGGGTTTTGGTCTAATATTTCTGAGGGATGGTTTTTTTTCCAGGTTTCAAAAGCATAGTCACATTGTTTTCTAAAATCGATCCAGACAATTTCTTCTGTATGTTTTACAGTATCTGCCCTGTAACCGTCAATCCCGAATTCGAGAATATAATCGGTTAACCATTTTATGATGTAATATTTTGGACTTCTGGGATAATTGGTCCTTTTGAAAAACTCCTCTAATGAAGCAATTTCTTTATCATAACGACCTTCGTTTTTCCATTTTTCGAGTAGAAAAGTTGGCAATTCCACATTCTGAGTGCTTTCGGTTCGTACATCCGGCAGATTATCTACCAAAGTGCACATTGTAGTATTTGCGAATGATTTATAGTCACAAACGACTCCTGTTCTTACCCAGTCTTCTGGCCAGATAGGATCTTCAGGAGTTACGGGACCGGTATGATTGATAACGCCGTCAAGCATAATTCTGATACCTTTTGCATGCGCTTTTTTGACCAGATTAGCTAAATCTTCTCTGGTCCCAAAATTTGGATCTAATGCTGTCCAGTCTCTTGCCCAATAGCCATGATAACCATAACTAAGTCCGGTTCCTTCGTCGACACCACCGTGAATTTGTTCTACAATCGGTGTAAGCCAGATGACATTTATGCCTAATTTATCGAAATAACCTTCGTCAATTTTTTTAATAATTCCGATGATATCTCCGCCTTCAAAGCCACGTAATTTTCCCGGAGTTTGGGTTCGGTTGAAGTTTAAATCGTTAGAAGTATCTCCGTTATAAAAGCGATCGGTAAGTAAAAAATAAATAGTTGCTCCTTCCCAAACGAAAGGTGTTTTTGAAGTATTGTCGTTATTCATTGAAATTGATTTTGAACATTATTGTAGAGACGCACAATAGTGTATTTCTAAATAAAGAATATTAAAGATAAATAAAGGAAAATGGAGTTCCTTGTTTATTTTAAATTTAACAGAGATTTATAAAAAAAAATCCGCTAGGAATTCACGAATTTCTATTCTTCATAAGAGATTAAATATAATTCGTGAATTCGTAGCGGAAACTTTGTCTTAAATTTTAAACACATAGAGACATAGATTTTATTCCTTTTGAAGAGGTGAAAATAAATGATAAATCATTTACACATACCTATGGCATAAAAAAAATCCGCCACGTATTTACGAATTATTGTTTAATAAAATTCGTGAATTCGTAGCGGAAACTTTGTCTTAAATTTCAAACACATAGAGACATAGATTTTATTCCTTATAAAAAGATTAAAAATAAATGACTAGTCATTTACACATAGCTATGTTTGTTAATGCAAGTGAAACGCCTTTTACTGCACTAAGAAAAGCTATGTTTCTATGTGTTTTATAAAAAAATTATTCCAATTCTAAAACAATTGCCGATTTTGGCTCTAAAGTAATTTCAGAAGCCAGATCGAATGTTTTACCGGTTAGGATATCTTTTCCTGATTTAAAGTTTTTGATGTTTTCTTTAAAACGATTTGTTTTGATGGTTTGTGCTGTAGCATTGTTATTAAAAACCACCATTACCGTTTTAGCATCGGTATATCTGAAATAAACATAAGTGTTGTTTTCCGGAATGTAATGTGTCATTTTTCCAAAATGAACTGCTTCATTCGATTTTCTCCAGTTGAATAATTTTGATGTAAAATCGAAGTATTTAGCTTGTTCCGGAGTTCTTCCTGCTGCAGTTAGAGCGTTGTTTTTATCGCCAGCCCATCCGCCAGGAAAATCTTGTCTTATATCAGCGTCGCCTTTGCTTTTGTCTCCGCCCATTCCAATTTCTGAACCATAATACAATTGTGGGATTCCACGAACGGTTGCCAATAAAGTCATTGCCAGTTTGTATTTTGGAAAATCGTATTTAAACTTATCATTCATACGATCTGTGTCGTGATTTTCGGCAAAAACCAAAATATTATTCGTGTTTGGATACAAATAATCCATTGCAAAATTATTGTAGAATTTAATCAGTCCATTGTCCCAGCTTGGTTCGTCTTCGTTGAAAGCAGAGGTAACCTGACTTTGAAGCGTAAAATCCATTACACTTGGTAAATTCGAATTATAGTTTTCGATTGCACCAATTTTACTGTCTTTTTGCCAATAGGCTAAATTCGCCTGATTGTGCATCCAGATTTCTCCAACAATATTGAAGTTTGGATATTCATTAGTAATTGCTTTTGCCCAATTTGCCATTGCAGCAGGATCAGAATAATTATAAGTATCTACCCTGAATCCATCAAGATCTGCATATTCAATCCACCAGATGGCATTTTGAGTTAAGTATTTTGCTACTAGAGGATTTCTTAAGTTAAGATCCGGCATAGAAGGAACAAACCATCCATCGATACAAATTTCCTGATCTATTTTTGAAGCATGAATATCTGTAATTACTTCACGACGGTGATGTGTTTGTGTAAAGGTTTCAAACTGATTAA
Source organism: Flavobacterium sp. NPDC079362 (assembly GCF_050267765.1). Lineage (NCBI taxonomy): Bacteria > Pseudomonadati > Bacteroidota > Flavobacteriia > Flavobacteriales > Flavobacteriaceae > Flavobacterium > Flavobacterium sp. NPDC079362. The sequence goes on along the minus strand of NZ_JBNNFM010000011.1, from coordinate 36,208 downwards.
ACCATGTTTTTGTTGGCATGTCTTTGATCATCCAGTGTGTGATTCCCCAGTGGTTGGTCACATAATCCATAACCAGTTTCATGTCTTTTTTATGCATTTCGGCAGCAAGACGCACGTAGTCTTCATTGGTTCCGTAACGAGGATCTATTTTGTAAACATCAGATTGGCCGTAAGTATGATACGAATGTTGTTTGTCATTGTCTTCTAATAAAGGCGTGTTCCAAATTGTGGTTGCACCCAATGAAGAAATATAATCTAAGTTTTTGATAATTCCTTCGATATCTCCACCGTGACGACCGCTTGGGTCCTGACGATTTCCTTTTTCTGTTAAAGCTGCATTGCTGTCATTTTTAGGATTTCCGTTAGCAAAACGATCCGGCATGATCAGGTACATCATATCTGATGCATCGTAACTTTTTCTGTTTGCTGAATTTGCTCTTCTTTCTTTAAGCGAATATTTTTGAGTAAAAGCAACTTTGTTTTTGGTTTTGAAAGAGAAAAGCAATTCAGATGCTTTTAGGTTTTGCGTATCTATTGTAACGAACAGATAGTTTGGATTTTCTGTTTTTTCTACATTTTTAATCACCACATTGTTCGAAACCGTAGTTTCGTATTGTGCAATGTTTTTTCCGTAGAACATAATTTGTAGTTCCGGATTTTGCATTCCTGCGTACCAAAATGGTGGTTCTGTTTTCTGGATTTGCGCTTTCGCGGAAGCAGAAAATAACAAGACCATTAAGATTATTTTATAGAGGAAATGGGTTGTTTGAATTCTTGTTTTTTGGATCTTCATAATCTAATGTGTATTAAATACCTAACAGGTTTGAAAAATCTGTTAGGATATTGTGAGGTTTCCTAACAGGTCTCCAAGACCTGTCAGGTATTATTTAAATCTTAAAAAAAAGACAAGTAATCTTGGGGAAAATCACTTGTCTTTGAAAAAATTATTTGGTTTCGATTATGCTAATAGCATAACCTCCGCCCGGAGCAGACAACTGCGATAATTTTGATTTGTTTGTTACAGCAATTTTCTTGATGGTATAAGCCTGCGGATTTGTTTTGTAATGCGCATCTTTTGCATCAGCATAAATTGTTGCCGTATATTTTTTACCTTTTTCAAGGAAACTGAAATCAATATTTGATGTACGTGGAGTTTCTCCGTTTACATTTCCTACGAACCAATTGTTTGTTCCTTTTGCTTTACGTGCAACAGTAACATAATCTCCAGGTTCAGCTTCGATATATTTACTTTCAGACCAATCGATAGCCACATCTTTAATGAATTGGAAAGCATCCGGGAAACGGTTGTAGTTCTCAGGAGTATCAGCTGCCATTTGCAATGGGCTGTACATGGTAACGTATAATGCCAATTGATTTGCAATGGTACTGTTTACATGCGATTTGTTATCAGGATTCATTTTGCTGATATCCATTTCGAAGATTCCAGGTGTGTAATCCATTGGACCTCCAATTAAACGTGTAAAAGGTAAAACCGTTACGTGATTTGGTTTAGAACCTCCAAAAGCCTGGTATTCTGTTCCTCTTGCAGATTCATTTCCAATTAGGTTAGGATATGTTCTTGCAATTCCTGTTGGACGAACTGCTTCGTGAGCATTCACCATAATTTTATAATCAGCTGCTTTTTCGATTGCATATTGATAGTGGTTTACAATCCATTGATCGTAATGGTTTTCACCGCGAGGCAAAATATCACCAACATATCCGCTTTTTACAGCATCGTATCCGTTGTCTTTCATGAATTGGTAAGCTTTGTCCATGTGACGCTCGTAATTACGAACAGAACCTGAAGTTTCATGGTGCATCATGATTTTTACACCTTTTGATTTAGCATATTCGTGTAAACCTTTTACATCAAAATCAGGATAAGGAGTTACGAAATCAAAAACATAATCTTTTGAATGACCAAACCAGTCTTCCCAACCTTCGTTCCAACCTTCAACTAAAACAGCGTCGAAACCATTTGCAGCAGCAAAATCAATGTATTTTTTTACGTTAGCATTATTTGCTCCGTGAGTTCCGCTTGGTTTTGCTTTTGCGTAATCAGAAACACCCAATTGTACCGTTGGGAAATCGTTTGTGTATGACCAAGAGCTTTTTCCTGTAATCATTTCCCACCAAACACCAATGTATTTTACTGGTTTAATCCAAGACGTATTATCGATTTTCGATGGATCGTTTAAGTTATAAGTCATTTTAGAAGCTAAGATTTCTCTTGCATCATCGCTCACCATAATAGTTCTCCAAGGCGAGTGACTTGGTGCTTGCATATAACCTTTATCTCCTTTTGCATCCGGTGTTAACCAAGATTCGAAAATCATGTTTTTGTCATCAAGATTTAGGTGCATACAAGAGTAATTGATCAAAGCTGCTTCGTGCAAGTTGATGTACAAACCATCGTTTGTTTTCATCATAAGTGCAGTCTGAACTCCTGTTGGAGAAAAGTTTTTTTGCGAAACATTAGCTGTATATGCTTTTTCAGATAAACCTCTGATTTCAGATAATTTAGATTTTGTATAATCGTATTCCTGAGTGTCATAATCTCCCGGAATCCAAAATGCTGTGTGGTCGCCCGCCATTGCAAATTGAGATCTCTCTTCTTTGATTACGAAATAGGTAAGGTTTTTTTGAGTTGGAAATTCATATCTAAATCCTAGTCCGTCATCAAATAAACGGAAACGAATTATGATTTGTCTTTCAGTTCCTTTTTGATTAAGAGTAACTGCCAATTCATTATAATGATTTCTAATTTTATCTACTTCTCCCCAAACCGGTTTCCAGGTTTCATCAAAAGTCGAAGTTTTAGTATCGACAACCGTAAAGTCATTCAATAAAGATTTTTTATCATCTTTAAGTTCAAGACCTAATTTACTGGTTTTGATAACCTCTTTATTTTTATATTTCAGATTATAAGTTGGAGTTCCGTCGTTTTGAAGCGAAAATTCCATTACGAACTTGCCTTCGGGTGATTTTAATTGTTGTGCTTCAGCAATCGAGCTAAAAGCAAACAAGATTAAACTTGCGAAAAATAAGTTTTTCATGTTTTTTAGTTTTTAGAGTATTGTAATTTAATTAATTTGTACAAATTTACTTGCAATTACCGGATTTCCGTTCACTACAATTGTTAAATCCTGATCACCATCTACCGTAAAAGTAGTTTCATCGTGATTTACAGATACTTTTAGAATTTGATTTCTAAAGTTTATTTTAAAAGAGTAACCTTTCCATTCTTTCGGAATTTTTGGAGAAAAATGCAATTGATCATTTTTAACTCTCATTCCGCCAAAACCTTCAACAATACTCATCCATGTTCCTGCCATTGAGGTAATATGACAACCTTCTTCAACTTCTTTGTTGTAATCATCAAGATCAAGACGAGAAGTTCTTAAATAAAAGGTGTAAGCCATATCCATTTTGTCTAAATGTGCTGCCTGAATAGAGTGTACGCAAGGCGAAAGTGAACTTTCATGAACCGTAAAGGATTCATAGAATTCGAAATTGCGTTTCAATTCTTCTTTAGAAAAATGATCTTCGAAGAAATAAAAACACTGTAAGACATCGGCTTGTTTGATGTAAGGCGAACGTAAAACACGATCCCAAGACCATTTCTGGTTGATCGGGCGTTGAGATTTATCTAAATCTTTTACCGGAACTAAATCTTTGTCTAAGAAACCATCTTGTTGTAAATAAACCCCCAATTCTTCTGATTTTGGGAAGTACATATTGTCAGCTACTTTTTTCCATGCCTGAATTTCAGCTGCTGCAAGATTTACTTTTTCTAAGATACGTTTGTGATCTGCAGGATATTCTGCCGCTACTTTTTTAATTTGTTCTTCAGTATAATCAATACACCATTTTGCAATATAATTGGTGTAGAAATTATTATTGATATTATTCTCGTATTCATTAGGACCTGTAACTCCAAGAATAACATATTGATTTTTGTCTTTAGAGAAAGAAGCTCTTTGGTGCCAGAAACGCGCAATACCAATTAAAACTTCCAGTCCTTTTTCAGGAATATAAGAGTAATCTCCGGTGAAACGATTGTAGTTGAAAATAGCAAAAGCAATCGCACCATTTCTGTGAATTTCTTCATGGGTGATTTCCCATTCGTTATGGCATTCTTCACCATTCATCGTAACCATTGGGTACAATGCTGCTCCGTCTTTGAAACCTAAATTGTTTTGGGCATTTTCGATCGCTTTATCCAATTGATTAAAACGATAAGTCAATAAGTTTCTCGCAACTTGCTGATCTTTGGTTGCCATGTAAAAAGGAATACAATATGCCTCAGTATCCCAATAAGTAGATCCGCCGTATTTTTCTCCGGTGAAACCTTTTGGCCCGATGTTCAAACGTGAATCTTTTCCTAAATAGGTTTGGTTCAATTGAAAAATATTAAAGCGAATTCCCTGTTGTGCTTTTACATCTCCATCAATTGTAATGTCTGACATTTCCCAAATTTTAGCCCAAGCATCAATTTGGTTTTGAAGTAAAGTATTGTATCCTAAATTAAGGGCCGTTTTAATGCATTTTTCGGCTGCAGCCAAAGTATTATCGTGGTTTAGAGAAACCGTATATCCACCAATTTTCTGGATAGATGAGGTTTGCCCTTTTGCGATAATAGTGCCGTAAGTAAACTGAACTTTATCAGCTGTTGAATCGATTGTAGAAGGAGAAATATTTACATTTTCGCCATTTGCCAGAATCGTATTGTGCATAAAAGTAGTTACTTTAAAATGCGTTTTAAAAGTCTGTGCAGTAACAAAAGCTTCGTTTGTTCCTTTTTTTACTTCAAGAGGTTCCCAGAATTTTTCTTCCCAGTTGGCATCTTCATTGGTAACTCCGGCATCAACATAAGGTCTGTAAACAATTTTTGCATCTTTGTTTAAAGGTGTAATTTCATATTTGATAATTCCCACTTCATCCAGATCCAAAGAAAGAAAACGACGAATGTTTACGGCAATTTCAGTTCCGTTTTTTAGCGTTGCTTCAAAAGAACGATTGTACCATCCTTCTTTCATGTTCAACTCTCTGCGGAAGTTTCTAACTTCAGTACACGTATTTAAATCAAGATTTTCTTCATTGATTTCAACGTCGATTCCAATCCAGTTTGGAGCGTTTAATACTTTTGCAAAATATTTTGGATATCCGTTTTTCCACCATCCCACTTTGGTTTTATCCGGATAATAAATTCCGGCAATATAACTTCCCTGAAAAGTTTCGCCAGAATATGTTTCTTCAAAATTGGCGCGTTGTCCCATAGCACCGTTCCCGATACTAAAAAGACTTTCAGACGACTTTACGCTGCTGGCATCAAATCCTTCTTCAATGATGGACCAGTTGTCTGGTTTTATATAATCTTGATTCATTTTTTTCTTTAATTAGATAGTTGGGCGATTAGAGAATTAGAAAATGTGTCAATTAGATAATTATTTGATTGACGTTTCTAATTTGATCTTTAATTGCTGATTGTTTTACTGTTTTGATTGATGATTTGTAATGATTTATTCATTTGTTTCAATTTGATAATCATTTATTTTCTAATGATCTGATTTGCACATTTTAAATTAGGGAATAGAGAATTAGTCAATTAGATAATTCAGGATTAGGGAATTATCTCATTTTCTAATTGTCACATTTTCTAATTAATTAACTTGTCGATAAAGCTTTCGTCTATTAAAGTGAAATCTTTAAAAATGTAATCGGCTTCATGTAAAATTGTTTCCTCTCCAATTCCCACACTCACCATTCCGCCAATGTTTGCTGCCTGAATTCCTGCGACAGAATCTTCGAATACAATTGAATTTTTTGGATCAATGTTTAATAATTGAGCCGCTTTCAGGAAAACTTCCGGATCTGGTTTGGCATTGGTAACGTCGTTTCCGTCAACAATAACATCGAAATACGAAACGATTCCGGTTTTCTCAAGGATTGGTCTGGCATTTTTACTCGCAGATCCCAAAGCAATTCCCTGATTTTTTTCTTTTAATAGTTGCAACGTTTTAGAAACTCCCGGAAGAATCTCACTTTCATCCATGTCAACTAAATAAGATAGGTAATCTTCATTTTTCTGAATTAGCCATTGGTCTTTGTCTTCCTGAGAAGCCTGAACATTTCCTAATTCAAGAATGATGTCCAACGAACGTACACGACTTACACCTTTAAGTAGTTCGTTATTTTCGTGTGTAAAATTTATATTTAATGCCTGAGCGATTTTCTGCCAGGCTAAAAAATGATATTTGGCGGTATCAACGATTACGCCATCAAGGTCGAATATGAATGCTTTTTTGTTCATTATAAGGGGGATTCTTATTTATGATTTTTGAATAGTGTCGTCTACATCTTTTACTTTGTAGACTAAAAGAGCCGCGATTAAAAAGCTGACTCCGCTTGTGATTAAGGCGTAAATTGCGTCGCCGTTGTAAAGGTATTTTACAATTGGACCTCCAATAAGGGCATTTATAATTTGCGGAATAACAACAAAGAAGTTGAAAATTCCCATGTAAACTCCCATTTTCTTAGGCGCAATTGATCCGGCAAGAATTGCATAAGGCATTGCCAGAATACTTGCCCAGGCAACTCCAATTAAAATCATTGGTAATACAACCCAGTTTTCATTTGGCATGAAATAAATCGAGATTAATCCGATTCCTCCAATGATTAATGAAACTGCGTGAGTTGATTTTCGTCCGATTTTTTTAGCGATGTAAGGCAGGAAAAACAATGCGATTATAGCAGAAACTAAATTGTAAACTCCAAATAGAATTCCAACCCAATCCCCGGCATCCTGATATTGCTGGCTTGAAGTATCGCTTAATGGCAGTCCGTAAATGTGATGTGCAATAGCCGGAGTTGTAAAAACCCACATACCGAATAATCCGAACCAGGAGAAAAATTGTACCCAACTTAGCTGACGCATTGTTGTTGGCATTTTTGCAAAGTCCGTAAAAATGTCAGTAAGTTTTGATTTTTCTTCAGAAGGAGCGTCTTTTTCACTTTGAGGATCTTCAAAATTGGCTAATTCTTCGGGAGAGTATTCTTTTGTTGTAAAAAGTGTTACCAGAATAGAACCTATTAAAACTGCCGCTCCAATAATAAAAGAAAGCGTTAAGTTCAAAGGTACACTTCCCGGAACAGTGCTGTTTGAAACATGAAAATACTTGGTTAAAACATACGGTAAAGCAGAACCAATTACGGCTCCAAAACCAATTAATGAAGTTTGAATACTGAAACCCGCTGTACGCTGATCTGTTCTTAAATTATCACCAACCAAAGCACGAAAAGGCTCCATGGCAATGTTGAAAGAAGCATCCATAATCATCAGCATTCCGGCTCCAACCCATAATGCAGGTAATACTGAAATGAAAATATTAGCTTGCGGCATTAAAATTAATCCAACGGAAGCTAAGATTGCACCAACAAGAAAAAATGGTTTTCGTCTGCCGAATCTTCCCCAGGTTTTGTCGCTGTAATGACCAATAACAGGCTGCACTATTAATCCCATAAGAGGAGCAATAATCCAGAACCATGATAATTCATGTACGTCGGCACCAAAAATTTGAAGAATTCTGCTGGCATTTGCATTCTGAAGTGCAAATCCCATTTGTATTCCCAAGAAACCAAAACTCATGTTCCAAATTTCCCAGAAACTTAATTTACGCTTTTCCATTATCGTAATTAAAGAATTAATTAGACGATAAGCGCTTTGCTTATCAAAACTTACTTATGGTTCGAAGTAAAAGTAAAAGCTTTGAGCAGGTGTAAAAGTATTAATTATTTTTTTAATTCAAATCATAAAAAAACCATAAATAATATTTATGGTTTTAGAATGTGTTGATTTTAAGAAAATTAGTCAGTAGATTCTCTTTCTATTAAGTGGGTTTCAATAACCTCAGTAGTATAATTTTCGTTTTCCTCATCATCGTCATCGTGGTCAGCTTCGAGTCTTTCGATGAGCATTTTAGCTGCTTTATTGCCCATTTTTTCACCACTTTGGCTTACAGTTGTAATACTTGGAGTAGAATATTTAGAGATAATTCCGTCAGTAAAAGCAATTACAGCCAGATCTTCAGGAACTTTAAGTCCCATTTTGTTCGCTGTTTTGATAATGGTTACGGCAAAAAGTTCATTAACAGCAAAAACAGCATCAAAAGCTCTGTCGTGCAAAAGTTGGCTGATGGTTATTTCGCAAGTATCTACATCTTCAATTTTTATAATTAAATCTTCGTTAAACGGTAATCCGTTATCCAGAAGGGCTTTTTCGTAACCATCGGTTCTTAATTTTCCAACACTTACATAATCAACAGTAGTTACAAGAGCTATTTTTTTTCGGCCACTATCAATTAAACTCTGTACAGCTTCATAAGCAGCAGCTTTATCGTCAATAATTACTTTATCACATAAAATATCGTTAGTTACACGGTCAAACATTACCACCGGCATTCCCTGATTGATTACTTCGGTAATGTGGTGAAAATCACCTTTGTATTGCGTTTCCTTAGAGAGAGACATGATAAAACCATCGATACTTCCGTTCGCCAGCATTTCCATATTCAGGACTTCTTTATCAAAAGAATCATCAGACAAACAAATGACAACACTATAGCCATTTTCGTTCGCAACCTGTTCGATTCCGTTGATTACAGTAGAGAAAAAATAATGTACAATTTCCGGAATGATAATCCCAATACTTTTGGTTTTTCGGTTTTTTAGACTAAGGGCAATGTTGTTTGGTTTATAGTTGTAAAACTTTGCGAAAGCCTGCACTTTTAAACGTGTTTCTTCGCCTATTTCTAAACTGTTCCTTAGTGATTTTGAGACAGTTGAAATAGATACGTCAAGTTCCTTTGCAATCTGTTTTAGGGTTATTTTGCGTCTCATAGTAATTGTTGAAAAAAATCTAATTATTAATAAAGGTATCTTTTATTTTCTAAATTGATATTTTTTGACTGAAAAGATTACAAAATATAGAAAGTTTTCAACACTATCACGTTTTCGTAATGTAATATAAATTGTAACTGGTTGGTCATGTTAATAAATTCCTAATTTTGAAATTCGAAGTAAAATTAAAAACTTAAATAACAATCACAAACTCAAACTAATTTAAACAAAAAGTATGAAAACAATTTACAATAAGTTGTTATTTTTATTCCTACTGTTACCATTTACTGTACTCGCTCAAAGTACTGTAACCGGAACAGTTGCCGATCTGGCAACGGGGCAACCAATCCCGGGAGTAAATGTAAATGTACAGGGTGCCCCAGGCGGAGCATCAACAGATTTTGACGGTAAATTTCAGTTATCTAATGTAAAAAATGGAGACAAAATTTTGGTTTCATTTATTGGGTATAAAACGTCAACGATAGTTTTTAATGGTCAAAAAACTTTATCAGTTTCTTTAGAGGAAGATACCAATCAGCTTCAAGAAGTTGTGGTACAGGTAGGTTACGGTACTGTTAAGAAAAAAGATGCTACAGGTTCTGTATCCCAAATTTCTGCAAAAGAATTTAACAAAGGAATCAACGTTACTCCGGAAAGTTTAATCAGCGGTCGTATCGCTGGTGTAAATGTTGTTGGAGGAGGTGCTCCGGGAGCAAAAGCTGATATTAGAATACGTGGAGGATCTTCATTAACAGCTTCTAATGAACCTTTGATTGTATTAGACGGACTTCCGTTAAGTAATGCAGTACCAAGTGGATCAACTAGTATTTTGTCTACAATTGACCCTAATGATATTGAATCTTTTACAGTGCTTAAAGATGCTTCTGCAGCAGCGATCTACGGATCCAGAGCAGCAAATGGTGTAATTGTAATTACGACTAAAAAAGGAAGTAAAGGCGGTGTAAAAGTTAATTTTAGCTCACAAGTTGGTATTAATACAGTGGCTAATACGGTTGATGTGTTAAGTGCTGACCAATTTCGTAATTTAGTAAATACTAAAGGTACTCCTGCTCAACAAGCATTAATGGGGACTGCAAATACAAACTGGCAGGATGAAATTTTTCATACAGCCCTGACAACGAACAATAATATCTCTGTAAGTGGTTCATTATTTAATAAATTACCGGTGCGTTTATCTGTTGGTAATGTTGATAATCCTGGAATCTTAAGAAACACTTCTTTTGAAAGAACTACGACATCGATATCGTTAAATCCGGTATTATTTGATAATCACCTGAAAATTGATATTAGCGGAAATATATCGTTTAATAAAAATCAATTTCAGGATGAAGGAGCTGTTATTGGCGGAGCTATAGGATTTGATCCTACACAATCTGTTTATCAGTCAGGATCTCGTTACGGAGGGTATTTTGAATGGTTAGAACCTAACGGAAATTTACCTTTATTGCCTTCAAGAAACCCGGTTGCCAGATTAAATGAGGAAGACAAAAGATCAACTTCTACCAGAAAATGGGGTAATATTAGAGTAGATTATAAGTTTCATTTCTTCGAAGACTTAAGAATCATCGCTGAAGCCGGTATTGACAGGTTTGATAGCAGCGGATATAACAGACAAAGTACACAAAGTCCTTTAGGATATCAGCCAAATGCTTTTAGTTCGGGAAATTGGGTAAATTTAGGAAACTACAATAGTTACACTAATGATCTTCAAAATAAGAACTTAAACACCTATTTTAATTATACGAAAGACTTAGGTAAATTTAAGATTGATGCAACTGCAGGATATAACTATCAGATGTTTCAAAAACAAAAATACGAATCAGGAGAGACTACACAGCCAACTCGTAATGAATTAACAACAATTGATCCGGACGTTAATTTGCAATCTTTTTTTGGTCGTTTGACATTAAACTATGACAGCCGTTACCTTTTGACACTGAACTACAGAAGAGACGGAACTTCACGTTTTTCTAAAGAAAACAGATGGGGTAATTTTGGGGGAGCAGCTTTTGCATGGAATATTGCCGAAGAATCTTTCTTAAAAGATAATAATACACTTTCTAGTTTAAAATTAAGGGTAGGTTATGGTACAACCGGACAACAGGATATTTTAGCTCAGTACGATTATTTGAGAAGAGTTACACTTGGTACTATTAATTCTCAGTATATTTTTGGGAATACCATTTATAAAACAGCAAGACCTGAAGGATATAATGAAAATATCAAGTGGGAAGAATTAGGAGAGATGAACCTTGGGGTTGATTTTGGATTCCTGAATGACAGAATTACGGGTACAGTAAATTATTTTGATAAAAAATCAACTGATTTATTAGCAGATGTTGTGGTTCCGGATGGAGCAAATATTAGAAATACTGGAACTTATAATGTTGGTAGTGTAAGAACTAAAGGGTTTGAGTTTAATATTCAGTCAGACATCATTAAAGGGGATAAATTGAACTGGAATGTTGCTTTTAATGCTACCTATATTGATCGAAAAATTACAGATTTAGGAGTTACTGTTCCAGGTTTTGACGGATACTTAACCGGAGATAATATTGCCGGAGGTGGTGGAAATAAAATTCAGGTTAATTCTGTAGGATACTCACCAGAATCATTTTTAGTATACGAGCAATTATACGATGCTAATAAAAAACCAATTGCCGGCGCTTATGTAGACAGAAACGGAGATGGTAAAATTGATGATGGAGATCGTTACAGATTTCATAAACCAGCAGCAGATTACTCGTTTGGATTATTTTCTACTTTAAACTATAAAAAGTTTGATTTTACAATGAACTGGAGAGCGAGTTTAGGAAATTATATTTTTGATAATGTGAGTTCTAACCTTGGATATTCTGACGCAGGTTTAAGAAGACAAACAGATTTATCGAATGTGGGTTCTGATTATCTTAATACTGGATTTACGTATGAAGACAATGGTACATCTCGTTACTTATCTGATTATTACATAAAAGATGCTTCTTTTATCAAGTTAGATAATGTTACTCTTGGGTATACTTTTGATAAAACGTTATTAAAATCAGCTAGTTTAAGATTTACTGCCGGTGTTCAGAATGTTTTTGTACTTACAAAATATGGTGGTTTAGATCCTGAGAAATTCAACGGAATAGACAATAATGTTTACCCAAGAGCCAGAACATACTTGTTTGGGGTAAATGCAAGTTTCTAATCGCGCACTGAAAAATAAATTTAAAAAGAAATAAAATGAAAATATCATTTAAACATATATCTTATTTTTTCCTATTGATTTTAGGATTAAATATGACGCTTACTTCGTGTACTGGCGACTTAGATGTGACGCCTCGTGATAAAAACGAATTTTTATCTGAGACCTTTTTTGAGGACCCGGCTTCATACAAACAAGTATTAGCAAAATTATACGCAGGTTTATATGTAGGAGGTAATGACGGAGATGGTAAACCGGATATTGCAGGACTTGGAGGAGACTTTAGTAGTTATTTAAGATTGCTTTTTGTGGTGCAGGAACTTCCTACTGATGAAGCAATTATTGGATGGGCTGATGGTACTTTACCCACTTTAAATACACAAAATTGGGCTCCTGCAAATGAATTTTTGGCAGGAACATACTCAAGAGCATTCTATGAAATTAGTGTTGCGAATGAGTTTTTAAGACAAACTACAGAGGAAAAATTGAAAGCCAGAGGAGTGGATGATAATCTAAAAGCGCAAATTGTGACTTTTAGAGCAGAAGCTCGTTTTTTAAGAGCATTCTCTTACTATAATCTAATGGATTTGTTTGGAGGTGTGCCTATTACAACTGAAGCTGATCCTGTTGGATTATTTTATCCCGTGCAAAAAACAAGAGCAGAAGTTTTTGCTTTTGTTGAAGGGGAGTTAAAAGATATGGATAAAGATTTAGCTGCTTCTGGAGCAAATGAATATGGTAGAATAGATAAAGTTGCTGCTAAATTTTTATTGGCACAAATTTATTTAAATGCTAAGGTATACATAGGAGTAGAAAAAAATAGCGAAGTAGCTTCTTTATGTGGTGAAATTATTAATTCAACATATAAATTTGCAGATGTACCATATCGTTATTTATTCTCTGCAGACAATAATAGAAACGGAGCTCAAAGCGAATTTATTTTTCCAATCATTAGTGATGGTAATGCTATTAGAGCAGTAGGTGGAGGAATGAGTTTTATCATTCACGCTTCTATTGGTGGTAGTATGGATTCTGCAGATCAGGGTATGGATGGTGGATGGCAGGGAACCAGAGCTCGTAAAGAGTTTGTGGCTCTTTTTCCTGATGCTACTGCAACCGGAGATAAAAGAGGGACATTTTATACAGATGGTCAGTCTTTAGATATTAATAACGTATCAACTTTTACAGATGGTTATGCTGTAACAAAATTCATCAATGTAAACTCTGACGGATCAAAAGCGCAAAGACCAGATGTTCCGGATACTGATTTTCCAATGTTCAGATTATCTGATGCTTATTTGATGTATGCTGAAGCTACGGTAAGAGGAGCCAGTACAGGTAATATAGGTACTGCTGTAGGATATATTAACCAAATTAGAAAAAGAGCTGAAGCTAGATCAATAACTAATGGAGATTTGACTCTTGACTTTATTTTGGCAGAAAGAGGACGTGAATTATTTTGGGAATGCCACAGAAGAACAGATTTGATTCGTTTTGGGAAATTTACCGGAGGATCTAAAATCTGGCAATGGAAAGGTGGGGTTATGACTGGTACGTCGACTGAATCATTCAGAGATTTAATGCCTATTCCTGCCAGAACTATTCAGGCAAATCCAACATTGAAGCAAAATCCAGGATACTAACACCTTTATAAAATAGTAAAATGAAAAATATATATAAAATTTTAATCGCATTTATTGGTGTATTGGCGGTATCATGTAATGCTGATGCTGTAGATAACAGGCCAATTGTTGATGCTGTTACAGCGCCTGAAATAACTGCGCCAGTAACAGGAAAAGAATTTGTATTAGATGCAGATCATGCAGGAGATGTAGCTGACAAATTTACATGGTCAAAAGCAGTATATTCTGCTCCTGTAGTGCTAAAATATAAGTTGATAATTGATAAAAAAGGTGGCGATTTTACAAAAGCGATAACCCTTGAAACAACGAGTAATATTGCTGAAGTTTCTGTACTGGTTAAAGATTTAAATCAGGCAGCAATTGATTTAGGAGCAGCAACAGATGTAGTATCTCAGTTTGACGTAAAAGTTTCTTCGGATATTTCAGGAGAAGTTCCTCAGATGTCTAAAGCTATCACAATCAGTGTAACACCTTACTCGGGAAGAGTAGCATATGATTTTACGGATTGGTATTTAGTAGGAGCTGCTGTAGAAGGTGGTTGGGATAACAACCTTGACACGAAGCATCAACCGATGTATAGAGATGGAAAAAATGCAGATCTATATAAATTTACAGGTTTCTTTAAAGCAGGTAATTTTAAGTTGATTTCTGAAAAAGGAAGCTGGGCGACTCAATTAGGGAAAGCCGGAAGTGATGCTATTGAAATAAATAGTAATGCAGGCGAATTTACAATTCCGGCAGATGGATATTATACTTTTCAATTTAACACAAAAGCTTTAACGTATACATTAGTAACTTATAATGATGCTGCTGCAAAAACGAACGCAACGGTTGGAATTATTGGAGACAGTACACCAAAAGGTTGGGATGCTTCTACCCCTATGGTAAACTCTACTTTTAATAAACACGCATGGAGCCTTGGCGTGACTGCCTTAAATGATGGTGGACTTAAGTTTAGAGCAAATGATGGTTGGGATGTTGCCTGGGGTGGAGATACTGCTTTTTCAGGAGGCGGTAATGGAGAAAACATACCAGTAGAAAAATCTAAATATGTTATTTATTTCAATGATTTAGACGGAAGCTATTTAATGATTCCGAATCAAGGATAACTTCCCTGAAATTAATAAGGGCTATCTCTGTAGGTAGCCTTTTTTTAATCGAAGCTATATTTATGGAAGTTGGTAATGAATAAAAACACACTTACAAAGTAAAAATTTTGGTTTGGTTAGTAATGCAAAAGGGCTGTTCTACATAACGTAGACAGCCCTTTTCTCGTGTAATTTATTTTCTATTTCTTCTTATCGTTGTATTCCCCAATTACGGCAAAATAACCAAAAGTTCCCAATCCCAGAACAATTAAAGGAGTAAGAATAAAAAGGATAATGATTCCAAATACTAAATCGTCCTGTTGGTCAGAAAGAAGTTTGGGCAAGCCAAATTCAAAGACACAAAAGTAAGCTGCTGCAGCTGCAAGAATAATCCATAAAACACCTAAAATTTGTTTGATCGTATTCATAATTATAGTATTAAAGGTGATTAGTTTTGTTTTTATTATCAATGTAAATCATTCCAATTACAAAGCAAACAGATGCTATAATAATAGGATACCAGAGTCCGTCAAGATAAAAATCCGGTTTTCCGGCTTGCTTGGCATGTGTTACGAAATAGGTAGAAATGGCAGGCAGTAAACCTCCAAAAATACCATTCCCAACGTGATAAGGCAGAGACATTGATGTGTATCTGATTTTTGTTGGAAACATTTCGACCAAAAATGCGGCAATTGGGCCATAGACCATGGTAACAAACAAAACCTGGATAAAAACCAAGAGAATTAAAGTCCATTCATCGCTTGAATTTATATTGATCGATATATGAGTTTGAGCCTCTTTTTTATCTGCAAAATCTGTTTTCTTTTCGATATACGAAGTTCCGTCAGTATAGGTTTTTGAGATTGACGTTATTTTGTCATTATTTTTGTTTGTGTCAATAGATTGATTTCTTTTATCTGTGATTTCAGTTTTATAACTCACATCTGTGGTCGTATACATCATTTTATAAATAGGTCTGTAAAACAAAATGGCGAGTAACATTCCGCTCATCATGATGTATTTTCGTCCTACTTTATCACTCAGCCATCCAAAAAAGATAAAAAACGGAGTTCCCATTAATAATGCAATTCCAAGTAAAGTGTCAACCTGTGATGAGTCTACATTCATTACAGTTTTCATAAAACTCATGGCGTAAAATTGTCCGGTATACCATACAACACCTTGTCCCATTGTAGCGCCAAATAATGCCAGCAAAACAAATTTTAGATTATATCTGTTTCCAAAACTTTCCTTTAATGGATTTTTACTCGTAGTACCTTCTTTTTTAGCTTTGGCAAATACAGGAGATTCATCCATGTTTTTACGGATTAAATAAGAAACTCCTACCATTACAATAGAAACCCAAAACGGAACGCGCCATCCCCAGGAATCAAAGTCTTCAGGAGAAAGTGCATTTTTTGTCGCTAAGATCACCATTAAAGAAATGAATAAACCAACCGTTGCCGTGGTTTGAATCCAGGAAGTCCAGTATCCTTTCTGTCCCACAGGAGCATGTTCAGCAACATAAGTGGCAGCACCGCCATATTCTCCGCCAAGAGCAAGTCCTTGTAGTAAACGTAAAATCAAAACTAATAACGGAGCCATAAAACCAATCGTTTCATAACTCGGGATACAGCCTATTAAAAAAGTAGAACCGCCCATTAGCAGTAAAGTAGCCATAAAAGTGTATTTACGACCAATGATATCTCCAAGTCTTCCAAAGAATAATGCACCAAAAGGACGCACCACAAATCCTGCTGCAAAAGTGGCTAAAGTGGATAAAAATGCTGCGGTGGGATTGTCGCTTGGAAAGAATTTAGTTGAAATTACAACGGCTAAACTTCCAAAAATATAGAAATCATACCATTCGATCATTGTACCCATTGACGAGGCCGAAATTACTTTCCAAATGCCTTTTGTAGAAGTTTTGCTCATAAGTTGACTTTGTGTACTTGATAATAAATAAAACTATAAAATATTTTTTTACGAATATAAAAGATATTTTTTTATTTATTTGATACTTTTTTAACAAAAGTTATTTAATTGTTAACTCAACATTTATTCGGTAAATCACAGCCTGATAATTCCGTATAAATTATATGTTGAAGAAATGCTGAAACCCTTTAAAGTAAAGAATCTATTGTTTTTTTAAGAAAGAAAACACTAGTTTTGCACCTCAAATTTTGAATCAGGAAATGGTTGTCATATTGAAGAAATATAGACATTAAAAGGGAATTTGGTGTAAATCCAAAACTGTCCCGCAGCTGTAAGCTCATTAACCGAAACCCTTTAATACGTCACTTTTCATTTCGAAAGGGAAGGCTGGGGGTAGGGAGCAAGTCAGAAGACCTGCCATTTTTATAGTAATAAATAGCTTTCGGGGATTGAAGCTTGAATTAAGAACAATACTTTTTCACTTTACGTGATCATGGTATGGTTTGGTTATTCTATTCTCGTAAGCCAAAAATGGAATTTATGAGATTTTTTTTCTGCAAATATAACATCGCAAAAGCAATTTCCTTCTGGAGGTTTTTCATTCCGATATTTTCTTTTTCTTCACAAAAAAAATCATTACAACCTTTCGCTGTATAATATGCTGTGCTTTTACAAAAGTTTGTTTATAGAACTTTTGTTAGAGTAAGCTGTATTTCGATTTAAAGATTTAAGTACTAAAATTTTAAATATTTAATAATGAAAAACCAATTTTTTTCCAGGCAATTAATTGCAATTGCTTCTTTGATGATGCTTACAGTTTCGTGTAATAATGATGATGATTTTACAGCGCCTCCTGTAATAAAAGGCGAGCAGCAATTGAAAGATACTTTGACCATTGGAAAAACACTACAGTTAAACTCGAAATTAGCAGATAGAAAAAATGTGTCCTTTGAATGGGCAGTAAATGGAAGTGTTGTAGGGTCTGATTCTACTTATGTTTTTAAACCGGAAACCAGAGGTGATTTTAAAATTACAATGACAGCCAAAAATGAAGGTGGAAAAGTAGCTCTTACCTATGATATCCATGCATACGGAGCATATGAGAATGGTTTTTATGTAATCAACGAAGGATGGTTTGGTCACGGAACAGGAACGGTAGGGTTTTATAGATACGATACAAAAGCCATAGAAGATAGTGTTTTTGTAAAAGTAAATCCGGACAAAGATTTAAAACCGGCATCCTCTACATTAGAATTTGGAACTATCATTAATAAAAAACTATTTTTAGTTTCTAAAGTTGGCGGACCGGTAGTAGTAGCAGATGCTTATTCTCTAAAAGAAGAGAAAAGAATCCCTGCAAAAGGCGGAAACGACTGGCGTGCGGTAGTAGGTATTGATGAAAATCAAGCTTTGTTAACAGCCAGTAAAGGGATATTTAAGCTTAATCTTAATACGATGGAGGTTAGTGGGCAAATCGAAGGCGTTACAGGTCAGGTAGGAGATGTTGTTAAGGCAAACGGTTATATTTTTGCATTGTCAGCTACAAAAGGTGTTATTGTTATTAATGCTTCAACATTGACAGTCGAAAAAACGATTCCGGGAATAGTTTTAGGATTTGCTGTTACCGATGATAAAAAAGTTTGGGCTGCAGGAGGTAAAAATCTTATCAGTATAGACTCAAATACGCTTGAAGTAAAAGAAATTGCATTAGGTTTTCAGGCTTACGGAAGTTGGGGAGCATGGCATCCGGGATCTATAACGGCTGCTAAAAATGATATTTTTATTGCTAAAAATGGTAGTTTTAGCGGTGGTAAACAAGTGTATAAGTACAGTGGTACTCCAGAGTCTCTTAGTGCGCCTTTTATTACATTAACAAATTCAAATATCTTATATGGGGCAGGAATTGGATATGATCGAAAGAAAAACACTTTGGTGGTAAATACAGTAAATGAAGGTTTTGGTGTGAATTTCGCAATCAATAATCTTTATCTGTTCAATGCTGACTCAGGAGCTAAAACAGAATCCGTAAATTATTCAGGATATTATTTCCCTGCAGTTTCGGTGTTTCATCAATAGTTTTTTTTGGAACCGGATTTTAGAAAAAAAAATTAACTGCAAAGATAGCAAAGTAAAAAACGCAAAGTTCGCAAAGCTTTATCATAAAGCTTTGCGAACTTTGCGTTTTTAAACGTAGTCCTAAATAAAAAATCTTTGCGCTCTTTGCGGTAAAAAAACGGTCAATTTTCGGATTCTTGGCGGTTGAAAAACTATTAAAAACAAAAAACCCGAATATTTCTATTCGGGTTTTAACGGTGGTGCCTCCAGGGATCGAACCAGGGACACATGGATTTTCAGTCCATTGCTCTACCATCTGAGCTAAGGCACCGTGCTGATTGCGGGTGCAAAGATAGAATCATTTTTCATTTATCCAAAACATTTTTTTAAAAAAATCAATTCGTATCTTCGCACTGATAAAAAAGTAAAGATGATTTTAACGGTTGATGTTGGAAATACTCGAATTAAAGCAGCTGTCTTTGAGGGAAATACTGTTCTTGAAAATTTTGTTTTTGAGAAAAATGAGCTTGAAAAAAAAATTGAAAAAATTTTAGAAAAATTTCCAAACTGCTCTGATTTGGTTGTTGCATCAGTTGGAAACATCGATAAGCAATCTTTTTTGACGTTCGAAAACGAATTAAAAATTCATTTTTTAACGAATGAAGATGTTTATCCTTTTGTAAATAAATATGCGACCCCAAAAACGTTAGGGATCGACAGAATGGTTTTGGCTTCGGGAGCAACACTGCAGTTTCCTAAACAAAACAGATTAGTCATCGATGTAGGAACCTGCATTACCTACGATTTTATCGACGAAAATGATAATTATTTGGGAGGAGCCATATCTCCGGGATTACGATTACGTTACGAAGCATTGCATAATTACACCGCTAAACTGCCTTTGCTGGCTTTTGAGGCGCCTGAGTTGTATATAGGAAACTCAACAACACAAGCCATTCATTCCGGCGTTGTAAATGGGTTCGTCTATGAGATTGACGGTTTTATCGATGAATATCGAGCAAACTTTTCAAATTTTATAATAATTTTAACGGGAGGAGATGCAGTTTTTTTGGCTAAACGATTAAAAAATACCATATTTGCCAATTCAAATTTCCTTTTAGAAAGTTTGAACCAAACATTTCAATATAAAATCGACAATGATTAAAAAAATTATAGTAAGCGCTTGTTTGCTTATCTCGTTCGTTTCATTTGCTCAACAGGGTACAGCTTCTCCTTATTCTTTCTTCGGAATTGGAGATGTCAGATTTAGAGGAACTCTTGAAAATAGGTCTATGGCAGGGGTTTCGGTAGAGCAGGATAGTATCCATTTGAATATTGAAAATCCATCCAGTTATGCCAGTTTAAGACAAACTGTTTTTACAGTTGGAGGAACATTTGGTTCATCTACTTTAAAAACTACAGATGAATCTGCAAAAGCACAAAGATCTACTTTTGATTATTTAGCGTTGGGAATCCCAATGGGAAAATTTGGAGCAGCGTTTGGTTTAGTACCTGTAACTTCAGTTGGATATAAAATTCTAAATGACCAGACAGCGATAGTAGACGGAACAAGTTCACAACTTCAGGGAAAAGGTGGAGTTAATAAAGTATTTGCAGGTTTAGGATATAAAATTACACCTAAGTGGAATATTGGAGCTGATGCACAATATAATTTTGGTAAAATTACAACTACAAGTGTTGAGCTTGCTACAGGAGTTCAAAACGGTACTCAGGAAACAAATACTTCTGAGTTGTCCGGGGTTAGTTTTAATATTGGTACTATGTATCAAACAAAAATTGATAAAAAATTAAGTTTGTTTACGAGTTTGAGCTATACTTTTGCAAGTACATTAAACTCAAACAGTACAAGGTTTATTACGGTAGATGGTGATCCGGATCCTTATGAAGGAGCTGCACAGGAAACTAATTTAAAACTGCCAAACAAAATAACATTTGGTGCAGGTATAGGACAGGCAAGAAAATGGTTAGTAGGTACTACACTTGCTTTTCAAGGTAACGGACAACTTGCGAATTATTATAATGCAGCAGATAATGTGCGTTATGAAAAGTATCAGAAATATGCAATTGGTGGATATTATATCCCTAATTACGCTTCATTTACCAGTCATTTAAGCAGGATCACGTACAGAGCCGGATTAAAATACGAGAAACTGGGTCTTGTTGTTAATAACGAATCAATCAATGATGTGGGAATGAGTTTAGGTGCCGGGATTCCTCTTGGTAACGGATCTTTCTCAAATGTAAACGTTGGTGTGGAATTTGGTAAAAGAGGAACAACTTCTGCAGATTTGATTCAGGAGAACTATTTCAACTTTAGTTTGAGTTTTTCTTTCAATGACAGATGGTTCGTGAAAAGTAAATTCAACTAAAGATACACTTTTGCGTTTTTTTAAGCTCGTACAATTTACTACATTTGGCAAATGAATTTACCAAAGAGATATATTATAGCGGTTGTCACAGTTTTTACTGTGACACTGTTTTTTGGATGCGAAAGTAATTTTAAGGAAGTTCAGAAAATTAATTTCTCAGAGTTTGTTCCCGGAAGTGATGCAGATACTGTTAATATCAAATACACTGATTCCGGATTAATTACAGGAGTTCTTAAAAGTCCAAAAATGTTAGATTATTCCAATTTGGATTTCCCTTTTACGGAGTTTCCAAAAGGAATCGATGTTACATTATACGATAAAAAACAAAAGCGTACTTTTATAGTGTCAAATTATGCGGTTTCGTATAAGCCAACCGGCATAATAGATTTACAGGGAAAGGTCAAAATTACATCAGAAACAGGGCAGATACTCGAAACGGAACAATTGTTTTTCGATCAGAAAAATGAATGGTTTTATACTGAAAGAAAGTTTAAGCTTACAGATGCAAAAGGAATTTCTTACGGTCAGGGAATAGATTTTAGTAAAGATTTTAAAGTGATTAATTCGCAACGAGTAAGTGGCGAAATAGAATCAGACGAAAAAATATAATTATGAATTATTTAAAATATACACAGTACGTTTACTTGGCATTTGCCGTTTACTTTATTTATGACGGAGTTATAAAAATAAACGAAGGTAATAATGGTGCTACCCTGAGTTTTATAATTGCGGGTATGGCAGTTTTTATGTTCTTCTTCAGGAGAAAATTTGCCAGGAAATTTGATGATCGTAACAAAAAACAGTAAAAAATGGAAATTGGTATTATAATACTATGTTTAATACTATCAGCATTTTTTTCAGGAATGGAAATAGCTTTTGTTTCCTCGAATAAAATTTATCTTGAAATAGAAAAAAAACAAGATAATTTTTTATCACAAATCTTAACGAAACTTACCGAAAATCCCTCGAAGTTTATCGCTGCAATGCTTATTGGTAACAATGTCGCATTGGTTGTTTATGGTTTTTATATGGGAGATTTGATTCTGGAATGCATTGTCAATTTAGGATTTCATTTCTCTGATTTAACAAGTTTATTGGTTCAAACCATACTTTCGACTTTTATCGTTTTAATAACAGCAGAGTTTTTTCCTAAAGTTTTTTTTCAGATCTATGCCAATTCATTAATTAAGTTTTTTGCAATTCCGGCATATCTGTTTTATAGGCTGTTTTATTACATTTCCACTTTTTTTATCTGGATATCAGATTTTGTATTGCAAAAATTTTTCAAGACAGAGGGCGATCAGGTTCAATTGTATTTTAGTAAAATAGAACTGGGAAATTATATTACAGAGCAAATGAATTCTGTTGAAGATGATGATGAAGTAGATTCCGAAATTCAGATTTTTCAAAATGCTTTAGAATTCTCAGGAGTAAAAGCACGCGATATAATGACACCTCGTACAGAGATAGTCGATATTGATTTGTTTGACAGTATTGCAGAGCTTAAGGAGTTGTTTATAGAAACAGGTTATTCTAAGATAATAGTCAGTCAAAACTCAGTAGATGATATTGTGGGTTATGTGCATTCATTTGATCTGTTTAAAAAGCCCAAAACAATAAAATCAGTTTTAATGACTGTTGAATTTGTTCCTCAGACTATTTTGATAAAAGATGCGCTGAATTTATTGATTAAGAAAAGAAAGAACGTAGCGGTTGTTTTAGATGAATACGGAGGGACCTCAGGGATCATTACAATAGAAGATATAGTTGAAGAGCTTTTTGGAGAGATTGAAGATGAGCACGATTCAGATGAAGAAGAGTTGATCGAACAGGAATTAGGCGAAGGCAGGTATTTATTTTCTGCCAGATTAGATGTTGAGTACTTAAACGAAACTTATAAGTTATCTATTCCTGAAGAAGATTCTTATGGAACATTAGGCGGTTTTATTGTTAATTCTACCAAGGAAATTCCTCAAAAAGGTGACGAAATAGTGATAGACAGCTATCATTTTGTGATTGAGGAAGCTTCAAATAAGAAAATCGAATTGGTGAAATTGACGATAAAAGAGTGATTTTTTAAATTAATGAAAAAAATTGTGTAAAATAAAACCCTAGTTGTATTGTTATTAACTAGATAATTGTATTTTCGCAAACTGAATATAAAATTAACGATAATAAAAATGGCAGTTTTAGCAAAAATTAGACAACGTTCGGCTTTATTGATAGGTGTTATTGCACTTGCATTATTTGCATTTATAATAGAAGGTATCTTTACCTCTAAAGGTGGAGGATCTAGTGCAAAGGATGTAGGAAGCATCGACGGAAAAGATATTTCATTTGAAGACTTTAGAGTTAAAGTTAGTAATGCTGAAAAAAGTGGTCAAGGAATTACTTCCACTGAAGCTGCAAACAGAGTTTGGGATCAAGAGGTTTCGATCGCATTATTATCATCTCAGTTTGATAAATTAGGATTAAGAGTTGGTGAGAAACACTTACTTGAAGTTTTAAAATCAGATCCGAATATTGGTAAAAACCCAATGTTTTTAAATGCAGCCGGAGCTTTTGATGTAGCTAAATTTAAAGAATACTTTAAAGCTAATCCTGAGGCAGCACAATATATCTCTGAAAAAGAAAAAGATGCTGAATTAAATGCAAAATTCCAAATCTACAGCACATTAGTAAAAGCAGGTCTTTATACTACAGCTAGTGAAGGAAAGTTGAAATATGAAATGGAAGCTAACAAAGTAAACTTTGCTTATGCTGCTGCATTATATTCTTCTATAAAAGATAGCGATGTAAAAATTTCTGATTCAGAAATTGTAGATTATATGAAGAAAAACGAGAAGAAATTCAAAGCGGATGCAACTCGTGAAATTCAATATGTTTTAGTAGAAGACAAAGCTTCAAAAGAAGACGAAGCTGAAATTAAAGCAAAAATCACTGCTTTATTAAACGGAAGAGTAGAGTACAACGCAAAAACAGGTAAAAATGATACTTTGCCAGGTTTTAGAAATGCAACTAACATTGCTGAATTTGTAAACTCAAACTCTGATGTTCCTTACGATTCAACTTATGTGCCTAAAAATGCTTTACCTGCTATCGATGCTGATAAATTATTCAGTTTACCTGCCGGAGCAATATACGGACCATACGTTTTTGGAAGATACTATGCTATTTCTAAATCTTTAGGATTTAAAGCAGGTGTTAATGCAAAAGCAAGTCATATCTTAATTGGTTATGAAGGATCTCAAACTCCAAACCAAAAAGAAAAAAGAACAAAAGAAGAAGCTAAAGCTAAAGCAGAAGAAATTCTTGCTCAGGTTCAGGCAAATCCGGATAGTTTCATGATGTTGGCTTTTACAAGCTCTGATGATTCATCTGCACAACAAGGTGGTGATTTAGGATATTTTGGTCCAAACCAAATGGTAAAACCATTCAATGATTTTGTATTCAATAACCCAATAGGAAAAGTTGGTTTAGTAGAAACTCCTTTTGGATTTCACATTATCAAAATTACTGATAAACAAGACGGAATTCGTTTAGCTACAATTGCTCAGAAAATTGAGCCATCTGAAGCTACTTCTGATAAAGTATTTACATTAGCAACTAAATTTGAAATGGATGCTGCAAAGAAAGATTTCAATGCAACAGCAAAAGAATTAGGTTTAAAAGTTGCTCCTCCTGTAACTGCAAAAGCTATGGATGAAGCATTTGGTCCTCTAGGAAACCAACGTAACATCGTGAGATGGGCTTATGATAAAGAAACTAGTGTTGGAGACGTAAAACGTTTTGAGATCGCTAATATTGGACACGTAATTGCTCAATACAAAAGTGAGAACAAATCTGGTTTAGTTTCTGTAACAGTAGCAAGACCATATGTTGAGTCAATCTTGAAAAATAAGAAAAAAGCTGAAATGCTAAAAGCTAAAATGACAGGTGCTACAATAGAAGCTATTGCTAAAAGCGCTGGTGTAGCAGTTCAACAAGCGGCTGATGTTACTATGGAGAATCCTGTTTTATCTGGTGGAGTTGGACAAGAGCCTAGAGTTGTTGGTAATGCATTTGCATTAACTCCAAATAAAATCTCTGCTCCAATTGAAGGAAATACAGGAGTTTATGTGGTAAAAAATATTAGTACTGTAAAAGCACCTGCTCTTACAAACCATGCTGAGTATGTTGCTAAAGTAAAAGCTCAAAGCGCAAATGATGCAAGTAGAATTTTACCGGCTTTAAAAAGCAATGCTAAGATTGAAGATAACAGATTACAATTTAATTACTAGTTTTTAGTAAATAAAGGTTAAATATAAAACCCGAAACGTTCTAATGAATGTTTCGGGTTTTTTTATGAGTTGTATTTTTTGTTAACGCTCTTGAATGTTTTGAAAATTTGAAGAGACAGATAGTTTTTACTGTCTAATTCAATATCATTTCATTATAGGTAAGAATGGTTTCGTATCCTTTTGAAGCAAAATATGTCGTTGGGTTTTCTTTTGAAATTACCATGACAAAATCTCCTCCCCAGGCTCCAAGGCTTTTTATGACGCCATCAAAATCAGGAAAAGCAGCTTCTTTAATCGTTTTCACTTTTAGAATAGTACTCAAATGGATTTCATGTTTTTCCAAAGCATTCGCAAATTCCTTTAGTGTTTTTGCATTTAAAACCGCCTCAGTAATTTTATTGTTGTCAATGATATTGTGCGCTAAATTTTGATTTTTATTGTTGTAATAACCATTTATCGCTGTTTTGCTATTTTGCTTTTTATTAAGGTAAACGAAATAAATGTCTTGGGTAAAATCCGGATTAAAGCTTACAGATTCCACTAGAGGTAAGTTCTCTTCTAAGCGGTATATAATAGGAGTGTCGTTTTGTGCACAGGCAATGTCGTAACCACTGCCTCCAAAACTATTTTTTAAGAGTGTAAACGCATCGATGTTCGTCCATTGAGCAATGTTGTTCAATAAAGTAGAAGACGTTCCTAATCCCCAGTTTTTTGGGAATGTAAGTTGTGTGCTGATTTTATATCCGTCAGACTTGCTTATAAAATCGGGATTTAGAAGATAGGCTTCATGTAGAATTTGTACCAAAGTTGTCTTTACAGTTTCGGCTTTTGTATCTGTATTATTGATGATCTCAGTAAAAGAAATAGTGTCTTCGTACCAAAGGTGTTCATCAAAATCATAGCTTTTCCACTGAATTTCCTCATTTGAGGCATTCTCTACAATTAAATTTTGTCCAAATTTAGTAGGTAATGCAAAAGCTTTGGCGCCATCTAAGACTAAATATTCGCCTGTAATTAAAAGTTTTCCGTTACTGTAAAAGGTTGTTTTCATGCATGTATGTTTCACATAAATTCCAATCCCAAAGCTTCGGGATAAAATTCCAAATTCCACTTATTGTTGGAATTTAGAATTTATTTAAAGATTTAATAATTGGAATTTATAAATTGTGTTATTTTCTTAGATTCTCAATAAATTCAACTACAGCGCTATGAGATACGGCATTTTTCTTAAAATAAGATTTAATTAAACGACGTTCTTCTTCATTGGCTTCAAATTGGTTAATGATATTGTTTAAGTGCATTTTCATGTGACCTTCCTGAATTCCGGTTGTTGTTAGCGAACGCAAAGCGGCAAAATTTTGTGCCAGACCTGCAACAGCTACAATCTCCATTAATTCTTTTGCTGAAGGTTTTTCGAGTATTTCAAAACAAAGTTTTACTAAAGGATGTAAAGAGGTTAATCCTCCAACAGTTCCTAATGCTAAAGGTATTTCAAGCCAGAAAGTAAAAATTCCGTTTTCGATTTTAGCATGAGATAAACTGGCGTATTGACCATTTTTTGAAGCATACGCATGAACTCCGGCTTCAACTGCTCTAAAATCATTTCCGGTTGCCAGAATTACGGCGTCAACTCCGTTCATGATTCCTTTATTATGAGTTACGGCTCTAAAAGGTTCCACTTCGGCAATCTGAACGGCTTGTAGAAATCGTTCTGCAAATTCTTGTGGATTTGGAATGTGTTTCTCTGTTAAATCTTCAATAGGGCAGGAAACTTCAGCTCTTACAATACAATTTGGGACATAATTTGATAAAATGCTCATGACAATTTTTAAGGTTTCGTCTTCTGAAAATAAATCAGAATTTTGAAATTCATCTTTCAAAGTTGTTGCAAATTGCTCCAGGCAGGAATTTATGAAATTTGCACCCATACTGTCTTTAGTTTCGAAAGTAGCATGGAGCTGAAAGTAATTTTCAAGCAGGCTTCTTTTGTCTTTAAGTTTGATGTCTAAAATGCCACCGCCACGTTGTTGCATGTTTTTGGTAATGCTTTGTGTGTCAGAGAAAAATTTTGGTTTTATTTGCTCAAAGAAAGACTGCAGTTTTTCTGCGTCTCCATTAAAAGTAAAATGCACCTGACCAATTTTTTCAGTGTCAATTACGGTTGCTTTAAAACCTCCTCGTGTAGACCAGTATTTTGCTGCTTTTGATGCTGCAGCAACCACAGAACTCTCCTCAATAGCCATTGGGATAGTTTTATATTTTCCGTTAATTAGGAAATTAGGGGCAACCCCAAGTGGAATATATAAATTTGAAATCGTGTTCTCTATGAATTCATCATGCAATTGTTGTAGCTTCTCGTCTGAATTCCAGTAATTTCTTATAATATTTAGTGCTTCTTCAGGCTTTGAAAAATAAGTATTGGCGATCCAGTTTGTTTTTTCTTTTTTGGATAATTTAGAAAATCCGGCAACAGCGTTGTTCATTCTCAGTATTTTAAATAATAAAGTTGCGGCAAAGATACCATTTTAAGAGTTTTGTTTGCAATGTATTTGAAATTTGGAAAATACGCAAACGTTATTTTTTTTAACATTTAACACTTAAAATGTGTATTATGTTCATTTTTTTTACTAAAATTGGGCTCTTTTTTATATTTAAAATAATTCTAATGAAATCAGGTAAAATTACTGTAATACTTTTGTTTTTAGTTGCTACCGTTTTTGGTCAACAGAAAATTACTGTCGAAAATATTTATAGTGGTGTATTTAGGGCGAAAGGAATGGATGAATTGCAATCGCTAAAAAATACAGATCAATATACGGTTTTAAATGTAGATCAGGCAAGTAGAAGTATGCAGATTGATTTATATGATTTTGCAACCCTCAAAAAAGTGTCTAATTTAATCGATACTAAGAATCATAAGGCGCTTGCTGAAGGAATTGACAGCTATACTTTTGATGCTTCTGAAAAAAAGATCCTGATTGCATGTAATACAAATAAAATCTTTCGTCACTCTTTTACGGCAGATTATTTTTTATACGATATAACGACTAAGTCACTAACGAAACTTTTTGATTTTCAGGTTCAGGAGCCAACGTTCTCTCCTGATGGAACCAAAATTGCATATGCAAGAGAAAATAATTTATATGTTTATGATGTAGCTTCTAAAAAATCGACCGCTGTTACAACTGACGGAAAGAAAAATGCCATCATTAATGGTATCACGGATTGGGTTTATGAAGAAGAATTTGCATTTGTCCGGGCTTTTGACTGGAGTAAAGACAGTAAAAAACTAGCTTATATTCGTTTTGACGAAAGTCAGGTTCCTGAATTTTCGATGTCAATGTTTCATAAAGATTTATATCCAACAATCGAAACCTTTAAATATCCGAAAGCGGGAGAAAAAAATTCAGAAGTTTCATTACATATATATGATGTAGCAGGTAGTGCGGCTAAAAAAGTTAATTTAGGAAATTACAATGACTTTTATATTGCAAGATTACAATGGACAAATGATAATAATGTATTATCAGCTCAGGTTTTAAACCGTCATCAGGATAATCTTGATTTATTATTTGTAGATGGAACTACGGCAACTGCAAAAGTGGTTCTCAATGAAAAAGATAAAGCATATGTCGATGTTACAGACAATTTGACTTTCTTAAAAGATAATAGCTTTATCTGGACAAGCGAAAAAGACGGTTTTAATCATATTTATGTATATGACAAAACCGGAAAACTTAAAAATCAGGTTACAAAAGGAAACTGGGAAGTAGTATCTTACTACGGTTTCGACGAAAAAACAAAAACTATTTTCTATCAATCTACAGAAAATGGTTCGATCAACAGAGATATCTACAGAATTGCTTTAGACGGAAAAAATAAAGTACGTTTAACTTCTAAAACAGGAACTAGTGCTGCGACTTTCAGTCCTAATTTCCAATTTTTTATTACTACTTTCTCAAGTGCATCTCAGCCTACGACTTATACTTTAAATGAGTCAAAAACAGGAAAAGAAATTCAGGTAATCGAAAACAATCAGGCACTTTCAGCTAAATTAGTGGCTTATAATTTACCAACAAAAGAATTTTTCGTTTTAAAAACGGCAAAAGGAAACGAGCTTAATGCGTGGATTTTGAAACCGAAAGACTTTGACCCTTCTAAAAAATATCCTGTTTTCATGTACCAATATTCTGGTCCGGGATCTCAACAAGTAAACAATGATTGGAATAATAGTGATGATTACTGGTTTGCTTCATTAACACAACAAGGTTATATTGTAGCTTGTGTAGATGGTAGAGGAACTGGTTTCAAAGGTGCTGATTTCAAAAAAGTAACTCAAAAAGAATTAGGGAAATACGAAGTAGAAGATCAGATCGATGCTGCAAAAGTAATTGGTGCTTATCCTTATGTTGATGCTTCAAGAATTGGAATCTTCGGATGGAGCTATGGTGGTTTTATGGCTTCAAACTGTATTTTTCAGGGAAATGATGTGTTTAAAATGGCTATTGCTGTTGCTCCGGTAACCAACTGGCGTTTTTATGACAGTGTTTATACAGAAAGATACATGACGACTCCACAGGAAAATGCAAGCGGATACGATCAAAATTCTCCAATAAATCACGTTGATAAATTAAAAGGTAAGTTTTTATTGATTCACGGATCAGGCGATGACAACGTTCATGTACAGAACTCTATGCAAATGATGGAAGCGTTGATTCAGGCGAGCAAACAATTTGATTCTCAGATATATCCGGATAAAAATCATGGTATTTACGGGGGGGCAACCAGAATTCAGCTTTACAATAAAATGACTAACTTTATCAAGGAAAATTTATAATCTAAAACTTTAAACCAAAAACAAATAATGAATAAAATGGGAGAAACTCAAGTAAAAACTGCGCATCCAAAAGGGCTTTGGGTATTGTTTGGAACGGAGATGTGGGAGCGATTCAATTTCTATGGAATGCGGGCTTTATTAACTTTATTTCTTGTGAATTCATTATTGATGAAGGAAGAAGAAGCATCTTTGATTTATGGTGGTTTCCTTGGGTTGTGTTATCTAACGCCAATGTTAGGTGGTTTTGTAGCCGATCGTTTTTTAGGTAACAGAAACTGTATTTTATTAGGCGGATTGATGATGGCAGTTGGGCAATTGTTATTGTTTACAAGTGGTAGTCTTTTTGATTCAAATCTTGGTTTGGCAAAAATCATCATGTATTCTGCGTTAGGGGTTATTGTTTTTGGTAACGGATTCTTCAAGCCAAATATTTCCAGTATGGTGGGGAGTTTATATCCTAAACAGGAAAAAACAAAATTAGATAGTGCCTTCACTATTTTCTATATGGGTATTAACATTGGGGCTTTTTTAGGTCAGTCTATTTGTCCTTTGTTAGGTGATGTTAAAGATGTAGGAGGAATTAGAGATATCCATGCTTTTAGATGGGGATTTATGGCGGCTTCTGTTGCGATGTTTTTAGGAACGATCCTTTTTTACTTTTTAAAAAATAAATATGTGGTTACTCCGGAAGGAAAACCATTAGGAGGTTTACCTTCTAAAAACGATGCTTCTGATTTTGAAGAAGGAGAAGCGCAAAAAGCTAATTTTTCTAATAAAGCTTTGGTCATTGCAGGAATTGCATTTATCGCTTTAGGATTCTTTTTTCATTATGTTGTAGGTCAGAATTTAATCTATACACTGATTTACTCAAGTGGTTTATCATTGGCCGGATTAATTATCTCAGATACTTCTTTAACTAAAATCGAAAGAGACAGAATTATAGTTATCTATATCGTTTCATTCTTTATTATCTTCTTCTGGGCAGCTTTTGAACAAGCAGGTTCGTCATTAACTTTTATTGCGGATAATCAAACAGACAGAAATTTCTTTGGCTGGTTGATGCCACCTTCAATGGTTCAGATTTTTAATGGATTGTTCGTAGTTATGTTAGCAGTTCCTTTCAGTATACTTTGGGATACTTTAAGAGCTAAAGGTAAAGAACCTATTTCTCCGGTAAAATTAGCCGTTGGTTTAGTTGTAATTTCTATTAGTTTCTTTATGATCGCTACACAGGTTTCGTATATCGGAACTTCAGGATTATTATTGGTAAAATGGTTGATCTTATTGTATTTCTTAAATACATGTGCTGAGTTGTGTTTATCACCAATTGGTTTATCATTAGTAGGTAAATTATCTCCAAAACGTTTTTCTTCTTTATTATATGGCGTATTCTTCTTGTCGAATGCATCAGGTTATGCTTTAGGAGGAACTTTAGGTTCTATCTTGCCTGCAACTGGTGATAAATTTGCAAAAGCAAAAGAATTAGGAATTGATCTTCAGGGAGTTTTAGATAATAAAATTGTACCAACTGCAGAGCAGTTAGCTTTATTAGATCAGCATCAGATTAGCGCTCACAATCACTTTTTTGCAGGATTTGAAATCCATAATTTATATGAGTTTTTTATGGTATTTGTTGTCCTTACAGGTATCGCGGCAATTGTATTATTTGCTTTAACTCCATTCCTGAAAAAAATGATGCACGGTGTGCGATAAATGATAATAATGATATGTAAAAAATTACCTATAGGTTTAGACTTATAGGTAATTTTAATTTTAAAAGAGTTTATAGTTATGTGGAAAAAACACCCAAAAGCACTGCCTTTTTTGTTTTTATCTGAAATGTGGGAGCGTTTTGGTTACTATTTAATGATCGGAATCTTTACTTTATATCTCAAGGACGTAAAGGATGGTTTTGCCATGACCGAGAAAGAAGCTTCTGATTTATATGGAACTTTTATAGCATTGGTTTTTTTAACTCCTTTTATTGGCGGTCTTGTTGCTGACAGGTATTTAGGTTATAGAAAGTCTATTGTTTTTGGTGGGATTTTAATGGGTATTGGTTACTTCTTAATGGGAGTACATGATATAACGGTGCTTTATATTGCCATGACTTTGGTAATTATAGGAAATGGTTTTTTTAAACCCAATATTTCAACCTTATTAGGAAGTTTTTATTCTAAAGAAGAGTATAAAGATAAAAAAGACGAAGGCTACAATATTTTCTATATGGGAATTAATGTTGGCGCTTTTATTTGTAATTTCTTTGGTGCTGCATTGCAGATCCTTTTAGGGTGGCATTGGGCTTTTATGGCTGCTGGTGTTGGTATGTTCATAGGTGTTATTGTATTTTTATTAGGTACAAAACATTATGTAGGCTACGATCAGAAAAAAGGAGTTCAGGAAGGAGATATGCCGTTTTATAAAATTATCCTGTTTATTTTATTGCCTTCTGTTGTTTTTGGAGTAATAGGCTGGTTGATAAAAGGTGTTGCTTCAGAAACTAATTTAGACAGTTATATCTTTGGTTCAGATAGTACAGATGCTTTTATTTTTGCCTGTATTCCGATTGTTTTCTTTTATGGTTCACTTTATTTTAAAGCCAAAGTAGAAGATAAGAGGCCAATTGGTGCTCTGCTGGCTATTTTTGGCGTAGTGATTTTATTTTGGGCTGTATTTAAGCTCAATGGTTCGGCACTTACTACCTGGGCAGATCGTTATACTGACAGAGAAGTAACCGGGACAGCCGGTCAGGTAGTTGGTAAACTAAAATTAGCAAAAGAAGTCGAATATAAAAAAGAGTCCACAGAGCTTTATGATCATCAGTTTCGTTTACAAAAAGTAAATGGAGTCGTAGAGACAGAGGTAAATTATCCATTATATTTTAGAAATGTTGCTCCGGAGAAATTACCTGAAGAAGGGGCTAAAGTGCATCTTTGGGCAACTAATTTGAGTCAGTCAATCAATCCGGCCTGGGTAATTATATTAACACCTTTGATTGTTGCGTTTTTCTCATTTTTGCGATCCAGAAAAAAAGAACCCTCGACACCTACGAAAATTGCTTTTGGTTTGTTAATTTCGGCGTTGTCTGTTTTGGTCATGGTAGCAGCTGTAGAAATTGGTCATGATGGAGCAGAAAAGGTGAGTGCCTGGTGGCTGGTGGCAAATTATGGAATCATAACAATCGGGGAACTATTCCTGAGTCCAATGGGATTATCAGTAGTCTCAAAGTTAAGCCCTGTTAATATCACTTCCTTAATGATGGGAGGTTGGTTTTTGTCGACTTCGATAGGGAATAAGTTGAGTGGAGTTTTGGCCAGTATGTGGGATACGTACGATAATAAAGCCAACTTCTTCTGGGTAAATTTTGCACTGTTAATGTTTGCAACTGTACTAATGTTTGGTTTGGTGAAACAGCTTAACAAGGTGATGAAAGAAAAAGGAATTAATTAATTATTTATAAATAAATGGAGCAGAAGATCACTTTAGAGGAGATTCAAAATTTTAAAGGCAATTACCCGAAACAATTGTGGTATTTGTTTTTTGTTGAAATGTGGGAGCGTTTTTGTTTTTATGGAATGCGTGGTGTTCTTGTTATTTTTATGGTAGATCAGCTTTTTTTGAAAGAAGATCATGCCAGTGAGCAATATGGAGCTATTCAGGCTTTTGTATATGCTTTTACTTTTATTGGTGGTATTTTTGCTGATAAAGTTCTGGGGTTTAAAAAGTCATTATTTTTTGGTGGAATCGTTATGATTTTAGGGAATCTTTTGATTGCTATTGCCCCTCATGATTTCTTTTATTACGGAATTGCTTTTTCGATTATAGGAACTGGTTTTTTTAAGCCAAATGTTTCTTCGATGGTTGGAGAATTGTATCATGAAAACGACGGTCGTAGAGATGCCGGTTACGGAATGTTCTATGCCGGAATAAATGTAGGCGGACTTTTTGGTGGTGCTTTATGTGTTTATTTAGGGAAATTCTATTCGTGGCAATTGTGCTTTTTATCAGCTGCAATTGTAATGTTTTTAGGTTTGATTACCTTTTTGTTTACTAAAAAGCATTTAGGGCCAATTGGTGATTCTCCATTATTACACTTAGATGTCAATAAGAGAAGAATTCGTGAAATAGCAGTGTATGCTGCGTCGATTTTGAGTTTGCCTTTTATTTTTATAATGGTTAAGAATACTAAGTATACAGATTATTTCATGTATACTATTGGTACAATTGCCGTTTCATATTTCGCATATGAATTGTTTAAATTGGGAGATGCTAAATTACAAAAGAAGCTTTTTGCAGCATTTCTGTTTGTGTTTTTCTATTTCTTGTTTAATTCTATTTACGAACAAAGTGGCGGATCATTGTCGCTTTTTGCAAAAGACAATCTAAATGATCAGTTATTGTTTTTTACAATTGATCCCAATGTTGTCAATAACAGCTCAAATACTTTTTTTGTAGTAGTTTTGAGTCCGCTTATTGGTTTGTTATGGATCTGGTTAGGCAAGCGAAAAATTGAACCTAATACTTTGATTAAATTCGGAATTGGATTTTTGTTCCTCGCGGCTTCTTTCTATATCTTCTATCTTACTAAATTCTTTGCAGACGTAAAAGGTATTACTTCATTGAATGTATTTACGTTTGCCTATTTGATAACTACTATTGGTGAGCTTTGTTTGGGGCCAATCGGAATGTCGATTATTACCAAACTTTCTCCAAAAAGACTCTTTGGGATGATGATGGGATTATGGTTCCTGGCAAGTGCTTTTGGGCAATTGGCTGCAGGTAAACTTGGGGCAGAAATTTCCAGATCAAATACAGGAGATACTTTAGTTTCTAAGCTGCAATCGTATACAGAAGGGTATTATCAACTGGCAATTTATTCGCTTATTGCGGGATTGGTTTTGTTGGCAATTTCGCCATTTATTAGAAAATTAATGCAAGAAGTAAAATAGACGACATTTTACAATTCTTTTTTTGTTTAAATTTGTCAAAAATTAAAAGGATCATGAAAAAGATATACTTAATAACATTGTTTTTAGTTGGAGCTTTTGCAACACAAGCGCAAGAGTTAAAATGGTACACTGATGTAAGAGAGGCGATTACTGTAAGTAATAAAGAGCAAAAGCCAATGTTAATGTTTTTTACCGGAAGTGATTGGTGCGGATGGTGCATTCGTTTGCAGAATGAAGTGTTGAAAACACCGGAATTTACTAAATGGGCCAAAGAAAATGTTATTTTAGTTGAGCTGGATTATCCTAGAAGAACACCGCAAACGCCTGAGATTAAAAATCAAAATAACGAATTGCAGCAAGCTTTCGGAATTCAGGGATTTCCAACCGTTTATTTTACCAGCGCTGAAGCAAAAGATGGTAAAGTCAATTTTAAAGGGCTTGGGCAAACAGGTTATGTTGCGGGAGGTCCATCTGCTTGGTTAACAGTTGCTGAAGGAATTGTTCATCCAAAGAAATCTTAAGAAGTATATTATACAACAATATTTTTGCAAAAGCTCCCTGTGTTCTCAGAGGGCACTGAAAAACATCCCTTATTTTTGATCAGGTTTATTTTTTAGACAATAAAAAACGCTTATAACAGGATTTAAAAATATCCGTTATAAGCGTTTTTCGTTTTATAACTGTTTTTTATTTGCGGTTACATAAGTCTGTTTTTGACTTATAGAGAGGTGTTTTGAGTAATCATGTTTGGGTTGTAATTTCTTATATCAATTTCAGTATTCTTTTTAAATTGACCGTAAAAATAGCCATTGCACCTTGCATACTATCTATCCCATAAGATGTTGCTCTGTCATACCCATGTACATTTTTTAGTTCACTGTTTTTGGCTTCTATTTTGTATCGGTGTTTTGCTTTGTCTTTG
>NZ_JBNNFM010000010.1:0-153307 GCF_050267765.1 Flavobacterium sp. NPDC079362 | reverse complement strand
GAATACAAAGAAGAAAGCAACGCTCTGCCGATGTAGAGCCTGTGTTTGCCCAACTCAAGCATAATAACGGATTTAGACGATTTTCTTTAAAAGGAATTCAAAAAGTTGAATTAGAGTTCGGATTAATGGCTTTAGGTCACAACTTAAGGAAGAAAATTGCAGCATAAGGGCAATTTTTGCCTCCACTCAAAATTAACCCAATAAAAATCAAAACATCATCAAATAAAAAACCGTCTCAAAATTATATGTTTTGAGACGGCTTCTTTTTAGTAAGAGATTTGGATCTGATCTATTTAGTCCTCATGACGAACTTAAAAAATCAAATACTTTTATTTTCAAACCTCTGCCAAGTCGCTTAAAATCTGAAAATCTTCTAATAAAAGATTCGAATTTTGTACCAAGGAGTTCACTAAACAAAAAACCTATTTCGTGATGAAATAGGTTTTTTTATGTCCTTTTTTTCTAAAACTGCATAATCCTAAATAATTCAAATCCTACTTTAGCTTTAATAATTAACGGTATTCATATTTCACAATTTCTAAATTGAATGATTTCAGTAATTGGTTGTAATTTTCAAGATTCTTTTTATCACTGTCGTAAACATCAATTACTAAAGTTGAATCCGTTTTAATCACACCAAAATTTTGCCCGGCATTTCCAGGAAAACCTTCTTTAATTTTACTTTTAATAAGCTGTGATAAATAATTATTGATAGCCTCTTTTTGCTTATCCTCTAATTTTATTACTTTATCTACATAAGGTTGCTGAAATTCTGGTTTTCCATATAACTTTCCCAGTTTATCACAATCAACTTTTGTTCTTTTATAGTTTGCATAAAATTGTTTATCACCTTTCGAGAATATTTCAAAACTCTCTTTATGACCACCCCATTCTCCACATTCATCAAAATTTGCATAAACAAGCAGTCTAGTTGCTGAACCAAATGCTCCGAGGTCGGCAGGTTGAAAAAAATCTATCACATTTTTTTCATTCTTTATTTGAATTTCTGGTCTTTCTGTTTTTTTATTACAAGAAATAGCCACGAGTGCAAATATTAACAAAAATTTTTTTTTTATCATAACAGTTTTTTATTACTAAAACGAACTTATTTACACATTACAATATGCTTAAATTATTTTTATTTCGGCAGACTATAAAGAATAAATCGATTTTATTTCAGCTAAATATAAACTAATTTCAATGTAAAAATGAATTATTCCCAACACAATTACCCAAGCAAAAGCCACTTCATATTATTTAAACATCATTCATCAAAAGTTCTTACCAGCTATCTTTTAATCGATATCATTTCACTACAAGAATCTCTAAACAAATCAATTAACAACACATTCTAATTAAAAACACTTTAAAAAAAACAGTAAAATCCCTCACAAAAACGTTCTTTTTTTTCACTCTTAGAATAATAAAAAGAGATAAAAATACATAAAACGTATTTTACTTTTTTACGCTTTTATCCCCATTTTACCTCATAAATTTTACATTAAATTAAACTTAAATAAGCTATGATTTATCAAAAATAACTTCTTATATTTGCACCCGCGTTCAAGAATCGAATATGACTCGATAGCTCAGTTGGTAGAGCACATCACTTTTAATGATGGGGTCCTGGGTTCGAGCCCCAGTCGGGTCACAAATTGTGATTCACAATACAAGATTCTTGAAAGCAACGACTCGATAGCTCAGTTGGTAGAGCACATCACTTTTAATGATGGGGTCCTGGGTTCGAGCCCCAGTCGGGTCACAAAAAAGGTCAAGTATTAATTTACTTGACCTTTTTTTATTTTAGTTCATATCCGGAAAAGACAAACTTCTTCAGGAGCCATATCTTAAAATGATTTAGAATAAATTCTCTGAATGATTATTTAATAATACTCAAAATATTGTTCAGTTACTTGTTTAATCTGCCCTTTGTCATTATAGGCAGTGCACAATAACCAATTACCAACATTATCATATTGATACACATAAGTGGTCTTTTCTTTACTCGCAGAATCAATTTTTATCACAGGATTGCCACGTTCATCATTATGATAAGTAACTACACTTTCAAATGTTGGTTTATCTAAATATCCGGGAGGTCTAATACTCCAAAACGATTCTTTTATTTTATAATTATCAACATCATACTCGTAACGTTTTTCTGTATTGAGTTTGCCATTGGCATCATAATTCTGCTCTACTATTAAATTCCCTTTATTATCACGGATAAAAATGGTTTTTGATTGCAGGATATTCTCCCAATAGAACCAATAGCTTACTTCGTTTTTAGCCGAATCATATTTTACAGTAACAAGATAAGAGTTACTAGTTTTTTTTTCGGGATAATAATAGTCGGTAGCACTAAGATCACCCTTTGTATTATAATGATAGTTTATTTCAACAATAGAAGCATTATAAGATATGGAATTAGAAGAAATAAGAAACCCTTTTTCATTGTAAGTATTACCAATTCCCATTCGGCATATTTTATTCTCAACTGCAAGAGGGATCGAAGTGCCTTCAAGAAGGCATTTTCCAAATGATTTTACACTCCCCTTCAGATTAACATCTTTTAGATCATTATGATTCGTTTGTGCCAGCGATAGATTATAAGTAAAAAACAGGAAACAGAATGTTGTAAGTAGTGCTTGCATTTTTGTAATTAAATTTTAAAAATCAGATCAAAATAAAACAATCTGAATTAAACACGACCTTTTTTGTAACTTTCTTTTATTTATTTCTTCTAATAGACAGACCTGACTCTTTCAAAACTAGCTCACGGCATATTTAAGATTCATCTAAAGACACCTCAGCCTACTAAAAAAAGATAACCGATGTCATCCTATGAAACATTTACAAAAAGGTACATTTTACGGACAAACGAACGAGACGATTATATTGGACGGAATAACATTGACGGATACAGTTTATACACACAGTAAAGTAGACTGGCATTATCATGAAAACGCCTATTTTACTTTTATCCTTGAAGGAAATGTTGTCGAAGGCAATAAAAAGGAGGTTTACAATTGCTCTCCGGGAAGCTTACTTTTTCATAACTGGCAGGAACCTCATTATAATATTAAACCCGACGGATTTACAAGAGGGTTTCATCTTGAAATCGAAAAAAACTGGTTTGAGACCCTATCATTATCAGATGATAATTTGCAAGGAAGCATCAATATCTTAAAACCGGAAATTAAGTTTTTGATGTATAAAGTATTCAGAGCTGCTAAAATTGAAGGTCCAGCCGTAGATTTTTCAACACAGACACTATTGATAGAAATCTTATCAAAACTAGACATACACAACAATTCATTATTATATAAAAATCCAAAATGGGTAACAATTATTGATGAAATTCTTCATGATCAGATTGGAGACACTATTACCTTAGACTACTTGTCTCAAATAGTCGGAATACATCCTGTTCATCTTTCAAGAGATTTTTCTAAATATTTTCACTGTACTTTGAGCGAATATAGAAGAAAATTAAAAGTAGAAAAAGCACTTTCGCTGCTGTCTTTACAAAAACAGTCCTTAACTGAAATTGCCTATGAATGCGGATTTTCTGATCAAAGCCATTTTACAAGATGCTTTAAGGAAGTAAACGGATTAAATCCTTCTGCACATTTAAAATTGCTTTTAATGAAATAATGCAAATGTTAATCTTGTACAATTTTTAATGCTGGCGGCAGAATAATTTTACATTTCAATCAAATCAAACAAAATATGAAACGAACATTATTCCTGCTGACAATCAATCTTTTTGGACTTATAGCTTTTAGCCAAAATACTAATCTTTTTAAAACTGAGGAAATTACCGGAGATCTCTATCAATCAAACATTGGAAAGGTCACTTTTATGGATGGAAATATCCCGCTGAATCAATATAAAAAATCTGACTTTCTTACGTCTTTTAACCTCG
Source organism: Flavobacterium sp. NPDC079362 (assembly GCF_050267765.1). Taxonomy (NCBI): domain Bacteria; kingdom Pseudomonadati; phylum Bacteroidota; class Flavobacteriia; order Flavobacteriales; family Flavobacteriaceae; genus Flavobacterium; species Flavobacterium sp. NPDC079362. The sequence goes on along the minus strand of NZ_JBNNFM010000010.1, from coordinate 149,379 downwards.
TCTACAAATCAAACCTTAATATTAGATTTTTTCTAAATAATTCCATAACGAACTACTTACATGAGTTAGCCCCTAATTTATCAGCTGAAGAACTTGTAGAAAAAGGTAATCTTCAATTTTCTTTTTACATCGACAACAAACCCATATACAAGGAAAATATTAACTCAGGATGTAATTTTGGCTATGGCAATAGCAAAGACACATCAGTAATATTCAGAATTCCTCTTACGAGTTCTAAAGACGAGAACCTCTGGGCATTGCATATGTGGGATCGTTTTAAACTTAATGGCGGTGGAGAAGCACTAACAAACGGAACTCACAATCTAAGAATTGAAATTAGACCATACATCATCACAAATACAGAAGCTTTAGTTGGAAATTTGGTTGCGAAAGGCCAAATTAAACTAATCATAAAAACGCCGAAAGTAACGGCAAAGCAAATTGAAATACAACCGATATTACCCAATAGCGAATGGGAGATTTCTAATTTTCAATTTGACCGCAAGAAAATAGAAATGCTAAATAAGGAGATTGCTTCTTATGATCTAAAAGAAATAACAAGTGTAGTTGCTATCTATGATGGAAAACTTTTAATAGAGGAGTATTTTAATGATGCCAGCAGAAATACTTTGCATGATACGCGATCAACGGGAAAATCCTTTGCCTCAACATTTATAGGCATTGCTATAAATGATGGATATATTAAAAATGAAAACCAAAGACTAAGTTCATTTTATAATTTAGGAGATTACGCAAATTACAATGCAAAAAAAGACAGCATAACAATAAAAGACTTACTCACGATGAGTTCATCATTTGACGGCTCAGATGCACATAGCGAATCACCAGGAAATGAAGAAAACATGTATCCTACAGATAACTGGGTAAAATTTACGCTGAACTTAGCTATTGACCCTTCTAAAACCAACGGAGGCAAATGGGATTACTTTACAGCAGGAACCATATTATTAGGAGATATTCTGGACAGAAATATTCCTGACGGATTAGAAAAATATGCTGATGAAAAACTTTTCAAACCATTAAACATTACCAATTATAAATGGCAATATACACCACAAAAAGTACCTAATACCGCCGGTAGCTTACAAATGACTTCCCTGGATTACGCAAAATACGCCCAGTTGTACAAAAACAATGGTATATGGAATAACAAACAAGTAATTCCTCAGGCATGGGTCGAAAAAACTTTAACAAAGCAAATTCAGATTCCGGAAAGAGACAATCAATTTTATTGTTATTTATTCTGGAATAAAACGGTTAATTATAAAGGCAAAAATTATGAAACTTATTACTGCGCCGGAAATGGAGGAAACCAATTTATTATTTTCAAAGACTTACCACTTGTCATTATAATCACGTCAAAAGCATTTAACAAACCTTATGGACATCCGCAAGCTGATAAAATAGTACATGACTATTTATTGCCAGCGATTTTGAAATAAAATTTTACATCAAAATAACTGGTCTAAAAAAGACAAACTTAATTAAAAGGCAAAATATATAAAAATGTATTTTGCCTTTTTTATTTAGCCTTATTTTATTCAGTAATTTTATATTGATAAAAAACTTTTGTAAACATGCATACCAATCTTACTTTCCGACTTGCAACAATCGAAGACTTACCGGAAATCATCAGTATGCTTGCTGATGATACTTACGGAGCAACAAGAGAAAATAATACCTCCATAGTTTCTGAAAAATACCTCAACGCATTTAAAAAAATTCAGGAAGATCCTAATCAGGAATTGATCGTCGCAGCAATAAACGGAAATAAAGTAGCTACGTTTCAACTTACTTTTATACAATATCTAAATTTTGAAGGAACATTGCGAGCACAAATCGAAGCCGTAAGAACACATTCTGATTATCGAGGTCAGGGAATAGGAACCAACGTTCTTAATTACGCCATTAATCGCGCAAAAGAAAAGGGCTGTCAAATGATTCAGTTAACATCTGACAAAAGAAGAACAGAAGCTATTAAATTCTACGAAAAACTAGGCTTTAAAGCAAGTCATGAAGGTTTTAAACTAAAACTGGATTGATTTTAATATTCCGACAACAAACAATTTTACATAAAAACTAGTCCTGTTTGAATGTTTTTAACGTTCCGTCATCATTAAATTGTATTGAATACTTTTCCCTGCTTCCACTAATACTTGTTGGATACCATTGCATTGCATTTCCCCAAATCGATACATAAGCACTTGTAAGAGATTTAGCCCCTTCTATTTCTTGCGCTTTTTTATTATAAATACCCGTTAGCTTAGCAACATTTACAAATTTGATTTTATTAAGCGGAATCAAACGTTTCTGAACATCGTCTCTAATCGATAATTGAATAGGTCTGGGATCAGACCATTTATTATCCCTATAATCATAACCATCAACGTACTTGGGATTCACAGGATGCTGAAGCATAATATTAATAGTTCCATTATCATAAAAATAAGCAATCGAATAGACAAAAATCTCTTTTCCTGCATATTGAGGTAACTTTCGTAAAGCCTCTTCAGCTTTTTCTAATGCATTTGCATTCGTTAAAAAGTTTACATTTTCACTTTCAACATGCACTTGTGTCTCAACTGCTGTGTGTTTTTCGATAACACTATTTCCAATTGCACGAACATCCGGCTTATCACCTCCTAAAGATTCAGAAGCGGGATTTACTATTTCCTTAATTACTAAAGAATCACCGGACTTAAATGTTTCGCTAATACTTTTAGAGATCTGGTCACAGCTTAAAAGAAACGAAATGCAAATCATTAAGAGAATTAATTTCTTCATACAATATTATTTAAATCGCTTGCAAAAGCAATTTTGTTAGGATTTTCTTCGAGATAAAAAATTTCTATTTGTGATTGTTTAGTAAGATCTAACTCAAGAAGTCCCACCACTTTTTTTAAACTAATTTTATGAACCTGATGTTTATTATCGACATATTCAAGATTAAAACGAATCATAGGCTGTTCATTTATATAAGTTCCGGTCTGGCTTGCGTTAAGCAGTTTTGCCCAGGTTTTAACTCCTTTAAATTTTATCAACATCGAATCGTAATTTACACCAGTAAATTTTCCTAAAATAAATTTTAAAAAATAGCGATAAAATAAAAGCACGATCGGACAAATAATTAATGGATGACCAAAACTCATAAAACGCCATCCTGCACCATAACTTTCTAATTGATACGAATAAAAATAGTATCCAATTAAACCAATGAGAAGAACAAGCCAGGCAACTATTCTAAAAAAAAGACTTCCTATATTTATATTCGCTTGTGCAACAGCAATAACAAAATACGGAGGCTTTTTCATATTCCTGTCAAGCATTAAACTTATTTTCTTTCCAGCCTCGAAACGACGTTCATGAGGTTTACTATCCGTAATAATAGTTTTATGAGTAATTTCGGCATCAGCAAGATTTCTAAACAACAACTCAAGTTCATAGGAATTAAATTTTGCTGTTGGTTTTGAAATTTTTACAGCACTTAAAATTTTTGCTTCTCTCGATATTCCTTTGCTTTTTATTCTTTCTAAATTTCTCTTGGTTATAAAAATCCCTAAAATCCATTTTCTAAAATAACCAATTAAGACAATTAACCAAAGAATAACGGACACCAAAACAAAACTTAATGCCAGCCAGGGATTTTTATCTTTTAGCGTATTTACATCAAATTCACTATTGACAGCATAATAGATTATCATAGGAAAAGGAATTGCAAAAAAGAACATATAGAGCGCCCAGAAAATAATGATAAGATTTTTTTTCATTCCTTTTTAATAATTTGGGGATTACTAATCAAAACATTTCATTACGGTAACATGCCCGTACTTTTTATTTGCAGCAAGCTATCATAAAAACCCTTACACAATTACTACACAAACACATACATACCAAATTTACATAAAAATATTATTTTAGAAAACAACCAGAATAAAAATTCATTCCTTAAAATTCATAAATCCTATCAATCATTTGTTCTCATTAAAGAAAAAAACACATTTTTGACCTGCCTCTATTATCCAGAAAATTTATTCTTAAAACAATAACATTATGCAGTATTTTTACATCATACAAACTCTTTTCAAACAAGCTTATTCCTGAAATAATAAGAGTAATTATTTTCCGTTTGATACTAGAATGAGATCCTATTTTTTCCTTTTCCTTATTTTTCTCCTTCCCTATTTTTGCAAAGCGCAAATTGATACGACCTATATTAAACCTTTTCAGGATGAACTTTCAATAAGAACCTATCTTTCAATGAAATTCATTTCGATGGAACAGGAAGCAGATGGAGAAATTAAGAAATTCATGCCTAACACGCCAATGAATTTAGGCTTTGGAGTTTCTGTAAATAATACCATAATTAATCTGAGTTACGGATATGGCTTGAATTTTATGAAGGAAAAAGAGAAGGGAAAGACAAAAGCATTAGATTTCCAGATTCATAATTACGGACGAAAGTTCATAATTGATCTTTTTGTTCAAAAGTATCAGGGATTTTATACTGCGGATGAAAACGATAAAAACATAAAATTATATCCGGATTTAAACATTCAGCAATATGGTGCATTTGGTCAATATGTTTTTAATAACAAAAAATTCTCCTATAAAGCTGCTTTTAATCAGAACGAAAGGCAATTGAAATCGGCAGGAAGTTTTTTACTTGGTGGCGGAGTTTATTTTACAAAAATAGGATCTGATAGTTCTTTTGTTCATAAAACGAGGAATTCGTTGCGTAACTTTCAGTTTGGAGTAAGCGGAGGTTACGCCTACACCTGGGCCATTAACAAACGTTGGTTCGCTAGCGGATCAGCCACAGTGGGCGCAAATTTTGGTACTGAACGAATAAATGATTTCGGTAAACAAAAGATAGAAATATATCCTACTTTTTTTCCAAGAGTCGCAACAGGATACAATAAAGAAAAGTGGTCACTAGGATTATCATACGTTAATAACCTGATCTTTTCTTCGTTTTCAGAAAGCAACAATAGCAATATCGGTTTATCCTCCGGTAATTTTCAAATCGCTTATATATGGAGGTTTGATTCTAATCCATTCTGGAATAAGAAACCAAAATAAGACAAACACACTTAATGTCCATCAGAGGAAAATAAGAAATTAAATCATTTTATTTTATAAGCGATTAGCCATTTCATTTTTATTTACTGGTCATCAGGAATTTTGCAACAGCATCATAAGCTGGCAAAGAATACGGATCATTTGCACCATTTGCCGCTATCGGATTAGATGCAAAACGCACAATAACCATATCTGCTTTTGGATCTATGTAAATAACTTGTCCGTGAACTCCACGCGCGCAAAACGCTCCGTGATCATTATTGGTAATCCACCACATATCTCTGTAACTCCAACCTTTCAAAAGAGTATAACCGGCTTTTGCAAATGCTTCTTTACTTCCGCCTTTTCTTATATCATCAATGGCTGATTTAGGAATAATTTGCTCCTTGCCTGCTTTACCATTATTTAAAACTAACTGACCAAAGCGTGCCATATCTCTTAAACCAAAATTAAGTCCGCCACCGGCAAAAGGTGTCCCAATAGCATCTACAGAATAATAACCATCTTGCTCCATTCCTAATTTTTTCCAGATTTTTTCAGACAAAACCTCCGCGATTGTTTTTCCGGTAACTCTGGCGATTATCCATCCCAAAACATCTGAATTAACCGTTTTATAACCAAAACTCTCACCATGAACTCCAATTTTCTTTACTGTAGGAAGATATTCGTAATATGTTTTTGGTCCGTCATAATCTTTAGGTTTTGGCAAAGGATTACCAGCAGCCGAAAATTTCCATATCTCGGCATTTGGATCTGCATAGTCCTCACTAAATTGTAAAGCTGTCGTCATATCCATCACTTGCCTTACTGTAGCATCGCCAAAAGCTGAATTTTTAAGTTCCGGGATATAATGCGAAACGTTTTTTGTAGTATCTATCAAACCTTCTTTGGCTAACATAATACCAAGTGTTCCGGTAAAAGATTTTGTAACTGACATTGCAGCATGCTGTCCGTCAACTTTTAATACTCCAAAATATTTTTCATAAACAATCTTTCCATGATGCATAACGATCACGCCATCAGCGTAGACTTTCTGCAGTGATTCTTGCCAGGTAATTGCTTTAGTTTCCCCAAGCGGAACAAAGGTAACTTTATCAATATCGTTCTTACTATTTGTCACGAGTGGATATGAAGTTCCCAATCCTCGAGAAACATTTATAGTTGGCATGAATTGACGCATATGTGCAACACTCCATCTAAGAGCGGGAAACTGAAAAAAACTGCCATCATCAAAACGGGGAATACGATTGACTGGCGGGGGCGAACCAATCATCCACCCCATCTTTACAGGATCACTTTGTTCTGCATCTAAATACTTTGTTTTTTCCTGGGCACTGGAAGTAATGCTGAACAGAAAAACTAAACCGAAAAATAATAATTGCGAATAACAATAAACTTGTTTCATATTATCTTAATTTATATTTAATGAGTAATAGAAATCGATTTGGGAGGAAATTATTCTTTTTTTTAACAGAAAAACAGTGCTAAAAAACATAAGAATTTAGCTAAGTTAAGAAATTATTTAGGAATATCTTCTTAATATTAAAAATATAGTCTGCAGAAATAAATAAAAAACAATAGTTATTTCGCAAAAGAACTTCTCTTACAAAAAAAGTTTACTAAATTCGTTTTAGAATTATTAACCTACTAACCTAATCCCAAATTGGTTTATGAAACATTTATTACTACTATCGTTTATTATGATTACTTGCTCTACATGGGCACAATCTGCAACCGGCTATTTTGACAAGGCCATCAAAAAAGCGGAAGCCGGCAATACAAAAGGCGCAATTGCTGATTATACAAAAGCCATTAGCATGAATTCTAAATTTGTGGAAGCTTACCAAAATCGCGGCGTTGCAAAACTAAAACTGAATGACTTAAAAGGTGCTCAGGCTGATTTTAGCAAAACAATCGAGTTAGATACCATGAACGCGGATGCCTTTACCGGAAGAGCGAATGTAAACTACAAATTAAACAACTTTAAAGAAACTGTTGATGATTGCACATCGTCTATTGCTTTAAATCCAAAAGATTATATCGCTTATAACTTACGAGCCTTAGCATATAACAAATTAGGCGACAAGAAAAACACTTGTAAGGATTTCTCTAAAGCAATCGAATTAGGAAGTCAAAGCGCTATTAAAAACAAAGCAACTTTTTGTAAATAGACAAGATTAAAGTTATCGAATAAAAAAGCAATCTATAAAATCAGCATTTACAGATTGCTTTTTTTATTTAGAAATACTGAACTGATTTCATCCATAACTTATTCTTACATTTGCTGTTCAAAGCAACAACTTTAATGGCACTTTTAAAAAAGATAAATCACAAGGCACAAACTGACAAAAATTCCGGTTTTAGCGCTAATGCAAATAGTTATGGAGGAAGATTTGTAAACAAGGACGGAACTCCCAATATAGAAAAAAGAGGCATGCATTTGTTTCGCCGAATTAGCTGGTACCATACCATGATCGACATGCCCAATTGGAAATTCATGTCTATTTTGTTTGCTTTTTATATTGCAATGAATTTTATATTTGCAGTCGTTTACTACGCTATCGGAATTGAACATCTGGACGGGATTGAACAATCTCAAAGTGTATTGACTCAATTTGGTCAGGCTTACTTTTTCAGTGCTCAAACTTTTACAACTGTTGGTTACGGACATATTAGTCCAACGGGATTTTTGACAAGTGCCTTATCCGCTGCCGAAGCTTTAATTGGTTTATTAAGTTTTGCCATTGCAACAGGTTTATTTTTTGGAAGATTCAGTAAACCAGTAGCTTATTTAAAATTCGCAGACAATGCATTGATTTCACCCTATGGAGAAAACAAAGGACTTATGATACGTCTGGTACCTTTTAAAAATACCAATTTTACAGATGCAACAGCAAAAATTACACTAGGACTGAGTTTAGAAGAAAATGGAGTACAAACCAATAAATTCTACAGCTTAAAACTTGAATTAGACCACATAAATGCCCTTTCATTAAGCTGGACTTTGGTACACCCAATCACAGAAGATAGTCCATTATTTAATTTTTCTGCAGAAGACTTTAAAAAAGCTCAGGGCGAAATACTAGTTTTCATCACCACTTTTGACAATATGTTTAGCAATACTGTCGCAGCCAGAACCTCTTATACTTTTAATGAAATTGTTTACGGAGCAAAATTTGAAACGATGTATAACCGAAGTAAAGACAACTCTAAAACCGTCCTGCATTTAGACAAACTAAACCATTACGAATCAGTAAACCTCTAGTAATCTATCATTTTAACTAAGTTATAAAGCTATTTTCATATTTTATTCTATTTTTGTTCACCAAATGGCCAGAAATGATAAACAATATTAAGACTGTTTTCAGCATAAAAGATCTCGAAAACTTATCCGGAATAAAAGCACATACCATTCGTATCTGGGAAAAAAGATACAACATCTTAGAGCCAATGCGAACTGACACGAATATCAGGCTTTATAATTTACAAAATCTCCAGAAGCTTTTAAACATTACGCTATTACACGAATACGGTTATAAGATTTCTAAAATCGCAACTTATCCTGAAGAAAAAATTCCGGAATTAGTTCGTGAAATTATTTCGACTAAAAATTCTCAGAATTACGCCATAACTTCTTTCAAAATGGCCATGATGAATTTTGATCAGGAAATATTCTTCAATACTTTTGATTGGCTGATTTCCGAAAAGTCATTTAAAGAAATCTTCAAAGATCACTTTCTTCCTTTACTAAAAGAATTGGGACTTTTATGGCAATCAGATACCATAACTCCTGCAAATGAACATTTCATGAGTCATTTGATCAAACAAAAAATATTAATTTACACGGAAAGCCTTCAAATATTAAAGCCAAGTAAAACCGATAGAATTTTTGTACTCTCATTGCCCTTAAATGAAATTCATCAAATAGGATTGTTATACCTGCAATATGAAATTTTATCTAAAGGATATAAAACCATTTATCTCGGCGAAAGTATGCCAATAGAAAACCTTGAAGATCTCACCAGACATTTTGAAAATATTACGTTTGTATCTTTTATGACAATTCAGCCAGATCGCAGTGTAATCAATCAATATGTTAAATCGATGGGCCAAAAATTACTACTAAACAATAACGAAATTTGGCTTATGGGAAATATGGTAGAGCATATCGACCAGAAAATGCTATCAGACAAAATACGCGTTTTTGACTCTATGGAAGAAACTATTAGTATGCTATAAAGTTTTTGTTTAAAGTTTTTGTATATTTGTTAAACAAATGAAAAAAACAATAGCAATAATAGGATCGGGCTTCTCTGCTTTAGCCGCTTCATGTTACCTGGCGCAGCAAGGAAACAAGGTAACTATTTATGAAAAAAATGATACCATTGGCGGAAGAGCAAGACAATTCAAAAAAGAAGGTTTCACGTTTGATATGGGACCAAGCTGGTATTGGATGCCTGACGTATTTGAGCGTTTTTTTCAGGATTTCAACAAATCAACAACTGATTATTATGAACTTATAAAATTAAATCCAGCATATCGGGTTTATTTTGGAGTCGACGATTTTATCAATATCTATGATAATCTCGAAGAAATAAAAGCCACTTTTGAATCTATTGAAAAAGGAAGTGGTCAAGAACTTGAAACTTTCATCAAACAAGCCAAAAGCAATTATGACATTGCGATTAAAGATTTGGTTTATCGTCCCGGAGTTTCTCCACTTGAATTAATCACACTTGAAACCACTTTAAAACTCAACCAGTTTTTTAGTACTGTAAGTAATGATATTCATAAGAAATTTAAAAACGAAAGACTAATTCATATTCTTGAATTTCCCGTTTTATTCTTAGGTGCAAAACCAACTAAAACGCCATCTTTCTATAATTTCATGAATTATGCCGATTTTGGTTTAGGAACCTGGCACCCAAAAACAGGAATGTTTGATGTGGTTTGCGCAATCGAAAAACTGGCCCTGGAACTTGGAGTTACGATAGAAACCAATTCTCCCATCGAAAAAATAATAGTAGAAAACAATACTGCAAACGCAATTGTAATTAACGAACAAACAATCCCTGCTGACATTATCTTAAGTGGAGCCGATTATCAGCATACTGAAACTTTACTGGATAACGAACATCGCGCCTACTCTGAGAAATATTGGGAAAGCAGAGTTTTTGCTCCATCTTCGCTTTTATTCTTTGTTGGTTTTAATAAAAAGATAGAGAACATCTCTCATCACTCACTGTTTTTCGATGTCGATTTTAATCAACACGCAGCAGATATTTACGACGAACCAAAATGGCCTGACGCACCTTTGTTTTATGCCAATTTTCCATCAAAAACAGATTTGACTGCTGCACCAAACGGAATGGAAAGTGGATTTTTTCTTATTCCGTTAGCACCGGGAATAAATGATAGTGAAAATCTTAGAGAAGAATATTTCGAAAAAATTATAACCCGTTTTGAAAAGCTTACCAAACAAGAAATTAAAAATAACATTATCTTTAAAAGATCATTCTGCAAAAATGACTTCGTAACAGAATATAATGCTTACAAAGGAAATGCTTACGGAATGGCCAATACTTTATTGCAAACGGCTTTTTTAAGACCGAAATTAAAAAGCAAAAAAGTGCATAATTTGTATTTCACAGGACAATTAACCGTTCCTGGCCCAGGTGTTCCGCCTGCTTTAATTTCAGGAAAACTAGTAGCTGAGTTAATTCAAAAATCTTTTAGATCTTAAAAAATGAAATCACTATTCGACACCGTTTCTTTCAAATGTAGCAAGTTGGTCACACAAAACTACAGTACCTCATTTTCGCTGGCTGTAAAAATGCTTTCACCAAGCATTCGCGAAGCCATTTACAGCATTTACGGATTCGTTCGTTTTGCTGACGAAATCGTCGATTCTTTTCATGACTATGACAAAGAAGGTCTTATCAATGATTTCGAAAAAGAATATTATAAGTCCATGAAAATGGGAATTAGCTTAAACCCAATTCTCAACTCATTTCAACATACCGTAAAAGAATACAATATTACAGACGATCTGGTTCATGCTTTTCTAAAAAGCATGAAACTGGACCTTATAAAATCAACTTACAGCTCACAAACCGAATATGAAGATTATATATATGGTTCTGCAGATGTAGTGGGCTTAATGTGTTTGAAAGTTTTTGTAAAAGGAAACAATCAAAAATACGAACAGTTAAAAAACGAAGCGATGCGATTAGGTTCAGCTTTTCAAAAAGTGAATTTCCTGAGAGATCTCAAAGATGATAATTTGGTTTTAAACCGAAACTATTTTCCCGGGGTCGATTTAAATTCTTTCGATGAAAATGCAAAAACTACTATCATCAATGAGATCGAAGAAGATTTCAGGATTGCTTATCAGGGAATAGTAAAACTACCTATCGAAGCACAATTTGGCGTTTATACTGCGTATGTGTATTATAAAAAACTGCTTAAAAAATTAAAAAACACGCCATATTATGAAATTGGGAATTCAAGAATCAGAGTTTCAAATTACACCAAAGCGGGACTTTTAGCGCAATCTTTTGTAACTTACAAGTTAAAATTAGTGTAGGATCGATTTCTAACACAGAGAAACATAGAATTTCCCATTTGAATAAAAGTCAAAAATAAAATGACAAATTCATTTTCACATAGCTATGTGTATTTCAACAAGTGAAACACCTCTTTTTAAAGCTAACAAAAGCTATGTCTCTATGTGTTTAAATAAACTACATAATAAAAATCAAGAATTAATTTTCAACAATTCAAAATATAAAAAATGATTTCTTTTTTAATCTTTTTAGGCGTTTTTCTTTTCATGGAATGTGTTACCTGGCTTACACACAAATACATTATGCACGGATTGATGTGGTATTTTCACGAAGATCATCACCAGCCCAAATACGAAGATACTTTTGAGCGCAACGACATTTTCTTTGTCATTTTTGCTATCCCGAGTATTGTTCTTTTTTATTTTGGCGTTCAGGGCGGATTCAATTATTTATTTTTCATCGCCTGCGGAGTCACCACTTATGGTGCTTGTTATTTTTTAATTCACGATGTTTTAATTCATCAGCGTTTTAAATGGTTCAAAAACACGAAAAACAAATACCTGATTGGCCTTCGAAAAGCACACAAAATTCACCATAAACATTTAGGAAAAGAACATGGAGAATGTTTCGGGATGTTATTCGTTCCATTCAAATATTATAAAATGTAAACTGCTTCTGTTAAAAAAAAATAATAACCCGTTGGGTGAAATGTCTAAATGTTCTAATTAAACACATAGAAACATAGAATTTATGATTGTGAAAAAGTAAAATAAAAAGAAACTCGTTTCTCACACATAGCTATGTTTGTTAATGCTAGTGAAACGCCTTTTTTGAACCTACAAAATCTATGTCTCTATGTGTTCAAAAAATAACCGACAAGTAAAATGTAAATCGATTTTATGAAAGTATATAAACTAGAAACCGTACAACACTTAAACGCCAGTATCGAAAAATGTTGGGACTTTTTTTCGAGTCCACAAAATCTCGAAGCGATTACGCCTAATGATATGAGTTTTGTAATTCAGGATTTCGATGGCAAACGCATGTATCCCGGACAAGTGATTACCTATACATTAAAACCTCTTTTGGGAATCAAAATCAATTGGATGACAATTATTACGGTTTCTCAGGAAAATCAATATTTTGTAGACGAACAGCGTTTTGGTCCCTATGCATTATGGCATCACAAACACTTTTTTGAAGCCACAGAAAATGGTACAAAAATGACCGATGTTGTTCATTATGCATTGCCGCTTGGCTTCTTAGGCCAACTCGCCAATACAATAATGGTCAAGAATAAACTGAAAACCATTTTCGAATATCGCCATAATAAAATCGAAGAGTTATTCAATTCAAAAGTATAATTACTCAAAAAAATTTTGCCACAAATTATAAGGATTTATAAAGGATTTTTTAATCCGTGTTAATCTGCAGAATCTGCGTGAAAAAAAATCCTTTATAAATCCTTATAATCTGTGGCATAAAAAAAGAATACAATATAATGACTAAACAAAAAGTTGCTTTTTTCTGGTTCCGACGTGATTTACGTCTTGATGATAACATTGGGTTATTCAATGCCTTGCAATCTGATTTTCCCGTAATTCCGTTATTTATTTTTGACGAAGATATCTTAGAAAATCTTCCTAAAGATGATGCCCGTGTTAGTTTTATCTACGATTCACTTCAGAAAATAAACGAAGAACTTCAAACAATCGATTCTTCTGTATTAATCAAAAAAGGAAAAACTTTTGAGGTTTGGAAATCACTTATCAAAGAATATGACATTCAGCAAATCTTCTTCAATAAAGATTACGAACCTTATGCGATAAAACGAGATTTAGCCATTTCGGCTTTATTAAAAGAAAATAATACGGAATCCTTTTCATTCAAAGATCACGTGATTTTCGAAGAAAAAGAAATCACAAAAGCCGATGGACTTCCGTACACGATTTATACGCCTTATAAAAATAAATGGCTCGAGAAATACCATCTTTCAGGACATGCTCAGGAATATGACACAAAACCTTTATTAATCAATTTTGCTAAAAATGAATTCACATTTCCTGAATTATCTGACATTGGTTTTGAAAGAAGCACGATAAAAGTACTTCCACATAACTTAACTCAAATAGGCAATTATAAAGAAATAAGAGATTTTCCAGCTATAGATGGCACTTCTTATCTTTCGCCACATTTACGTTTTGGAACTGTGAGTATTCGAAAACTGGTTAATTGGGCAAACAAGAAAAACCAAACTTTTTTGAGCGAATTAATCTGGAGAGAATTTTTTATCCAGATTCTGTTTAATTTTCCTAATTGTGTCAATCACAATTTCAAATCAGCTTATGATGTCATTCAATGGCGCAATAACGAAGACGACTTCAAACGCTGGTGTTCAGGAACTACAGGTTACCCAATGGTCGATGCAGGAATGCGTCAGCTTAATGAAACCGGATATATGCACAATCGAGTTCGCATGGTTGTTGCCAGTTTTTTATGCAAACATTTACTGATCAACTGGCAATGGGGAGAAGCGTATTTTGCAGAGAAATTATTAGATTTCGAATTGGCCTCAAACGTTGGCAACTGGCAATGGGCAGCAGGAACAGGATGCGATGCCGCGCCATACTTCAGGGTTTTTAATCCTGAAATACAGCAAAAGAAATTCGACGAAAAAAGCATCTACATTCGCAAATGGATTCCTGAATTTGATTTGGGTTATAATGCACCAATGGTCGAGCATGCTTTTGCGAGAGACAGGGCAATTGCGACTTATAAGAAGGGAATCTTGAAATAAATTCAATTTTTTATCCCGAAGCTTCGGGACCAAATTCCAAACATCTGATGCTTTAAAACTTGAGTACGCAAGTACAAATTGCCTGATATTTAGACCAACAGAATATAAAGACAATTCAAGTCCCAGAGGGACGATATATTTATAGAAAAGATACACATCATCATGCTAAAGCTCCAGCGGAGCGACATATAATTGCCCTTAAGATTATAAAATATACCACCCCGCTGGGGTTCTGTTCAAAAAAAATAATTTTCTATAAATATATCGTCCCTCTGGGACTTACAACGATGATTTTTGATATAACGAAAATCAGATTTCAAGAAGAATCAGGGAAGACAAGATCCCTGTTATGACATTAATCGATGAAACTTCTAATAAAAACTAAATCCCTAGCCCTGATAGAAGCGGTATCCTTTTGTTTTTTTTTAAAACAAAAGATACAAGAGGATAGCAGGAATAGCTCCTAAAACTACTTAATGAGTTTATTAAGCATTCCGTTGAAGATAAAACCATGGAATGGCAAAACGGAATACCAATATAGTTTTCCTAATATACCATTAGGCTTAAAGGTTGCGGCCTGATATAAAGTGTTGTGTATAATTTTGAATTCGAGCCAGGCTTCACCTGGAAGTTTCATTTCGGCGTATAAAATCAGTTTTCCTTCTTGTTTATTGGCATACAAAACACGCCAAAAATCTAAAGCATCGCCGGAATGAATGTCGTGTTTATTGGTTCGGCCGCGACGTAAACCTACGCCACCAAAAAGTTTATCGATAAAACCTCGTAAACTCCAGAGCCAATCGCCGTAATACCAACCTGTTTCGCCTCCTATTGACCAAATTCTATCAATCGTATAATCGCGATTTTCAATTTGTTTTTTTCTTCGGTCGATATAACAGCCTTTTTTAGGAACTTTTAGATGTGCTGAGATATTTCGGTTAAAACGTCCGCTTACAAGGGAATCTTTCCAGCTTGAAGCTACTTTATCTTCTTCGACTTTTAGCAAAGCTCTCGAAAGTGCTTGTTTGTACGTCATTGGTTTTACCTGCAAAAGCTCATTTATGCGGTGATCCTTGCAAATAACCTCGACTTTCATACTGCTTACCAAAGCCGATGCCAGTTTATAAGAGGTTGAAGTAACAAAATACAACCAATACGACGACAACTTAGGTGTCATAACCGGAATGGTAAAAATGTATCGTTTGAGTTTTTTTGCTTCGGCGAATGCCAACAACATTTCTTTATAAGTTAAAATATCAGGACCGCCAATATCAAAACTTTGATTGTACGTAACAGGATTTAAAAGTGATTTTGACAGAAATTCCAAAACGTCAGTGATTGCAATAGGCTGGCACTTTGTATTGAGCCATTTGGGTGTAATCATCACCGGAAGTTTGTTGACCAAATCCCGAATAATCTCAAACGAAGCACTACCCGACCCAACGATAATTCCCGCTCTTAAAGTAGTCAAAGGCACTTTTGCTTTGGCTAAAATACTTTCAACATTTTTGCGGGAAGCCAAATGTTTAGAAAGCGATTTATCATTTACGATTCCGCTTAAATACAGGATTTGTTGCGCCTGAGTCTGATTGAGTCTTCCAACAAAATTAGTAGCCGAAATACTTTCGAGTTCATCATAATTGGTATCAGGTCCTGACATGGAATGAATGAGGTAAAAAGCAGCATCGATATCGGCAGGAATTGCCGATAAAGTTTCTTTTTCGAGAAAATCGACTTCTATGACTTGTACTTTTTGCAGAAAATCTTCGGGTATATAAAATCTGTTTTTATCTCTTACGCAGCAAATTATCTGATGTCCTTGCGCGACTAAAATGGGCAAAAGACGTTTGCCAATATAACCTGTTGCGCCTGTTAAGAGAATTTTCATGGCTGTTTAGATTTTAAATGTCACTAAACCATAATCCATTTCGAAAATTTGACCTGAAATGGAATTCGCTTTTTCCGAAATCAGGAAATCAACCATATTAGCGACTTCTTCAGGTTTTAAGTAACTTTTCATAGGATGGCGATCGATCATATTTTCTTTCATACGATCGTTTCGCAAAATAGAAGCCGAAAGAGAAGTATCTGTAATTGTGGGCGCAATGGCATTGACGCGAACTACAGTTGCCAACTCAGCACCAAGGTTTTTTGTTAAACCTTCGACACCCGCTTTTGCCGTTGCAATACTGGCATGAAAAGGCATTCCTAATTTTACGGCAACCGTACTGAATAAAACGATCGAAGGCTCGTCGCCTCTTTTTAAAACAGGCAAGTATTTCTGAATGGCTTTTACAGCACCAATAACATTAATTTCGAAATCGTTTCTAAAATCATCAACGCTTAAATTCGAAATGGGTTTAAGCGTAATCGATCCGGGACAATAAATTAAAGCATCAACTTCTGCTATATCCGGCAGTTCGTCCTTCAAAACATCTAAACCAAAATGGGTAAGATTAGGATGTGTAAGTTTGGGCGCGCTTCGGCTGATATTAAAAACCCTATTTGTCTCTAGCTGTTGCAACAAAATAGCACTTCCTATGCCTTTACTTCCTCCGATGATTAATATATTTCTCATTTTTCTGATGTTTATTTGATTACCGGAGGACGATTAGGTTCTAATATTTGAGATAATTATTAACAGCAATCTTAGCTTTCAAATCAAACATTAAATTATATAAACCAAAGAAAGTACGATTCATATAGATAAAATGTTTTGAGCCACGATTTCCGTTCATTTTTTTGAGATTGGTATCGTTAGAGAAACGCTCTCCCAATTTGGCAATGCTCTCAAAGAAAGTTTCATCGGCAAAATCGAAGGTTTCGTTTTGGAAAGGTTTTGTAAAAAGTGATAGTAAATCATGAAACATTTCGGTAAAATATTCTATTTCGGCAGGTGAATCATCCGGGCGAAGAATTTCTAATTCGAATAATTTTTGATTGAAAAGTGCTTTATCTGTAATTACGTTTTTATTGATCAACTCAAAATATGGTACATAAAACTCTTCCGGAATTATTTTCATGCATCCAAAATCAAGTGCAATCAAATTGTTTTGATCGTCTACTAAAAAGTTCCCGGGATGCGGATCTGCATGTACTTTTCGTAATACGTGAATTTGATACATATAGAAATCCCAAAGTGCCTGACCTAATTTGTCGCCAACTGCTGCATCAGTATTTATAGCAGTAAATTCAGAAAGATGAATTCCGGTCATCCAATTCATTGTAATGATTTTCTCTGACGAAAACTCAGGATAATATCTCGGGAAAAGTAAATTTTCGATTTTACTACAAGCCTCAACTACTTCCTGACTTTGTTGTAATTCAAGCAAATAATTGGTTTCTTCTATCAGTTTATCTTCGACTTCTTTAAAATATTTATCAGAATCTTTTCCCTGAAGGTTAAACATTCTAATGGCGATAGGTTTTACTAAAGCTAAATCTGATGAAATGCTATTGGCAACACCGGGATATTGAATCTTAACGGCTAACTTTTTTCCGTCTTTTACTGCCAAATGTACCTGACCAATACTGGCTGCATTAACTGAATTTGCATTGAATTCGTCGAAGATTTCATAAGGCGTTTTTCCAAAATTGGTTTTGAAAGTCTTTAAAACCAATGGCGCTGAAAGTGGCGGAACTGAAAATTGCGACAAAGAGAATTTCTCTACATAGGCCTGCGGCAAAAAGTTCTTGTCCATGCTTAACATTTGGGCTACTTTTAACGCACTTCCTTTCAGGCTTTTTAGTCCGTCGTAAATATCTTCGGCGTTATTTTCATTAAGTTTATCGCGTGTCAAATCAGGATTAACCATTTTTTCGGCATAATGCTTTACGTAGTTTACTCCTATTTTGGCACCTGTTTGCACCAATTTACTGGCTCTTTCTATTTTTGATGTTGGTATATAATCGATTGTTTTCATTATTTGCTGTAGATTTTTTCTTTAAAAAGAAATTTACCTAAATCTATTAAATGATTTAAGGGCGCAACATTCATTAATTCAAATGAAGCATTAACTGATTTTTCGATAAAAATATCTGTTTTTTCAAAAGCTGCTGATTCATCATCAACCCAGAATTTGATCGTAAGCATTAATTGTAACCAAGCTGATTCCTGAATTCCTTTTTCCTGAAATTTTTGCAATTTTTCCTGTTCTAATCTGTAATCATCAGTCAGGATTTCTGAAACATATTCTTTAAAACTATTTCGAAGTGTAGTAAGCTGTACAAGATTCTTTAGCGGATTTCTGTCGAATTTTAACGATTGTAAAACATAACTTCTGTTGGCGGTTAAAATTTCGAAAAAAGTGAAATAAAAACTCAACATTTTGTTTTTCATATCATATTCTAAATATTCTGCGTTTTTGTTTAACAAATCGATTGTATTGGCAAAAAACAATCTGAATATTTCTTTTTCTAATCCTTCTAATGTTCCAAAAAAAGCATAAAATTCAGCTTCAGTAAAATCATTTTCTTTTGCAAAATGATATACCGATTTTGGCTTTTCTCCTTTTTCTAAAACTTCATTCATATATATTGAAACGATGTCTTCTTTACTGATTACCTTGCTTTTAGTTACCATTTTATTAAAGTTTTAAATTTGCATTAAAGGTAATCAATGTTTAATTATCTTTACTTATCGTTAAACAGAATATGATGTTAAATATATTATAAACTATTATGGCTAAAAATATCTTACTTACCGGAGGAACGGGATTTATAGGTCAGCATTTGACTGATTTGCTCATAGAAAATGGTTTTTCAGTATCTGTTTTAAGCCGTTCTGATCGAAAAAACACCTCATCTGTCACCTATTACAAATGGGATTTAACCCAAAATTATATTGATGAAGAAGCGATACTAAAGGCAGATTGTATTATTCATCTGGCAGGTGAAGGAATTGTAGAAAAAAGATGGACAGAAAAGCGCAAAAAAGACATTCTCGAAAGCCGCACAAAGCCCATTGATCTTATCTTTTCTATTCTTAAAAAAAACAATAAAATTTTAGATGCTTTTGTTTCAGCATCGGCAGTTGGAATTTATGGCGCTTATACGAATGAAACAATTTGTGAGGAGACGACGCAGCCGGCAAATGATTTTCTAGGCATAACTTGTCAGGAATGGGAAAAAGCTGTTGATAAAATTAATTCATTAGGTATTAGAACTGTAAAAGTAAGAACGGGAATTGTTTTAGGGAAAGATGAGGGTTTCCTTAAAAAAATTGTTCCCAGCTTTAAATCTGGCCTGGGCGTAATATTAGGTACAGGAAAACAATACATTCCCTGGATTCATATTGCAGATCTGTGCGAGATTTATTTAAAAGCAGTTGTTACTAATGAAATGCATGGTCCTTATAATGCCTGCATTACAGATGATACTACAAATGCTAGTTTATCTAAAACATTAGCCAATTTATTTGGATACAAAATTTGGCTTCCTAAAGCGCCCGCATTTATCCTTAAGATTGTTTTAGGCGAAATGAGTGCAGCTGTTTTAGAAGGACAAAGGGTTTCATCAGAAAAAATACAAAAAACCGGTTTTGTTTTTCAATTTACTGATCTGGAACGTGCGCTTGCAAGCTGCCTTACATAAAACTATTTTAGAGTCAGATACATTAAATCATCAGTATGAACGACTCCAATTAATTCTGTATTTGCAATTCTTGAAATCTTAGAAGCTATTTCATTGGGAATCTGAATATTAAAATCAGACACAGAAATTGGAAAATCAGATATAATCTGAATTCCATCGCCTACTTTTTTAATGAGAGCGTTTACAATTACTTCTTTCGATTTTCCGCGTAGTACAAGCTTTCCTTTAATCTGATATTCCTTTTCGATTTCATTGATATCTTTTAAATCAAATTTTTCAATTTTGCCTTTAAAGATGGCTTTGGGATAGCGGCGGCTTTCCATGTAGTTTTCGTTAAAATGCTCTTGCATCATATCTAACTTAAAACGAAACTCTTTTACAATAACAGTACAAATAAATGTACTTGTTCGTGGCTCTAAAATAATCGCAACCTGTCTGTTTACAGCTTTTATTTCTTCGAAAAATGGTACAGAAGCTTCAAAATTAATTGTTCCTGTAGTAGTAAAAAATTTATCCTGAGCAATAACAGAATACGCTGTAAATAGCAAAATAAATAAAGTAATTTTTTTCATAATCGTCAATATTTAAACAATTATGTCAATCGATTTTTTTATTTATAAGAAGAGAAAAAACTGGACTTAATTAAATTCGGGAAAAATCGAATGGCAATACTCCGTGAAAAACAGTAATCCAATCATTTATACTTAAAGTTACGTAATTTTATGCGATACGGTTGCCGATTTCTCCTAAATATTTGTGAAATGTTTTTTTTGTGTAAAAAGTGAAAATGTAGTTTGCAAAATGATTTTTTGTTTATAGAACATATCGTCTTGCTATTAAGAAATTTTTTAATGCTAATTAACTCTTTCTGCCTCAATAACTCTATCAGAATCTGCAATCTTGTCATCTCGACGCAGGAGAGATCACACAAAAAATTCGACAAAGGTTGGCGAATAGCTGAACGGAAATATTAGTGTGATCTCTCCTGCGTCGAGATGACAAACTTTGTGCTTACTTCTCTCTATTATTACTCATTCCTTAACTTAATGACATTGTGCTTTAGCTGGAGGCACTTATTATACGCAGGAAAAAGCCTTTAGCCAAATCACTTTTTTTAGACTAAAGCCTTTCATATTAATTCTGAATAAACCCCAGCTAAAGCTGGAGTTTATTCAAATAAAATTGTGATGACATTCCTCATACAAACTACAAAATTCTTTTCTGAAATAGCACCAATAATAAATATCTAACCCTGCACTTCTGTACAAATTTCGATTAAGAAACCATCAAGATCTCTGACATACGCCACAATTTGCCCCCATGGTTTTTGCGTTGGCTCTTTTACCAGTATTGCACCAAAAGAAGTTGCTTTCTGAACCAACTCTCCAACATTATCTGTAATAAAACCCAATTCGATTGCAAAAGGTTTATCTTCTAAATTACTTTCGATAAAACCGTCTTTCAAATTTTGTGCGGCTAGTTTTTTTGAAGCAAACGAAATTGTTGTTTCGCCAGTATTTAATTCTCCGTAATCATTTTCGGGAGTTACAAATTTTCTTGAAAAATCAAATGTATTCTCATAAAACCCAACAGACGCTTCTACATCTTGTACGTATAAAATTGTATATCCAAACTTTACCATTTTCCTTAATTTTAATTTGATGAATTATTCTAGCTAATTTCTAACAATACATTGTATTTAGCTAAACCTGCAAGATCTTCGATAGAGTTTACATTGGTTACTTTTTCATGTTCTTCGACCTCTTTTCGAAGTTCGATATGTTTGATTGCTTTTCTAAAACGACGAACTTCATCAAGATTAGATAAGATTAATCCGGGTACCGGAACACTTTTACCTTCCTTATCTTTAGCTACCATTGTAAAATAAGATGAATTGCAATGTTTGATCGCACCTGTCTGAATATTTTCGGCTTCGACACGAATACCTACAACCATTGAGCTTCGACCTACATAGTTAACAGAAGCTTTCATCGTTACTAATTCACCAACCTCAATTGGTTTTAAAAAATTAACCGTATCAACAGATGCTGTTACACAATAATTTCCTGAGAATTTTGATGCGGATGCAAAAGCAATCTGATCGAGTAATTGCAGAATATAACCTCCGTGGATTTTGCCACTAAAGTTAGTATGAGATGGCAGCATTAATTCAGAAATACTTATTTTCGAAGAAGAAACGGGTTTAAAATCTGCAGTCATATTTTTATTTTATAGGATAGGTTTATTTTTTTTAATCGGGGTAACTTAATTCAATAATTGATTTTCATCTTCAATTGAGGCTCTTGCGATAATATTTTCCGGAAGCGACTTTTTAGCCTTTGCTCCCATTTTTTTTAATTTTTCGACACTCGAAATCAAATTTCCTCTGCCATCAACGAGTTTGCTCATTGCACTTTCGTATTCTGTCTTAGTATCTTTTATCTTATTGCCAATTCTAACTAAATCAGTAACAAAACCTTCAAATTTATCGTATAATGCGCCGGCTTGTCTGGCAATTTCAAAAGCATTCTCTTGTTGTTTCTGATTGGTCCACATACTATCAATAGTTCGAAGTGTAGCCAGTAAAGTTGTTGGTGTAACAATTACAATATTGCGATCAAAAGCTTTATTGTACAGCGTTGGATCTTCGTTTAAGGCAATCGCAAAAGCGGGTTCAATAGGAATAAAAAGCAATACAAAATCCGGACTTTCTATTTGGTATAAGTCATGATAATTTTTGTTACCAAGTTGCTCGACGTGTCTTTTAATAGAATTTATATGTTCTTTTAAAAAATCAATTTTTAGGATTTCTGTTTCTTCGTTAATCCACCTTTCATATGCCACTAAAGAAACTTTCGAGTCGACAATCATTTTTTTACCATCAGGTAAATTAATTACGACATCAGGTAAAACTCTATTACCTTCGCTATTCGTAAAACTTTGCTGTACTTCGTATTCACGTCCTTTCTCTAAGCCTGATTTTTCTAAAACACGTTCCAGAACGAGTTCTCCCCAATTTCCCTGCATTTTACTATCGCCTTTTAAAGCTTTGGTCAGGTTTAAGGTTTCTTTGCTCATTTGAGCATTCATCTCGCTAAGCCCTATAATCTGCTGACGTAAAGCTGCATGGTAATCGATGCTTTCTTTATGTGTTTGTTCTACTTTTTTCTCGAAACCCTGAATTTTATCCTGCAAAGGCAGCAAGATATTTTTCATATTCTCACTATTCTGTTCTGTAAATTTGGCGGACTTTTCTTCGAGGATTTTATTGGCTAAATTTTCAAATTCTTTGGTGAATTTTTCCTGTAGTTCTGTGATCTCGTTTTTTTGTTCTTTATGACGTTCCCATAAATTTTCAAAATCTACTTCTTTTTTAGAAAGCTGAATGGCCAGACTATCTTTTTCTGTCCGGATACTCTCTTTTTCAACATTCGTTAACTGAAGTTGTTTTTCGAAATTATTTCTTTCTCTTTCAAATTGCTCTTTTTGCAATTGCATTTGATTTACGTTCGCTGTCAACCGTTCTTCTAAACCTACTTTATCAGATTGAAACCTAGCCGAAAACAGCAATTTACCTAAGTACACGCCTACGAATAAAGCGACAATAAAAGCTAATAAGCCGGGCAGAAAATCGAACATAATTACATTTGTTTTTAAAAAGTAAAAGTAAGCAATAATACGTAGTACTTAATTTTTAAAATTGAAATTTCATTAATTGGTGCTTATTCTGATTTTAATAAACATTGTGAAAATTAATCTTATTTAAAAAAACAAAAAAACTTTCCTTTTTAACGCAACCATTTCAAAAGATGACCATCTACAGTAATATAACCTAATTAAATTTATCATGAAAAAATTAATGTTAAGCTTATTTATAGCTTTTGGATTTAGTGGATGCTCTCTTAATAATGACGATATAAGAGTTGATTGTGGAGCAAGCGAAGAATCAGCTTTTACTAATACTCCTCTTTTATGTTCATACAGTGTCAATACTTATCCTACTGTTCCAACCTATATTTTAGTATCTTCTGATGAGAAACTAAAAACTTTCTTTACAAAGCGTGAAAGCACTTGTCCTAACTCAGGTGATCTTACAATTGATTTTACAAAAACCTACCTTGTTGGTCTTTTCTCAGGTCCTAAAAACACAACCGGATATGGTATAAAAATAACGAGTATCGTAGAAAATAAGTGCGAAATTTTAGTAAACTATTACGAAAAATCACCTCAACCGGGAGAGCCTATTACTGCAATAGTAAACTATCCTAGTGATTTTATCTTAATCCCAAAAACTACAAAAGCGATTCTTTTCAATAAAACGATAGAGAATCCGGACAACATTGTAATAGGAAGTTATTCTAACCAATGTGCTGGTGGTGATTGCCAGAAATTTTATCAGGTAAATGATTTCAATATTTTGAAGTTTTTAAATGTTGTACCTAATGGTTATGATTTTAATCAATATAAATATACTACTACAACTAAAAAAGGAGAGTATGCATTGTTATTGAAAACTGTTCCTACAGAAATTTTAAATTTAAAAGGACAAACAAAAACTTATGGTACGCCGGATTCTGCTAACCAGGGAGGTACTTATTTTGAACTTCGTCAGGCAGGAGCTTCTACTAAGATTTTTATTGATAATAATGATACTGCAGATCAGAGTGCTGAAATAAAAGCTTTCAAAAAAGTAATTCAGGACAAAATCGCAACTCAAAAATAATCGACTATGAAAAAGCAATTCTTATTATTTATTATGGTATGTTGTCTTTTTTCGACTGCTTATTCACTAGAGTCAACTACCATGAATTCCGGTTCTATTGTAAACACGTGGATCTGGCAAAAATCAATTGGAGGAAATAGCAATCCGTATACGGCAACTCCTAAAACCATAGGATTTACCAAGAAAGTAATATTTACTTCTGACGGAAGGGTGATTACCTACAAGAACAATGTAGAGATTAGAAATAGTACATATCAAATAGAAAAAGGCATTAGCTTTTTCGACCAGTCAGAACATGACTTAATTACTTTTGAAGGTAAGACTTACATCATAGAAAGTCTTGACAATCAAAACCTAACAATTGTAAGCAACAACCAGGACGCAGCCCGTACTATTTTTAAAAGATAGTTTTATAAGCTTATAAAAACTATTTTTGCAAAACCAAACAATACCACTTTTTGAAAGACGATTTAGAAAAATACATTCGGCTGTGCATAAAAAATGACAGAGAGGGACAACTGAAAATCTATCAGTTGTTCTCTCCTGTTTTATATGGTATATGCCTAAAGTATATGAAAAATGAAGATGATGCAAAGGATGTCTTTCAGGAAGCATTTGTCATTGTCTTTCAAAAAATAAGTCAATACAAATTTGAAGGAAGTTTTGAAGGATGGCTAAAACGTATTTTTATTAATAAACTAATCGAAACCTTAAATAAGAAGAAGAAAGAAAGTTTCTTTCTGGATGTTTTTGATGCTGATACTGATTTTGTAGAAGAGGAAGAATTAGACGTTCCTCCTATTGAACAAGACAAGCTATTAGAATACATCAGGGATTTACCTGATCAGTACAGGACTGTTTTTAACTTGTATGTTTTTGAAAAAATGAAGCATCGGGAAATTGCAGTATTATTAAAAATCTCAGAAGGAACATCCAAATCAAATTTAAATAGAGCCAAACACATATTGCAAAAAAGAATATTGAGCATAAAAAATTTTAAAATAGCATGAAAAAGCAAAATATAGAAGATATTTTTTCATCGATGGAAGACTTTTCAAGTGTTCCGCCTCCTGAATTATGGGGCGAAATTGAGAAAAAATTAGACAAACCTAAAAAGAAGAAAAGAGTTATTCTTTGGTGGTCGGCTGCAGCGTGCTTATTATTAGGCCTGCTACTCCCTTCTGTTTTACATTTTACTTCGAATTCAGGGATCAAAACTATAAATAATGGTTCTACAGAAAACAATAGTGTTGTTCTTGACGAGAAAAAAAATGAATTAAATACAAAAACACTTCCGACTCAGGAAACGGATTCCGGGCAAATACCGCATACAAAAGAATCAATTGCGAATGAGAATGTACCACCTTTAAAAAGCAATGAAAAGCAATTTGATAATTCTCAAAAGGTTCAAAGCAATAAAACGACAGTTGCACATTCTGACACAAAAAACAATAATAATTCTGATATTACAAATCTAAAATCAAATACTGCAAAATCAAATATTAATAAGCCTGTAACAGAAAAAACACAAGTTGCTGCTACAGAAAAGGTATCTGTTTCAGATCAAAAAAACGGATTTAATACAGGTTCACAAATTCAAATCGCGAATACCGATAAAAAAACTGCAAGTAAAACATTACCTGAAAAAGCATTTATTACAAGTAAATCAAACAGTTTTAATACAAGCTCTGCTAAACAAGTTGCCAATGCTGACAAAAAAGCTTCAGACAAAATTTTAGCCGAAAAAACTTTTGCTGTTGGCAATGTAAATCCATTTAATTCTACTTCAAAAAATCAAATATCGAAATCTGTTTTTGAAGACAAACAAATTTCAAAAAACAATAACAACATCGCTTTAAATGGTGCGAATTTAAACAGTACTCAAAGAACTATCCTGGAGAATAAAGCAAAAGAAAATAGTTCAGGCTTAATATCTGAGAAGCAAATAGCGAACAATCAGAAAAGCAATTCAAAATTTAATAATGTTTTGAGCAAACAGGATTCTGTACAATTAGCAGAACTTCAAAACTTAGAAAAAGGCATTGTTACTAATGATGATAAAAAAGAAACAGATAAAAAACCTCTTTCGAATGCCGAAAAATGGGCTGTCGAAGTTTTTGCCGGAGTGGCAAATTCTGAAAATTATAAAAATGACAAAACTCTTGGCAATGCAAATGATTCTAAACAAAGTAACTCTTATGGAGTAAAAACTAAATACAAAATCACTAAGAAATGGGCGGTTGCTTCTGGTTTAAAAATAAATGAATTGGGTCAGAGCGTTGCGAATGTTTCGTACTTAAACGCTAAAAACAATACTTTTTTTAGCTCCAGCGATTACTTTAATCAAAAAGCTACGGCAGATGCAGCACCACATATTAGTACTAATGATAGTTATGTATTTGTTCCCAACACAACTTCTGATGCGTTGAAACAAAATGGTATTCAAAGCAATAATATGCAAACAGGAAATTTAGATCAAAACTTACGATATTTAGAAATGCCTTTAGAAGTTTCGTATGCTATTTTTAGCAGAAACAAGGCTAGTATTAATTTAAATACTGGTGGTTTTATTGGGAAATTAATTTCTAACAATGTGGCTTTAGACGGAAGTTCTATTGGTGAGAATGTAAATGCTAATGATTTTGTGTATGGATCTACGTTGAGCAGTACAATACAATACAGGGTGTACAAAAAAACAAATGTTTTTGTTGAACCTGCGATGAATTATTATGTAAATCCTTTAAGCAATCAATCTTTTAATCAGTTTCAGTGGGGATTGAATTTTGGATTGAATGTATCTTTTTAAAGTTCTTTTTGTCCTAATTTTACAACAACCTAAAAGAGCTTCTTAAATGACAACCAGAAATAACTGGACTATTCCGGAATCATTGCCTAAAGATTTAATTATCGCCAAAGACGTGATTTATGATTGTTGTGATTATGAAGTTTCTCAGCCGAAACCGGAAGCTGAAAGTGCTGATTATGATGCTTACACTTTTTATTTGAACGGAAAGCACATTTGTTACAGAATGTCTAAAATAACTCCAACAAAAACGGGACAGTTTGTAACGTTGTGGAAGCGGAATAAAACTGGAATCATCGAACCTTTTGATTTTTCAGATGCAATAGATTTTGTAATTATCAGTGTTCGTAAGGATGATTTATTTGGACAATTCATTTTTCCTAAAAGCATTTTACTGGAAAAAGGGATTTTTTCGACAGCAACTAAAGAAGGCAAAAGAGCGACAAGGGTTTATCCACCTTGGGATGAGACAACCAGTAAACAAGCACAAAAAACACAACAATGGCAATTGGATTATTTTTATACAATAAATCCGGATCCGGATTTAAATAAATTCAAAGTTCTATTTTAAACGTAAACAAGGCTATCTCAAAATCGAGATAGCCTTGTTTAGTTAATATAAGAAAAAATACTAAATTGCTGTATAACCACCATCGGCAATGATATAACTTCCGGTTGTAAACGATGACTTTTCGGAACTTAAAAAAACAACCAGCTCTGCAATTTCCTCAGCGGTTCCCAAACGATTCATTGGCGCTTTTGCCGCGATGGCTTTCATAGCATCATTATTTAAATGATCTTTTAACAACGCAGTTTCAATATAACCTGGCCCAACAGCATTACAACGAATGTTTTTTAAAGCATATTCGACTGCTATATTTTTAGTTAAACCTACTACTCCATGTTTTGATGCTGTATAAGCGGGACTAAGAGGAGCTGCAACCTGCCCGTGAATCGATGCAATGTTTACAATACTTCCTCCACCATTTTTTTCCATTTGCTCTAATTGATATCGGCAGGCATAAAAAACACCGCTTAAATTCAAGGCAATTACTTTATCCCAGTCTTCCGGTTCATATTCTCCTGTTGGTTTCGCCGGTCCGCCCATTCCTGCATTATTACAAGAAATGTCAAGTCGGCCATATTTAGAAACAGTTACTTCAACCATATGTTTATTGTCGCTTGCACTCGATGAATCTCCTTTTACAAAAAAAGCTTCTCCACCTTTATCCTTTATCGTTTTTACGGTTGCTTCACCATGTTCTACATTAATATCTGAAAGTACTACTTTTGCTCCTTCTCGAGCGTATGCTTCTGCTACTGCACGTCCAATTCCTGAACCTCCACCTGATACAAAAGCTACCTTGTTTTCTACAAGTGCCATCTTTAATTTATTTAAAATTTGTACTACAATTTACGAAGATATTGACAGACAATCTTTCTAAATATTAAGTTTAGAATAACATTAACGCCATTTGCCAATCAAATGTTATTTCAAAGAAAAATGCTCAAAATCAGCAAAATATTCACTATTTAAAGAATAACCTTACTCCTCATCTAATTTCATATTTCCTCTGTCTTTATGACTTTCAGGATTAGAATTTGGGTAACGATTTGGTGTAACATCTGAGTTTCTGTCTTTGTTCTCTACCGTTTTTTTTACTTCTTCATCTGTCGAAACTCCACGGTTTGCATTTGCACTATTTGTACTCTTCTTATCTGGAACTTCTTTTATTTCTTCATTTACATCTCTGGCTCTTTCTACAACTTCTTTATTACCATCCTCATCTGTGACGACCTCTTTTTTTAGTTTCGATTTATCTACTTCTGTATCGTGAGAAATATTTTTTCCTTTAGATTCATCTATATTTTTTTGTACGCCATTTATCTTTTTTGATCCTAAATTATTAGTTTCCATAATTCTGTATTTTAGTGTTAGTCTTATAATATTACGAATTCTTAAGCTCAAAACTAAGTCCTTTAACATTGCTTTTAGTTTATTTTAAACTTTATATTTCAAACCTCAAAACCAATAACAATATCATTTTCAAAACATTGACCTGATACAATTGTAGATTAACATTCAAAATCATACATTTATATATCCTTATACGATTTAAATAAGAGCTATATTCATAAACAACTTTTAAGGTATAAATCACTTATTATGAACTTTTTTAAAATCAAAACAAATTGGTCAAATGCTGAATTTACTATCATAAAATTATGCATTGCATCTGCTTATCTTTTAATTGGAAGCTACTTTCATAATTTCATCAAAGATTATTATGCTCCTTTATTAATAGTTTTTGGTATAACCTTAATTTGGTTTGTGTATTTATGGCTGAAGAAAATGAAAGCAAGAAATCAGTAACAGATACAATAATTATTTTACTCCGTTTATATTCTTCTTTAATTACAGCCGAAACAAAACTATCTTTGCAGTCAAAAAATACAGCATGCATAAACATTTCATTCTTTTTAAACCTTATGGCTATCTGAGCCAATTTATCTATGAATTAAAAAGAAAGAAAAAGCTTTTGGGAGAATTACATGATTTCCCCGAAGGTACAATGGCTATTGGCAGACTTGACGAAGATTCTGAAGGATTGCTCCTGCTAACAACTGACGGAAAAGTAAGCGAGCAGGTGCGAAGCAAAAAAGTTGACAAGGAATATTATGTTCAGGTTGATGGCATTATTACTCCCGAAGCTATCGAAGAACTGCAAAAAGGTGTTGAAATAGGTTTCGATGGTAGAAAATACAAAACGAAACCTTGCTCTGCTTTTATCGTTACCGAAATTCCGGATTTTGGTCCAAGAGCTAAAAAGATACGGGACGAACGCCACGGACCAACTACTTGGGCATCGATAACCGTTAATGAAGGTAAGTTTCGTCAGGTTCGAAAAATGACTGCCGCGGTTGGTTTTCCTACTTTGAGATTGGTTCGTGTTCGAATAGGAAATGTATATTTACAAAACTTAAAAGCAGGAGAAGTTCTGGAAGTGACGGATTTTAAATTAGAAAAATAATTAGATAATGTGTCAATTTGAAAATTACATAATTCTCAAATTAATCGAATAAACAAATAAACGATAATGCTAAACGTTGTTCTTGTAGAACCTGAAATACCAAATAACACTGGAAATATTGGACGATTGTGTGTGGGTACAGAAAGTAGATTACACTTAATTCATCCTTTTGGATTTGTAATTAATGATAAAAACCTAAAACGCTCCGGTTTGGATTATTGGGTACATCTTGATGTTACCGAATATCAAAATATTGAAGAATGGATTCAGCAGATTCCGGATCAGTCTCGTGTTTTCCTGATGAGTTCTCATGCCGAAAAATCTTATCTTGAAACAGATTTTCAGGATGGCGACTGGTTGGTTTTCGGAAAAGAAAGTATAGGTCTAAGTCAGGAAGTTTTAGCCCGTTTTGAAAATCATTTAACGATTCCGATGTCGAAATTAATCCGCAGTTTTAATATTGCCAATTCTGTGGCTTTTGTGCTTGGAGAAGCTAAGAGACAGATTGGTTTGAAGAAATAATATGGAGAAAGAAATTACAGTTGATGAAGCATTGCAAAAAGGAAGGACAAAACTTGTTCACCTCCCCATGCTTGTCACTTTTGCAATCATCATTTCAAGTATTGTTTTAAGCGTTAACGAAATAGTTTCAAGTTGGATTATTCTAATAGGTTTTTTGGCCGGTTTTATATGTGGATGGCTAACGTGGAGCTATTTTGTCAATAAATGGAAAGTCTGGGCATTTGAAAATGTCCGAAATGTTCGTGAATTAAAACGAAAAGCAATTGAGCAAAAATTAATTTGGAAGAGCGACAGTTGGTTTGAAAAAACAGAATTTAAAAGTTTCGAACAAAAAACAAAACTAAAAGCACTGGAAAAAAAATTTCTTGAAAAAGATATCTACGAAGATGATATTACGATCCCAAAAGAAACTTTAATTTATTATTCGAAAACTTCACTGGTATTTTTATTAATCATAAGCTTAGGTATGACTTCTCTTGGGATATATTTTGTTTTAGAGAAAGATTATATCATGTCCTTTCTTATCCTGATTGGTTTATTTCTTGGCTACAATCAAATTAAAAAACTAAGAGATAATGATCCTCAAATCATAATTAATGATAGAGGTATTAAATTGAAAAGCGAAAAAATAGTTTCCTGGAATAAAATCCATGACGAAAGGGTGTTTACACAAAAAGGCGGGAGAAATTCTACAAATTATCTGGCATTTAATGATCAAATGATTGATATCGACGAGTTAACTGTAAAATTTGATGAGTTGGATAAAATGCTAAAAGTTTACAGAGTACGCTTTGAGAACAATAATTAAGTAATTACAAACTTTCCTTTCTCAGCATCAAAAATAATATGTTCGTCTTTGAATAAAGTAGCAAAACTTCCTTTTGAAATCAAATGACAAGGTTCGTCCTGAACAATTAATTCCGGCGTCATAATAATCATTTCATCACTTAACTGAATCGCCAGATCAATATCATGTGTAGAAAATAAAATACACTTTTGGGTTTCCTGCGTGAGCTTTTTCAGCAATTTAAATAACGAAACTTTGTGCAGTAAATCGAGATGTGTTGTGGGTTCGTCCAGAATAATTAGCGGAGTATCTTGCGCCAAAGCTCTTGCGATTAAGACCTTTTGCAATTGTCCGTCGCTGATTTCATAATGTTTTTTCTGAGCCAAATGCTCGATTTGTGTTAGTTCTAATGCCTCCTGAATTTTCTCAATATCAATTTGGGTTAATGTGTCAATCCAGTTTGTATAAGGCTGACGTCCCAAAGCCACTACTTCAAACACGGAAAGATTGCTTGGCGGTAATTTTTCGGTTAAAACCAAACTTAAGTTTTGTGCTAAATCTAAAGGTTTATAGGTATTTATATCTCTATCGTTCAGCAAAACATTTCCGGATAAAGGCTGCTGAATTCCGGTAATAGTTCGTAACAAAGTCGATTTCCCTATTCCGTTCGCTCCAATTAATGAAATTAGTTTTCCTGAAGTTAAATTCAAATTTAAATTTTCGGCAATAGTCACGGTTGCTTTCTTGGACTTATAGCCAATGCTTAAATTTGAGGTTTTTAGAATAGTTTTCATTGTGGATTATTTTTTAAACACATAGAAACATAGATTTAGTTTTATTATAAAAAAGGAATTTAAAATTTACTCATAAATTAAACATAGTTAGCGCCCTAATATTTTGGGAGTAATCTGAAATATTCATTTACAAATGTTTTTTGACCTTCTTTAAAAATATTAAAACAATTAAAGTTAATTATAATTCCTTTTGGAGCTTTCAAAAGCTTCATGTAAGTAAGAAGTTGAGCTTGATGCACTGCATTTATTTCAGAAACTGTTTTCAATTCTACTACCAAACAATTTTCGACAAATAGATCACATCTAAAATCTGCAACTAGTTCTTTCTCTTTATATAATATTGGGACTTTCATCTCTGTGAAAAAATTTAATTTTCTTTGTAAAAGTTCTTCTCTCAAGCATTGATGATAAACACTTTCAAGTAATCCTTTCCCTATTATTTTATGAACTTCAATAGAAGCACCTAAAACTTCATAAGTTAATTCGTCTAAATATTTTTGAGTAATCATTAATTTTTTAATTGAAATAAAAACTATGTTTCTATGTGTTTAAAAACTAAGATACTATTTATTACTGTAAGTTTTTACTGAAAATTTCTTTTTCGCATTAACAACCAAACCACAACTGGCGCTCCAATTATAGATGTTATGGCATTAATAGGCAATGTGGTATCTAATCCCGGTAATTGAGACGCTATATCACAAAACAACATAATGATTCCACCATAAAAAAACGTACTCCAATATAAAACGGAATGATTACTCGTCTGGAAAGTCAGCTTTGCAATGTGTGGAACCGCCAACCCTATAAAAGCTATCGGACCCGCAAAAGCTGTAACACTTCCGGCTAGAATACTTGTTGCAAATATGATGGTTAGTCTCGCTTTTTTGTAATTCAATCCCATGCTTTTAGCATAATTCTCACCTAAAAGCAATGCATTTAGAGGTTTGATGCTACTTGCGCTTAAGAGCAACCCCAAACCAATGCAAACTGATAGTACGGTAATGGATGTCCAGGAAAGATTTCCAAGACTTCCTAAAGACCAAAATGTAAATTTTTGTAATTGTTCTGCTGAACTAAAATAAGTTAAAACGCCAACAATAGCACTGGTAAAACTACCAAACATAAGTCCTACAATTAAAATTGCCATTGTATTTCGTAAGCGTTGTGCGACTAATAAAACCAGCAATAAAACTGAAATGCTTCCTAACGTAGAAGCCAATACAATTCCGTACGGTGATAATAAAACTGAATTCAGAAACGGTGGCAATAACCCTGCTCCCAAAATTACAACTGCCACTGCTAAAATTGCTCCTGAACTTAATCCCAAAACATCTGGACCTGCCAGCGGATTTCTAAATAAGGTCTGCATAAGCAAACCGCTTATCGATAATCCTACACCCACTAACATAGCAGTAATTGCTTTGGGCAAACGATAATTAATAATAATATATTCCCAAGTCGATTTGCTTGCCTGACCTCCGGTTAAGCTCGTATAAACCTCTTCGAATGGGATGGTAACGGATCCTAAACTAATGTCCAGAAAAAACATAAATAAAAGGGCAAGACCAAGTACCGAAAACAGGATTATATTTCGCTTTTTATTAATCAATGCTATTAATTTAATTTAGAGGCAAAAGTAAACTCATAGCTTGGCAATAACTCAGGGTGAAAGATCTTGATGTAGTCTTTTAACACTAAATCCGGACGACTTGGAGCCAATTCATAATAAACTGTTCCTCCTGTTGCTCCGTACTTTCCTTCGAATGTATATACGTTTTTGTTCTTAAAAGCATCAAACTGACTATAGTGCGGATTTGCTTTTTCTACTTCAGCTAAACTTTTAAACGAACCCGAAGCAATCCAGAAATTAGCCGTTTTACCTTTTACTAATATTTTCTCAAAAGACAAACCTTCGCTTCCTGTTCCTTTTAGATCTGACCATAAATAATTGGCATGAGCATCTTTCATAAATTGAGCTACCCAACTATTTCCTTTGGCTACATACCAAATATCTTCGTACATAGAACCGTATAAAACTGTTGACGTTGCAGGTTTATCAGCTACCAGTTTCTTCGCCTGATCGTAACTGGAAACAATTTTATCAAACAATTCTTTGGCTTTATCTTCTTTACCAAACAAAACGCCGTAAAGTTTAATCCATTCTGCTTTTCCTAGTGGCGATTGCTCCATCCAATCTGCTTGAATCAAAATATTTAAACCGCTTTTTTTCAAATTATCCAACGTTGGATTATTGTTGTCTACACCAAAAGTTACAATCAGATCCGGAGATAACTCGAT
Organism: Flavobacterium sp. NPDC079362; assembly: GCF_050267765.1. NCBI lineage: Bacteria > Pseudomonadati > Bacteroidota > Flavobacteriia > Flavobacteriales > Flavobacteriaceae > Flavobacterium > Flavobacterium sp. NPDC079362. The sequence goes on along the minus strand of NZ_JBNNFM010000010.1, from coordinate 114,362 downwards.
CAATTGTTCGATGTTCAACTTCTCGTTTTCACCCACATTTTTAACCGCTCCTTTATCGATCAGAGCTCTTGTTTTTTCTGATGAAACATAATCAGTATGCGGAAAACCAACTAATTTATCTTCGACTTCCAGCATTTCAAGAAAAGGGATATTTGTTGTAGAAGTTACAACAACAGATTCTAAAGGAACTTTTATGGTCGTATATTTTTGCAAACTATCCGGAACTTTTGCATTTTTTTCTTTTAATACATAAGTGAATTTCGCATTGGCATTTGGCCACGGATCTGAAACAGTTACAACTGAATATCCTTTACTTTTTACAATAGAAAGTCCGGCAGCATATTCGATACTATTTTTTGCAATTTCCGTTTTTTCAATCTCTGCAGTTTCATTCTTTTTACATCCAACAAGAACAAAAAAAGGTAAAATAAAAATTAATTTAGGTAATAAATGTTTCATCTTTAAGTTATATATTTTTTTAAAGGAATAGTTTTTGCTTCTCGGTTTTAGCTCGTAATATGAATTATTACGATTTGACAATTTAAATTTTGATACTGACAAAGGTAACGTAATTTCTATTTTTTATGATTATCTTTATTCTTACAAAAACCAAAAACGACACCTTTAACCTATGAATAGCATAAAAACAAAAGTTTGCTCCAGCTGCGAATCTTCTTTTAGTTGTGGAGATTTATCAGCAGAAAGCAAGTGTTGGTGCAATGACTTTCCTCCTATTTTTAATCTTTCTGAAGGAAATGATTGCCTTTGTCCGGTTTGTTTTAAAGAAGCTTGCGAGGACAAAATTGATGCTTATGTAGAAACAATTACGCCACAAAAAGCCCTTAAAAACAAAGCGATATCTTTGCCAAAACAAGAAAAATTAATTGAAGGAATTGATTATTATATCGAAAACGACAATTATGTTTTTAAAACCTGGTTTCACCTAAAAAGAGGAAGCTGTTGCGGAAATGATTGCCGCCATTGCCCTTATTAAAAGTTATGAGTTATGAATTATTAGTTATAAGTTCATAACTGTTTTTTTAATGCAATTAGTCTTTTGCGTTAGGGATAGCAGCGGTATCCTTTTATTTTTTTCTTTAAAAAATAAAAGATATAGCGGATAGCCCGACCGCAGGGAACGCCATAACAATTCACAACTTACAATTCACAATTAAAAATGATTTGCTTAATTACCGGAGGCGAGCGATCAGGAAAAAGCAGTTATGCCCAAACTCTAGCCTTACAACTTTCAGATTCACCAATATATGTCGCAACAGCCAGAAAATGGGATGCTGATTTCCAGAACAGAATCGATCGTCATCAGCAGGAACGTGATGAACGCTGGACAAATATTGAGAAAGAAAAATACTTAAGCGAAATTAATTTTACTAAAAAAACAGCACTTATTGATTGTGTTACCCTTTGGCTGACAAACTTTTTTACAGATCATCAATATGATGTAAATTTAAGCTTAGAGGAAGCAAAAAAGGAGTTTCTTGCGATCGCGAATCAAAAAAATGCTACACTAATTATTGTAACCAACGAAATTGGAATGGGCGTTCATGCCGAAACTCATATTGGCAGAAAATTTACTGAATTGCAAGGCTGGATGAATCAATTTTTGGCTTCTAATGCAGATCAAGTGGTTTTGATGGTTTCCGGAATCCCGGTTAAGATAAAAGGTTAAAAAATAAAAATCCATTTTTTTTAAATTCCAAATTCCAACGCTATCCTTTATCTTTACTTAAATCTTTAAATTTTAAATCCTTTTTAAGATTGAATTGGAATTTAGAATTTAAAAAATTGGAATTTAAAAATGAGCTACTTAGATGATATTTTAAAATCGCGTCGGGACACCCGACATTTTACCACTGACGAAGTTCCTGATGAAGTGATCGAAAAAGCATTGCAAGCCGGACATTGGGCACCTTCTGTAGGATTGACAGATGCTACACGTTATTTTATTATTAAATCTCCTGAAGTTAAAACGGCTGTAAAGAATCTCTTTTTAGATTATAATAAAAAGGCCGAAGAACTAACTGATAATCCTGAACAAAAGGAACGATACAAATCCTTGAAACTTGAAGCGATTGAAGAAGCGCCAATTGGACTTATTATTGCATATGACCGATCTGTTTTGAACCAATTTACGATTGGAACTGTGGGCAGCAACGAAGCAGTAAAATTTAGTTCAGTTTGTGCTGCACAAAATATCTGGCTTTCGCTAACTGAGCAAGGTTACGGAATGGGCTGGGTTTCGATTTTGAATTATTATCAGTTTAAAAAGATTCTTGATTTACCCGAAAACATTGAGCCTTTGGGTTATTTCTGTATTGGAAAACCGGCCACAAATTACGACAATCAACCCATGTTGCAGCAACTGAATTGGAAACAAAAATCTGAAGCTCCTGATTGCAAAGAAATCAAAAATATTACTGAATGTCACATATCTGATTTACCTAACAAAATTTCTGCTAAAAATGAAACTGAAAGTGATTTTAATACACTTTTGCAGGAAAAAATAGACTCTAAAACAAAACCACTTGGAGCTTTGGGAACTCTGGAAACACTTGCTTTTCAGATGGCAACGGTTTTTGAAACTCTAAATCCAAAAATAATAAATCCTAATATCGTTGTTTTTGCCGCTGATCACGGAATTGCAAATCATGGCGTTAGTGCTTATCCGCAAGATGTAACCCGACAAATGGTCGCGAATTTTCTGGAAGGCGGAGCTGCCATAAATGTTTTTTGTAATCAAAACGATATTCATTTATCGATCGTTGATGCCGGAGTCAATTATGATTTCCCTACAAACGCTAATTTGATTAATGCCAAAATCGCCAAAGGAACCCAATCCTTTTTGCATGTTCCTGCCATGAGCGAAAATGAATTGAATTTGTGTTTTGAGAAAGGAAAAGCTATTGTTGAAGACATTGCAAAAACGGGATGCAACTGTATTGGTTTTGGCGAAATGGGAATTGGTAATACCTCTACAGCTTCTGTTTTGATGAGTCTTTTAACAGATTCTCCTATTGAGGAATGTACTGGGAAAGGAACCGGGATTGAAAACGAAAAATTACTTCAGAAACAAGAATTACTCAAAAAAGCAATTGAAAATTATTCAGGCCAAGCCGAATTAAAACAACATCTCGCCTACTTTGGAGGTTTTGAAATCCTGCAAATCGCCAGCGGAATGTTAACTGCCTATGAAAACAAAATGCTGATTTTAGTAGATGGTTTTATTTGCAGCGTAGCATTTTTGATAGCTTCTAAAATAAATCCCGACATTCATAAAAATGCTGTTTTTTGTCATTGCTCTGCCGAAAAAGCACATCAAGGATTATTGAATTATTTTGATGCAAAACCTATTTTAAATCTTGATTTGCGCTTAGGTGAAGGAACTGGATGTGCCATTGCTTTTCCTATTTTAAAATCGGCTGAAGTTTTTCTGAATGATATGGCTAGTTTTGAAAGTGCCGGGGTTAGCAGGAAGTGATGAAGTCCCAGTTTTCAGTTTTCAGAAAAAAAACAATCATTTGCCACAATCTATGTCATTTCGACGAAGGAGAAATCACACTAGAAATTCCCCAAAGAAAATCAACAATCTTTGTCGAGCCCCGAGTATGATTTCTCCTTCGTCGAAATGACAAGACTAAATTAAATTTATATTAAAAATGAAAAAAGAACTACATATCTTCTTCACTTCCTTAATGTTCTACACCCGAATTCCTTGTCCTAAAAACATTGATCATCATCCTGATTATTTGAATAAAGCCACACGTTATTTTCCTTTGATTGGTTGGATTGTGGGAACCATTTCCTTTCTGGCTTTTTATCTTTCTTCTTTTTTTCTCTCAACAGAAACTGCAGTGATTATTGCTCTTATTATATCTGTACTAACAACCGGCGCCTTTCATGAAGATGGATTTGCTGATGTTTGCGATGGTTTTGGCGGAGGATGGACGAAAGAAAAAATCCTGATCATTATGAAAGATAGTGCGATTGGCGCTTATGGAGCAATTGGTTTGGTTTTGCTTTTTTTATTAAAATTCAAATTGCTTTCAGAATCTGTTTCGCTTTTTAAGGCAGATAATGCTATCGCTCTTTTCCAGATTTTTCTTTTATTTATTTCCGCGCATGCTTTAAGTCGTCTTGCTGCTATATCGATTATTTTTACTCACGAATATTCTCGCGAAGACGCTTCGAGCAAAAGCAAACCTATTGCTAAAGAAAATACCTGGAAAGAAATTTTAGGTTCATTTTTCTTTGGGTTAATTCCGTTATTGGTTTTATCTTATTTTCAATATCAATTTCTTTTAGCTGTAATTCCGGTATTTGTAATGCGCTATTTTTTAGCTCGTTATTTTCAAAAATGGATCGACGGCTATACCGGAGATTGCCTGGGAGCAACACAACAAGTTTGTGAAGTTATTTATTATTTAAGCATTCTTTTGATATGGAAATTTATCTAGTCCGTCATACCGAAACGATTTGCGAGAAAGGAGTTTGCTACGGACAATCGGATGTGGGTTTAGCAGAACCTTTTGAAAACATTTTCGAAAACATTGTTTTGCAATTACCCTCAGAAGCTGTTATTTTTTCGAGTCCCTTAAAACGTTGTATGATTTTGGCCGAATACATTCAGAAAAACATACAGGCAAATTCATTCGAAAAAGATGCACGACTGCTAGAAATGAATTTTGGTGATTGGGAAATGAAAAACTGGAACGATATTCCACCGGAACAACTCAATCCCTGGATGGAAGATTTTGTAAATATTAATGCTTTAAACGGGGAATCATTTATAGAATTACATAAAAGAGCTGGTGATTTTTTATCGCAGCTTTCAAAAGAAATAACAACGCCTGTCGTTATTGTTGCGCATGCCGGTGTAATTCGAAGTATATTATGTCATCATAGTTCGCTGCCATTAAAAGACGCCTTTAACAATAAGGTAGATTTTGGGCAAGTCATCAAAATTGAACTATAAACGTCTTTTTGTTCAGAATTTGTTTTTAAAACTCAAACAAATTTGAAAAATCGACAATTTTAACTTTATCTTTGCACGAAATTAAGGTTGTGTTCATTTTAAACACATTAAAAGGGAATCAAGTAAATAATTAAAAAAATCTTGAGCTGTACCCGCAACTGTAAGCTTTGTTCTTAAACGAATGCTTGTTGTTAACTACAAAACCACTGCTCGCCCCGGCGAATGGGAAGGTAAACAACAAGACGCAAGCCAGGAGACCTGCCTTTGTAACAAATATCGAGCTCTCGGGAAAAAGAGTATTGAAATTATGACTTTAAAAAAACTTTTTGCTTTTTGTTTACTGTTGTTGTGCCAGATTATTTCGGCGCAAAGTGATTCTATTAATAAATTAAAAGAAGTCATCGTTTCTGATACCAATCTTAAGAAATACTCGAACTCACAATCAGTTCAGGTATTGAATGATTCTGTCATTAATAAAAATCAATCTTCCTTAACTTCCCTTTTAAATTACAATACTGTTATTTATTTTAAAGAAAATGGTCTTGGCATGACATCCGGCCCTTCTTTTAGAGGAACTACCGCATCACAAACTGCCGTTATCTGGAATGGTATCAATATCAATTCGCAATTTCTGGGTCAGACAGATTTCAACACCATCGGAACAAGAGATTTCAATTCTATAGCTGTAAAAGGCGGGGGCGGAAGTGTTCTGTACGGCAGCAGTGCCATAGGCGGAAGTATACACCTTAACAATGATTTACAATTTAAAAAAGAGTTTTCAAACCATCTCTTTTTTAGTGCCGGCAGTTACGATACTTACAGTGCCAATTATCGCACTATGGTTTCATCAAATAAGTATAGTCTGCAAGTAAGTTTTTCCAGAAACAGTTCAGAAAATGATTTTAAATATCCTGGAAATACGGATCAGAAAAACATCAATGGAGAATACTACAATACGAGTATGAACACCACTTTTGGTTATAAAATCAATTCTAAGAATACTATAAAATTATACAGCCAGTTTTATGATTCTGAGCGTCATTTTTCTTTAACTACTCCTACAGCATCCAAAACAAAATACGGCGATTTTAATACCCGAAACCTTTTAGAATGGGAAAATAAATTTGATCGGTTTACTTCGAAAGTAAAATTAGCTCATATTGGTGAATCTTATAAATATTTCTCTGACATAGATTCTGATTTGTTTACTTATGGAAAAGTCGAAACCTCAATTATAAAATATGATTTGGCTTTTGATGTAAATGACAAAATAAAACTTAATTCGATCATTGACTATAATCGTAATAAAGGATACGGATCAAGCATCAATAATGTAAAAAGAGAAATAGGTTCTGCAAGTTTATTATTAAGTCATTTAGTAACTGATAAATGGGATTATAACGCTAGTATTCGTCAGGAAGTAACCGACAATTATGGCAATCCTTTTCTTTTTTCTTTAGGAACAAGGTATTTGTTTACCGATTTTTATCGCATAAAATTCAATGCTTCTAAAAATTTCAGAATGCCTACTTACAATGATTTGTTTTGGGAAGGAAGCGGTAATCCTAACTTAAAACCTGAGACATCTTATCAGGCGGAAATTGGCAGTGAATTTTTCACGAAAAACTTTTCATTATCTGTAACTACTTACTACAATTCGATCACAGACTTATTGCGCTGGGTACCATCACAAGGAGGCGGAGACAATTGGTCGCCTGAAAACACAAAAAAAGTGAGAGCTTATGGAGCCGAAGTACTTCTGGAATGGAGAACTAAAATAGACAACCATAATTTTACGCTTAATGGTACTTATGCCTATACTGTTTCAGAAAGCAAACAGTTAATAAGCGGTGAATTGGTCTATAAGCAACTTGTATATGTTCCTTATCATAAACTAACAGGATCGGTTTCGTACAATTGGAAAAAAGTATCCTCTTATTTTCAGTATTTATATAATGGCGATGTTTACAGCACTCCTTTTAATAATCCTGCAACCAGAGTAAAAGATTATAACGTTGGAAATTTTGGAGCTGATTATGATTTTGGAAAAAAGAACAGTTACAAAATTGGCTTTCAAATATTTAATATCTGGAACGAAAACTATCAACCTGTCATAAGCAGACAGATGCCCGGAACAAACTATACTTTATACATTAACCTTAATTTTTAAATATCATGAAAAGATTTAATAAACTGTTTTTAACCATTGCGATAAGCTCGGTATTTCTTGTGTCGTGTAGCAATGATGACAATGATAATCAAGCGCCAAGAGGAGATTATGATGGTGGGCTATTCATTGTTAACGAAGGTAATTTTTTAACGCCAAATGGAAGTATCTCTTATTTATCAGATGATTTACAAATAGAAAACAACGTATTTACTTTAGTAAACCCAGGCAAAGTTACTGGTGACACTCCTTTATCTGTTAGTTTTAATGGTGATGTAGCTTATATTGTTGTAAACGGTTCTAATAAAATCGAAGTCGTTAACAGATATACTTTCAAAAGTATTACCACTATTACTACAAACATAAAAAACCCAAGATACATTGCTTTTGCAAATGGAAAAGGATATATAACAAACTGGGGAGATATCGCTATTAAAACAGATGATTATGTAGCGGTTCTTGATCTTACCTCAAATGCTGTTACTTCTACAATTCCTGTAGTTGAAGGTCCTGAAAAAATAGTTGAGAACAACGGTAAACTTTATGTAGCGCACAAAGGCGGAGGCGGACAAGGAAACTCACTGAGTATAATAAACGCTGCAAATAATACAGTTACATCAAATTTTGTAGTAGGTGATGTTCCTAGTTCATTAGTAAAAGAAAACGGAACTCTATATGTATTGTGCAACGGAAGACCTAGTTATGCAGCGCCGGAAACAACCGGTAAAATCGTTAAAGTTAATTTAAGCACGAATGCAGTAACATCTACTCTTGATTTTCCCGGACTAACGCATCCTGATTTCTTAGATATTGACAATAGCAAAATATATTATACTATTGGAAACAGTATTTATTCTATGGCAACAAACGCAACGGCTTTACCAACAGCAGAAACATTTAAAGCAAAAGAGGTTGGTTCTCTTTATGGCTTTGCTGCAAAAAATGGTAAATTATATGTGGCTGACGCAGTAAACTATCAGGATAACGGAAACATTTATCTTTATTCTTTAACAGGAACGGTTTTAAATAAATTTGGAGTATCTATTTTACCAAACGGTTTCTACTTTAATAACTAATCTAAAAGCAGATTAAGTTTTAGTTCCTGAACATAAAAAAAGGCTTTCATTTCTGAAAGCCTTTTTTATTGGTCTTATTTTAATGCTCTTAAAAGTCCTTCCGGCGCTTTCTCTATATACATTTGATCTCTTGTTCCGGTCATTGCTTTACTATCTGTAAAGTTCCTTAAAACTATTCCTTTATCTAATTGTACTTTTTTACCCGTTGATCCGGTAATTTTCGAAATGGCAACACTTAGTAATGGCTCTGACGAATCTCCTAAAACACCTAAATTAGTTATGCGCTCTAATTGTTCGTAAGTAGGTTTTAAACCGTCTGTATATTCGCCAAAATCAGCAGCATTTACAATTTTCAAAACCAGGGGCTGCATTGCATATTTATGATTAGGATTTCTTTGTGCTTTTCCAAAAGTTGGAGAATCATATAAAGTTATCGAACCTACATTTTTTCCAACAGTAGTCTCACCTACCTGAATTACAGAAACATAAGGCGCTAATCCGTTTATTACTAATTCACTCGCAGATGCTGTACCGCTTGTTGTTATAATATATATTTTTGACAAGTTTAAGCTATTAATTGCAGCTCCGTCTATTTTGTCAACAAACCTGTTATTCAATGATTCCGGATCTTCGCTTTCGTAAAACTCATTAATTTTTGCATTCCATTTTTCTTTAGCAAAAATCTTATTGGTAAATTGTCCCGTAATCATACTTGCCAAACGTGTTGCTGTTTGTATAGAACCACCTCCGTTATATCTTAAATCCAAAACAAGATCTGTAATTCCTTGTGATTTTAACTCAGCAAAAGCTGCATTAAGCTGTGAATCATAATTGGCATAAAAACCATTGTACATTAAATAACCAATTTTTGAACTTCCTGATGGAATTACTTTATTAATAAAAACTGGATTTTCATTGAGAGTTGTCTTAACCAGTGCAACTGTCTTTCCGTTAGATTCAAAATCAGTTCCGGTATAAGAAGCCATATTTAAAGTAAAACTATCAGCCGCTAAAAGTGCCTGATAATTTGAAACTGTAAGTTGGGTTCCGTTTACGGCTGTAAAAAGATCTCCACGTTTGATATCTTTGTTCGAAGCATCAGAATTTGGAATAATATAACGCACATAGCCCACTAAATTAGTCGCGCTTCCCGGTCTATAGCCCAATCTAAAATCTACACCATTATTTTTTGTAGTTCCCTGAAGTTCTTGTTCCAAAACGCTGTAATCAGAAACAATCCAACTAAAGCGATCGATTGCCTGACCTTTTGGGAATTTACTAATTGGTTTATTCAATAAGTCCTGAAATAAATCTTCCGGTTTAGAATATCCTCTTAAAAAAGAATTTAAAGATTCCTGATTATTAAAACGATCATCTGCTAAATTAGGAACATCTGCTTGCCATAAATAGAATTGATTTAATCCTTTCCAAACAAAATCATTTACTTGCAAAGCCGCAGGAGCCGCCACATCATCCTGATCCTCGCAAGATTGCAAAGAAAAGGCAAGTAAAAATAATAACAGGACGCTCTTTAATATTGTTTTCATATAGTGGGTATATCTAGTACTAACGTAAAAATAGTATCTTTAGTTTTAACAATGATAAATTTAAAGTGTTTTTTGTTATAAAATTTACACATCATCATGTAACAAAAATAATAGTGCTTCGTCTTGACTATATAAGCTAACGAGTAACCAACGAATAACTACCAAATTTTATGAATCAAAATGTGTTTATAGAATTAATAAATCCTTTTAAAGACAAAGTTTTTCGTCTGGCAAAAAGATTATTAACCAGTACCGAAGAGGCGGAAGATGCAACTCAGGAAGTAATGGTAAAATTATGGAATAAAAAAGAGAATTTAAGCGATTATAACAACGTAGAAGCTGTTGCGATGACCATGACCAAAAATTATTGTCTGGATCAGCTAAAATCAAAAAGAGCCGGAAATCTTAAAATTGTTCATAATAACTATACTGATCGGGAACCTTTATTAGATAAAAAACTAGAAGATTCTAATAGTTTAGAATGGGTGGAAAAAATTATAAACCAGTTGCCTGAACAACTGCAAATATTAATTCAGTTGCGCGATGTTGAACAATATGAATTTGAAGAAATTGCGAAAATTGTCAATATGAATGAAACGGCTATTCGGGTAGCACTTTCGAGAGCGAGAAAAAAAATAAGAGAATCAATGCTTAATACACACGGTTATGGAATTCAATAAAATAGAGGATATATTAGAAAAATACTTTCAGGGAGAAACGACTATTGCCGAAGAAAAAGAATTAAAAGAATATTTTTCTTCACCAAATGTTGCGCAGCATTTAGAGCAATACAAACCTATGTTTGGTTATTTCTCTCAGGTAAAAGAACAAAAATCGACGCAGGAAATACCATTACAAACTAAAAAACGAAATGTAGCATGGTTATCAATTGCGGCTTCGGCTGTTGTTTTACTGGGAATTGGGTCCTATTTTTACGTGAGCGAAAAAAATACACCTCCGGTTGTGGCGCAATCAGAATTAGGAACCTACGATAATCCGGAAGAAGCTCTCGCTGCGACGCAAAAAGCTTTGGCCTTATTATCAAGCAATGTTAATGTAGGTATAGAAAGTGTACAATACATTAAGGAATATGAAGAATCAAAAAACAAAATTTTTAAACAATAATTAAAATTCAATCAAAAATGAAAAATTTCATCATAACACTAGTTTTAGCATTTGTTAGCCACGCTTTTTATGCTCAGGGAGCATTTGACAAATTTGATGGCCAGGATGACGTGACATCAGTAATTGTAAACAAAAAAATGTTTGACTTAATGAGTAAGGTAAAAGTTGATGCTTCTGATAAAGAAACGCAACAATACATTAACCTGATTAAAAAATTAGATTACTTAAAAGTGTTTACTACTAAAAACCCTAAAATTGAAGCAGATATGAAAGCTTCTGCTGACAAGTACGTTAAAACAGCTGGTTTAGAAGAATTAATGAGAGTAAATGACAGTGGTAAAAACGTAAGAATATTGGTTAGATCCGGTGCATCTGATACTCAGATAAAAGAATTGCTAATGTTTATGGACGGTGGCAAAAACGATGATACTGTTTTATTGTCTTTAACGGGTAACTTCGATCTAAATGAAATTTCAGTTCTTACGGACAAAATGCAGCTTCCTGGCGGAACTGAACTAAAAAAAGCTTCTAAAAGCAAAAAATAAGATGAAACTGAACATCATTACCTCAGCCCTTTTAGTACTACTAACTTTAATAAGTTGTAATTCTAATCCTTCGCTGCAAAAGTATTTTGTAGAGAACACAGATAATAAAAACTTTATTGCCCTGGATGTTTCACCTGGTATTTTGAACTTAGAAAAAACAAAACTAACTGCTGAACAAAATGAAGCTTTAAAATCATTTGATAAAATGAATATTTTAGCTTTTAAATCAAACGATAAAAATCAGGCAGAGTTCGAAACAGAAAGAGCTAAAGTTAAAGCAATACTTAAAGATCCAAAATACCAACAGTTGATGAGTTTTGGCTCAGGAAAAGACGGTGCATCAATAAGCTATGTTGGTACTGATGATAATATTGAAGAATTCGTAGTTTTTGCCAACAAAAAAGAAAGCGGCTTTGCTGTAGTTCGCGTGCTGGGAAAAAACATGAATCCAAATAATATCATGACCTTAATGTCTGTATTGAAAGAATCAAAAATCGATATGGAACAATTGAAACCTTTGCAACAATTGGTTAAATAATACATCTATCTTACTTTAAAACGAGAAGGCTCCATAATTATGGAGCTTTTTTTATTTATTCTTCTTTTTGAACATAGAAAAAAATAAATATTAACTCAAAAAAGAAACAAATTATCGAGCTATTTTCTTATAATTATTTGAAAGATTATACTGCATAATATTTAGTTCGATTTATTTTGATGTGAATCAAATTTGGTTATATTTGCATCCGATCAAATAAGTTTATTAAATTAAAACTTACGAATTAGCGAAATAAGGAATTAAAAAATAAAACCAATAATCGTTGAAAAAAGCATTAAAAATCACGCTTAAAATATTTCTGGTTCTTTTTGCATTTATTGCAATATACTTAGTAGCTGTATTTTCTCTTTCTAAAATCACAGTAAATCAAGAAGTGAATACAAAACCTGAAGTCGAAATTTATATTTTAACAAATGGGGTGCATACAGATATTGTTATGCCTACTAAAAATGATCAAATCGACTGGAGCCAACAAGTAAAATTTGAGAACACAAAAGCTGCCGACTCAACTTATAAATATATCGCAATGGGCTGGGGAGATAAAGGCTTTTATCTCGAAACACCGGAATGGTCAGATCTAAAAGCTTCTGTCGCATTCAAGGCGGTATCCGGATTAAGCAATACTGCTATTCATGCTACTTATTATAAAAAGTTAAAAGAAGCCGATGATTGCAAGAGAATGATGATCAGTAAAGAACAATATGATCGTTTGATAAAATACATCTCGGACAGTTTTCAAAAAGATGCTTCGGGAAATTTCTTAAACATAAAAACAAATGCAATCTATGGCAAAACCGATGCTTTCTATGAAGCTAACGGAAGCTATAGTTTGTTTCACACTTGCAATACGTGGGCCAATAGCGGCTTAAAAGCAAGTGGACAAAAATGCTGTTACTGGACGGCTCTGGATTCTGGAATTTTTTCGAAATATAAATAAATTTTAATATAAACATGGTACAAAAAACATCGAATGCCTTTATAGCGGCATCTTGGGTAGCTCTTGGAGCAGGAATGGTTGGATACATCGTTGGGCTTGCAAGAGCAGAAATGCTGTTAAATGAAAAAGGATATTATTTTACCGTTTTAATGTTTGGTCTTTTTGCTGTAGTTTCATTACAAAAAAGTGTTAGAGACAGGCTTGAAAAACTTCCGGTAACAGATATCTACTACGGAATTTGCTGGTTCGGAACGCTATTATCAATTGTATTATTAGCTGTTGGACTTTGGAACGCTACAATTTTACCAAGCGAAAAAGGTTTTTATGCATTTGCTTTTTTACTAGCGTTGTTTGGGGCAATTTCAGTACAAAAAAACACAAGAGATAATATGTCATTCTCTAATGAATAACATTAAAAAAAACTAACTAAACCAACTTCCAAATTAACCTTTAAAAGTTCCATGAAAATGGGACTTTTTTTTATTCGCAGCCTTTTCATATCGAATTTTCAAAGTTTATAATAAGAAATTTAAGCTGAACTAATATGTTCGATTATCCCAAAAACAGTATCCCCACTTTAACTGATTATAATGGATAGCATAAAAGAAAAACACGCATAATATTAACTCTAATTCCCTATTGTAACTTTATACAAAAAAAAGAGACTAATCATAAAAGATTAGTAATGGAAAACCAAAATAAACTAAGTGTTTTAAAATTAGCATGGGTGAATTTAGATTTTAGAAAGACCTATGTTGAATACTCCGAATTAAAAAAATTAATACAATTGAATTCAAATTCAATCGTGAAAAAGATTTTTATTATTAGTTTATTTGAATTTGCTCTTTCTATTTTACCCTTCTTTTTAGACGGGAAAGAGTTTTTTACGAAAGAAATACTAGATATTCAAAACAGTAGGATAATGCTATACTTAGATTATTTGTATTACGCTATTTTTATTTTTTTCATAATACAATTCTACCTCAACTTTAAGAAAATTAATGCCAACTCTAACCTTAATGAATTATCAAAAAACATTTTAAAAACAAGAAAATCAGTTTATAACTACATCTATGTCAGTTTAATTATTTTTAATTTAAACTCGCTTGTCTTTGCTTACTTATATTTAGAGAACAATTCTTCTTATAAGCAATTCATCAGCCACGCTAATTCACAAAACACTCCACTTCTATTTCAGCTTATTTTTTATAGCATTTTAGTTGTTTTTCTTTCCGCGATCACGTACTCAATATGGCTGATATACAAAATACTATACCTAAAATTAATTAAAAAATTAGATCAGAACTTTCATGAATTAAACAGCTGATCCATACTAAAAACAAAAAAGCTCCATTTTCATGGAGCTTTTTTTATATCAGGATTTGAGATTATTTACTCAAATACATTTTTCTTCTAGAGTACAATTCGTAGAATTGATCGTCTTTTAAATCATCAATAAACAAGATACTTTCTCCCGTTGATTTCATCTCCGGTCCTAATGCTTTGTTTACATTATGGAACTTGCTGAAAGAGAAAACCGGTTGTTTGATTGCATATCCTTTTAATTGTGGATTAAAATCAAAGTCAGTTACTTTATTGTGTCCTAACATTACTTTCGTAGCATAGTTTACATAAGGTTCTCCGTAAGCTTTTGCAATAAACGGTACTGTTCGTGAAGCTCTAGGATTTGCTTCGATAATATAAACTGTATCGTCTTTTATCGCAAACTGAATATTGATCAAACCAACTGTTTTTAGCGCTCTTGCTATTTTTGTTGTATGATCTTTTATTTGCTGCATTACGAATTCTCCTAAGTTAAAAGGAGGCAATGTTGCATTACTATCTCCAGAGTGAACTCCGCAAGGTTCGATATGCTCCATAATTCCTATGATATACACATTTCCGTCAGCATCGCAAATTGCATCTGCTTCTGCCTCGATTGCTCCTGCCAAATAATGGTCTAAAAGCAATTTATTTCCAGGAATTGTTTTCAACAAATTGATAACGTGTTCTTCCAGTTCTTTTTTGTTGATTACGATTTTCATTCCCTGGCCACCTAATACATAAGAAGGACGAATCAATAATGGGAAGTCTAAAGTATCTGCAAGAGCAGAAGCCTCATCAGCTGTTTCTGCTATTCCAAATTGTGGGAAAGGAATCTTTAATTCAGTCAATAATTCAGAGAAACGACCTCTGTCTTCGGCTAAATCAAGCGCATCAAAACTAGTTCCAATGATTTTTACTCCGTATTTAGATAATTTCTCAGCTAATTTCAAAGCTGTTTGACCACCTAACTGCACAATTACACCTTCTGGTTTTTCATGTTGAATGATGTCATAAATATGTTCCCAGAAAACAGGTTCGAAGTATAATTTATCTGCTGTATCAAAATCTGTCGAAACAGTTTCAGGATTACAGTTGATCATAATGGTTTCGTAACCACATTCTTTGGCAGCCAAAACTCCGTGAACACAAGAATAATCAAACTCAATTCCTTGTCCAATTCTGTTAGGTCCTGAACCAAGAACGATAATTTTCTTTTTATCAGTTACAACACTTTCGTTATCTACATAACGCTCGCCGTTTGCTTTTTCTATTTCAGCTTCAAAAGTGGAGTAGTAATAAGGAGTTTTTGCTTTAAATTCTGCCGCACAAGTATCTACTAATTTAAATACACGATTAACATTCAAATTCATACGTAAAGTATGCACTTCACTTTCCAAACAATTCACCATGTGAGCAATTTGTCTGTCAGCAAAACCTTTTTGTTTCGCTTCAAGCAAAAGTTCTTTTGGAAGATTCGAAATTTTATAGTTCGAAATTTCTTTCTCTAAAGTATAAAGTTCTTCATATTGTTTTAAGAACCACATATCGATTTTTGTGATTTCATGAATACGGCTCAACGGAATTCCCATTGCGATTGCATCATAAATTACAAAAACACGATCCCAACTTGCAAAAGTTAGTTTCTCTATAATCTCTTCGTAGTTTTTATATCCTTTTCCGTCAGCACCTAAACCGTTTCTTTTAATTTCTAAAGATTGAGTTGCTTTGTGTAAAGCTTCCTGAAAAGAACGTCCGATACCCATTACTTCACCAACAGATTTCATCTGAAGACCTAAAGTTCTGTCAGCACCTTCGAATTTATCAAAGTTCCAACGAGGTATTTTCACGATTACATAATCCAAAGTCGGTTCAAAAAGAGCCGAAGTTGATTTTGTAATCTGATTTTGCAATTCATCTAAATTGTATCCTAAAGCCAGTTTAGAAGCAATTTTAGCAATTGGATATCCAGTTGCTTTAGATGCTAAAGCTGATGAACGTGACACACGAGGATTAATCTCGATTGCTACGATATCTTCTTTTTCGTCTGGTGAAACCGCAAATTGTACATTACAACCTCCCGCAAAGTTTCCGATACTACGCATCATTAAGATTGCATAGTCACGTAATTTCTGGAAAGTGGTATCTGATAATGTCATTGCTGGTGCAACCGTAATCGAATCTCCGGTATGAATTCCCATTGGATCCATATTTTCGATTGAACAGATAATTACAACATTATCATTTTTATCTCTTAAAAGCTCTAATTCATACTCTTTCCAACCCATCAAAGCTTTGTCAATCAAAACTTCATGTATTGGCGAAGCTTCTAAACCACGTGTTAAAAGCTCATCAAAGTCTTCTTTTTTATAAACAATTGCAGCTCCGGTTCCTCCAAGTGTAAACGAAGGACGTATTACAAGTGGAAAACCAAATTCCTGAGCAATCTCTTTTCCTTCTAAATAAGAAGTAGCTGTTTTTGCAGGTGCAGTTGGCACATTAATTTTTTCAAGAAGTTGTTTAAACTGCTCTCTGTCTTCTGTAATATTAATAGCGTTTACGTCAACTCCAATTAATTTCACTCCAAAATCTGCCCAAATTCCTTTTTCATCAGCTTCCAAACATAAATTCAAAGCCGTTTGTCCACCCATGGTAGGCAAAACAGCATCAATTTGTGGATGTGCTTTTAGAATTTCAATAATCGATTTAGTAGTTAAAGGTTTCAAATATACGTGATCGGCCATTGTTGGGTCGGTCATGATAGTCGCTGGATTTGAGTTTATCAAGATAACTTCAATTCCTTCTTCACGAATAGAACGTGCAGATTGAGAACCTGCATAATCGAATTCGCAGGCCTGACCAATAACAATAGGTCCTGACCCTATTATTAAAACTGATTTTATTGATGTGTCTTTAGGCATTTTATTTGTATTGTGTAGTTATATAAAGTACTTTAAAAAACATTCGTAGTCTATTCTAAACTAGAACGTTGAGAATTTTTTACCGACAAGGTATAAAAAAAGGCGATACTAAAAAAAGTAACGCCTTATTTATGTTTATAGAAACATTATTTTTTGTGTCTAGGTTCGCTAGAAACAGTCAATTTATGTCTTCCTTTAGCTCTTCTACGCGCCAGAACTTTTCTTCCATTTGCAGAAGCCATTCTGTCCATAAATCCGTGCTTATTTCTTCTTTTTCTTTTCGATGGTTGAAATGTTCTTTTGCTCATTGCTTTGTATCTTTAAAATGGTGTCTATTTTCTGTTTTTCTGTTTTGAATATCGTTGTTCCAAAACCGAGTGCAAATATACAAAGACTTTTTTTTCTCGCAAGTAGTTTTATAAAAATATTTTTAATTCATTTTACTATATTTGCAATCATAAATATACATCTATTATGTTTCACAAGAATATTAAACTTATTTTGGCCGGACTTCTAGTAGTCGCAGGCGTTTGGCAATTTACAGAGAGTAATATCGGGAACGGAATATTCCTTATTTTATTGACGGCAATTCCAATTTTTCTTTACTTTAAAAATGAATTTATCCTTTTAGCCTTCCTTAAATTAAGAAAACAAGACTTTGAAGGTGCTAAAAAATGGCTGGCATACATCAAAAATCCGGAAGCCGCTTTAGTACGAAAACAACAAGGATACTTTAATTATCTGCACGGAATCATGTTATCTCAAACCAATATCAATCAGGCCGAGAAACATTTCAAGAAAGCAATCGAACTTGGATTGTCTATGGATATGGATTTAGCAGTAGCAAAATTAAACCTTGCCGGAGTTGCAATGTCACGCCGCAGAAAACTTGAAGCGACTAATTTGCTCAACGAAGCTAAAAAATTAGACAAGCAAGGAATGCTGAAAGAACAAATTACAATGATGAAAGATCAAATGAAGAAAATCTAGAACTTTCTCAAATTCCAAAATATTTTAAAATCCCAAATTCCAAAAGAGTTTGGGATTTTTTTGTTTTCAGGCTGGCGAAGTCGAAGTCTCAACCCAATATTACCATTTCGAAGAATGAGCAATCACATAAAAAAACCGACAAAGATTACACATCGAAACCCGACAGGTTTTAAAAACCTGTCGGGTTTACTATGCGCAACTACCTTTGTCAAAGTTTGAGACTTTGAAAAAAGGTTCCCAATCATAACATTTAGAATTTAGTCCCGAAGCTTCGGGATAAAAAATAGTATTTAATCTTCTAGTATAATCGAAGGTAAATTTTCATTCAGCCATTTGTATTTATTCAGAATCATGATGTGAGTCCCTCCTTTTACAACAATGCAACTATTAATATACTTTATAGGAAAAACATCGTCCTGATCACCGTGAATATGAACAACGGCTGCATCAATCTCATTTCTATCCCACCGAATAACAGATTCAACGGCCCATTGCAAATATTTGAGATCACGAACAGCTAAAAACTTTTCGTATAATTTAATCCGTTTATTTACTTTTTCTCCAAAAGAGTATTTAGCAAGATTTTCGATATTCAAGATCAGCTTCATCGGAATCAGCTTGTATGCTTTCGTTTTCTTTCCAATTTTCATTCTTCTCGGAAATTCAGCATTACTTCTGACACTCGAAATAATAATTACTTTTCGCGTCTGGATATGTTTTGATATCTCCTGAACCAAAATTCCTCCAAAGGAAACTCCAATTAAAACAGGATTTTCGTGTTTAATATTTTTTGCAATTCGCAATGCATAATCAGACAAAGACTCTTTTGGAAGTGGAATTTCCCATTCTAACAAACACATTTCAAAAACAGATTCATCTAATTTGATTCTTTCAAAAATAGCCGGACTAGCAGCCAGACCAGGCATAAAATAGACAGGGATTTTACTCATTTGTTCGAAAAAGGTTTATAGTTATAGGTTTTAATTTCAAGATAAAATTAATTTTTTTAGCAATATACACTACAAATGTTACACCATAATTGTTTTTTAGACGAAATAAAATCACAAAAAACACGGCCAACCCAGCTATATATGGGGTTTCAAAAAATAATTTTATATTGAAAATCAAATGATTACCTTTGTAGATACTATAATCATTATTTAAACATCATTCCAAGATGTTTCACATAGTGCTATTAACGTTCTTTTTCTATTATTTTTTAATCCAATACCCCAAAAAACATGACTAATATGGAACCTATTGAAACTATGGAAATCAAAGACAACACTTTTGCAAGACAATTTGAAACCATAGTACCCGAAGGATTACTTTCTGTTGAATATTCATTTCAGGAGAAAAAAATCTTTCTAACTAAAATCAACTCACCAGAAGGTTTTGGCAATCAAGCATTAATTGATGTAGTACTTAAAAACATCATGGATATCATTATCGAAAAGAAATTCAAATTAATGCCTATTCATCCCAGAATTGTATTATTTATCAAAAAAAACCCTACTTACAAGGAATTACTTCCTCCCGGAATTAGAATTTAATTTTTAAAAATAACCAATAAGTCTCAGCCACAGTCCACCAATAACCATGTAAATAAGTAACATTGTTAATCCGGTGATGAGTCCTTTGACCCACCAGCTTTTTAAATCGACATAGCCGCTCCCGAAAAAAACGGGTGCCGGCCCATGTCCGTAATGCGTTAAAGTTCCATAAAGCGATCCTATAAAACCAAGCATAAAAGCTAATAATAATCCGGGAATCCCTAGTGAAACACCTACACCAAGTAAAGCCGCATACATCGCTGCTACGTGTGCGGTTGCACTTGCAAAAAGATAATGACTAAAAAAGTATACCAGTATAATAATAGGAAAAGCCATTTGCCAGCTTAATCCGCCAATTTCTGCTTTTACCAAATTACTGAACCAGCCAATAAAGCCCAGTTCGTTGAGCGAACTTGCCATCATTACCAAAACCGAAAACCATACAATTGTATCCCAGGCTCCTTTTTCGGCTTTTACATCTTCCCAGGTTAAAACTGAGGTCAGCAATAAAATCACTAAACCAATAAATGCTGTTGTTGTAGCATCGATAGAGAATAAATCTCCTGTCATCCAAAGAAATAATAAGATAAAAAAAGTCAAAAGCATCAGCCATTCATTACGGCTTATTGGCCCCATTTCTTTCAACTTTTGAGCCGCAATTTGTGGCGCATCTCCAGTTTTTTTTAATTCTGGCGGATAAATTTTATACAACACAAGCGGAATCACAAAAAAGGCAACTAAACCGGGAACAATTGCTGCCGTTGCCCACGAAATCCACGTTATTTTAATTCCTAAGTTAAGGGCAAATTTTTGACACATCGGGTTACTCGCTGTTCCGGTAAGAAACATAGACGAAGCTATTAAATTTGCATTATAACTGCTTAATGTCAGATATGAACCTAATTTTCTGTGCGTTTCCGGCTGGTCAGGCATCGAACCAAAACTCATTGCCATTGATTTCATGATGGGATAAATAATCCCTCCTCCTCTGGCGGTATTACTTGGTACAGCCGGGGCCAAAACCAAATCGGCTAAACCCAAACCGTAAGCTAATCCAAGTGAGCTTTTTCCGAATACTCTAATAAATAAAAACGCAATTCGGTTTCCTAAACCTGTTTTGATAAAACCTCTTGCAATAAAAAATGAAATCCCGATAAGCCAAATCACTTTATCTCCAAAACCTCTTAGCGCCAAAGTAATTGATTTTCCGGCTTCACCGGGAGCCAAAACTTGCGAAAAAGCTGTTAACGCAATCGCAATCATACACATCGTACCCATTGGAGCAGCTTTCAAGATGATTCCTAAAATAGTAGAAACAAAAATTGCAAATAAGTGCCAGGCTTCAATTTTTACACCATTTGGCGCAGGGATTAGCCAAATTGCAATTCCAATTGCAAGTGTAATTAAGGTTTGAGGAATTTTTACTTCTTTCATAAAAACAAGAATTAAATTAGATTAAAGTCGGAGTTGTAACTGAATGATAAATAAATCATCATTGTAAAAAGAGGTGTCAGGAATATTTTTATCGAATCGATCAATCTCAAATCCCATCTCTATACGACCTAAATAAGCTTTCCCAAATTCAAGGCTTATCATTGGTGTATATGTTTTTCTAACATTCGAGTTTACCTTAAAATTATTATCAAAAGATTCAAAACGACAGGATAGCTCAAGAGAGGTCAATTTTTTATAATCAACTACATATCTGAAATTTGGCAAAAAATAAACCCCTCTCATTTGGTAATCATCCAAATTTGGCGTTCTGCCATCAACCGGTAAAGAAAAATACAGATTTTGATTAGTTCCTTGTTTGTATTCAATTTGCAAATCAAATGTAAGCCTGTCAGTTAACTTAAAATCACTTGTTATATCAGCCCCCACAGCAAATACTTTCTGATCTGATCTTTTACCGATACCTCCGTTTAATCCTAAATTTATTTTATGAAGTTTTGACAATTCAAAAACCCATCTGCTCGAATATTGTTTTCCGTTATCATTATCCATTTCCTGATTTCTCCCGTTTCCGTTTAAAATGGAAATCGCATAACTTACAGGATTTTTACCAATATCAAAACTTCCGCTTGCAGAAGCACCAATTTGAAAACTCGTCCAGCCATTTTTTCCAAATTCATAATATTGATTTGAGAAATCAAATGATTTGATAATATCCACCGGGACTAATTCTTCGATACCAAATGCGGGACGAAATTGACCTCCGGTTAAAGCAATATATTTATTAAAAGTATATTTTCCGTAAGCATTTTCAAGTACCTTTCCTTTAGGATCGGATTTAAAATCAGCCAGATTTACTAAAATTACTACTTCAGTGGTGTTGCTTAATTTAGTATTAAGACCAACACGCATTCTTTTAATATCAAACGAACTTTGAGTAACTTCTCCTGTTGAATGCTGCACACCCAAAACATCAACATTTTTACCGGAACTTTCTAAATATCTTGCCTGCAAAAGCCCTTTGAACTGAAACTGAGGATATTTGATAGTATTTTCGGCATCTTCGAGTGCTTGGGTATCAGTAGTTTGCGCCTTTGCAAAAAAGGGCACTATTAAAAGAACAAAAATTAGTTTTATTAGTAAAGTTTTATTCATAAGCTCTGTCTATTAAAAATTCATCCATTACTAACATCTTAAAAATCAATCACCTCTACCTACCTCCTGTTAGAACCGCCATTAGCTGGTCTTGGTGCTGCAGGTCTGGGTGCTGCAGGTCTGGGTGCTGCAGGTCTTGTTACGGGTTGTGTTGGCCTAACAGCAGGACGCGTAGACGGAACAGCCGGGGTAACAGGACGCGTGACTGGCCTTGTTACAGGCTGCGTTGGTCTTACAGCTGGTCGTGTCGATGGATTAGTTGGTGTTACCGGACGTGTTGTTGGTCTGGTGGTTCCTCCTGGTCTGGTCGATGGATTCGTAGGTCGTGTTACCGGTCTTGTTGTATTTCCTGGTCTTGTTGATGGGTTCGTTGGGCGTGTTCCCGGCCTGTTACTGTTTCCCGGTCTGGTTGGTCTTGCTGTAACCGGAGCCGGTCTTTTATAGTCCCTGCCATTATAGGTCGTGTTATAACGTCCGTTAGTTCGGTTATTTCTAACAATAACGGATGTATTTCTTCTGCTCGCATAATTATTATAATACCTTGGGTTTCTTATAACAGCAGTTCTTCGATAATATGGGCTTCTGTAATAATGGCCGTGATATCCCCAATAATCATGATAATAAACCGGACGCCAAGGACGCCAGTAAGGAGGATAATATCCCCAATGCCAAGGAGACCGATACGCAACATATACAGGAGAAAACAAAAATAATATAACCGGCCATGCACTAACACTGGCGCTTACATAACTTGGGCTTGTTGTTGTATTATAATTATTGGTTGTATTATTATTTACAATTACAGTGCTACCTCCTGTATATCCGGGATTTGGTGTTCCGGAAACATTGTTTGCAGGCTCTACAATATAATTTTTGCCATATAAATCTTCATCACCAATAGCCTGAACATGAATATTGTTCTTTTTATCCTTATCAACTTCAATAACAGCAACATCTTGTGTTTCGCTATTATTTACTGCAACCTGAAGTACAATTACATGCGTATTTCCTTCTTTGTGACTTTCTATCTCAATATAATCGATCTCTCCATCATTATTCAGATCTAAATTATTGACCTTATTATCCGGATCATTTAATGCTTTTTCAAAATCCTCAAGGGTTTTAGACTTTTGAAAAAGATCTAAAACAGCATATAAGTTAAGGTTATCTCCAGGCAGCCCCAAAGCAACAGGCTCATTATCAGTTTGAGAAAAAACAGGAAGACTAAATAAGCCAGTCAACACAATAGCTAAAAACAAGGCTTTCTTTTTCATGCTAATTAGTAATTAATTTACAAATATTCCTACTAAGGTATAAAAAAACAAATAAAGTACATCAACATCAAAAATCTTTCTATTTTCTTATTAATAACTACTAAAAAGTTGCAATTCAATCAATCATTCTCTTTTATAATCGTAGAATGTAAGACTAATATGCTTAACTTTGTAAATAGCCGTATTTTATACGTACCTATTCCGTTTGTAATACCTTACAAAAATCTGTTTACGATTTATCATATAATAGAAACAAAAATTACAATGAGAAAACATCTACTATTCCTCTTTTTCTTTCTTTCCATAACTTCCGGATATGCTCAGATAGAGATTTCACCCACTCTTGAAGATGCTATTATTAAAGCTATAGAAAAAAGCGCTTCTTTAAAGAACAAAGATCTGGATATTGAAAAATTAAATCTTCAGGAAAAAGGAGTCTGGAACAAATACATTCCTACTGTAGAAGCCAGTGCGCTGTACTCTTATTTTGACAACAAATTGACTGTCGATCTTCCTACGGCTACCATACCTATTGTAAATTATCCTTTGTTTGATGGAAAAACTGCTTTTAAAAATTACGGAAATATTTTTAATGGAAGCGTAATGGCAAAAACAGTCTTATTTAGCGGTATGCAAATTCCAAACGGAGCAAAAGCAATTCATGAAAAAACGAAAGGAACCGTATTTTTAAAAGAATCAGAAAAGGATCAAATCACAAAAGACGTTATTAATACTTTTGATCAGTTAGAACTCTTAAAAGAAATAGACAGACTCATAAAAGAAAGCGAAAAACGACTTGAAACAGAAACCAAACGTGTTACAAAAGCAATAGAACAAGGACTTGCAATTCCTTATGACCGGGATAAAATAAAACTGGCGTCTCTTGAATTAGCCTCTAAGAAAATTGAACTGGATGGAAAACGAAAATTAGTTTATAAAAAAATCCAATATTTAACGGGGTATTCCAATGCTGAAACTGATAATGTCAAATACGATTTAATTCCCTATTTGATTACCGATGAAAAGCTAAGTACCCAAAACAAACAGGAAATAAAAGCTCTGGAGTCGTTTAAAACCGCCTATGAATTTTTATTAAAGAAGGAAAAAGGTACTTATCTGCCAACTTTAGGAGCATTTGGTGGTGTTTCTTACTCGAGTTTATTTGATGCAAATGCTACGACACCTATCGTTACGGGAATCAATCAGGCTCTATATTTAGGCTTAAACGAAGTAACAATAAGCAATAACTGGGTTGTGGGCGCAGCAATGAAATGGGAAGTATTTTCAGGTTTTGAAAGAAAACATAAAGTACACGAAGCTAAGATCAATATCGAACAGGTACAAAACCAAATTGATGATACGAAAGAAAAACTGGAATTGCTTCTTGAAAAAAACCTGGTTGATTATAGTGTCCTGACTCAAAAAATTGACATTACCCAACAACAGGAAAAAGTAGCCGCTAATAATTTGAATTTAGCCATAAAACAGTATAAAGAAGGTCTTATCAATATATCAGAACGTCTTGAAGCTGAAAATGATTCATATAAAGCATCTGTAAACAAGACAACTACCTTAATCGAACAACGATTAGCGGCTATTGAAACTATCATCGCTACCGGCGATTTATCAAAAAAACTATCTAAATAAAAGTTCTGTTCTATGAAAAAAGCAATTATGATAATCAGTTTAATTTTCATTTTTATAAGTTGCCAAAAAGCTAAAAAAGAAAATGTAATTCAGGGAAAAACAGAAAAGGAACAAATTGCAGTTGTCAGTAAAATCCCTGGCAAGATTTTAAAAATCTTTGTCAAAGAAGGTGACATAGTGCAAAAAGGAGACACACTGGCGCTGCTTGATATTCCGGAAGTAGATGCTAAAAAAAGTCAGGCCGAAGGTGCCGTTATCTCTGCAAAAGCGCAATACAAAATGGCTGTAAAAGGCGCAACCGAAAATCAAATCAAACAGCTTGAGGCTAAAAAAATGGGATTGAAGGAACAATATGAATTTGCTCAAAAATCGATCAGACGATTGAATAACATGCTTAAAGATTCTTTAATATCGCAACAAACTTATGACGAGACTTTTGCTAAATACCAAGGAGCACAAGCGCAATATAATGCGGTTATTGCTGAACTGGATGATGCAAAAAAAGGTGCTCGTATCGAACAGCAAACTATGGCTTTGGGACAACAAGACAGGGCCCTTGGAGCTTTGCAGGAAGTGGAAACTGCTGACAAGGAACGTTATATTATTGCACCGCAGGACATGAGTATTGAAACTATTACGCTTAATCTCGGCGAACTAGCTTTACCCGGCTATACCTTGTTTAATGGCTATATTGCCAATAGCACTTATTTCCGTTTTACAATTCCTGAAAATCAACTGGCAAAATTCAAAAAAGGGCAAGAAGTTACCGTTCATGTTCCTTATAAAAAAGAAGACATTAAAGGAACCATCTCTACCGTAAAACAACTGGGGGCTTATGGAAATATTGCAACTGCATATCCAGACTATGAAATGCAGGAAAGTTTATTCGAAATAAAGATAATGCCTGCGAATGGCGACCAGACAAAAGATCTTATTACAAAAACAACTGTTACCTTATCTCTTTAACTATGCAAAATTTCTTTTCATTGCTTAAACGGGAATTCAAACTATTTTGGAGCAATAAAGTACTCCGACTGCTATTTATTGGCGCACCAATACTCTATGGCGTATTACTAGGATATGTTTATGGAAAAGGCAAGGTAACTGATTTATCCATAATTATTGTGGATCAGGACAGATCTGAATTAAGCTCAAAAGCAATTCAGATGTTTGAAGACAATGAAGTTCTTCATATTTCTTCAATTCTATACGACCAGAATAATCTTTCGCAGATTGCTATCGAGAAAGAAGCTACCTGTGTTGTCATTATTCCTAAAGGTTTTGAGAAATTGACACTTACAAAAAGATATCCTGAAATTACTACTATAGTAAATACATCCAATGTTTTAACTGCCAATTATGCATCAACTGCAATACAGGTCTGTCTTGGAACATTAAAAGCAGGTGTTCAAATTGAGACTTTAAGAAAACAAGGCGTCCCCGAAAATTTGCTCGCCTCACAATACGAACCTTTTAAAACTACTTTCATAAAAAAATACAACCGAAGCACTAATTATATGTACTTTTTATGGCCGGGCGTTTTAGCAACGGTTCTGCAACAAGTACTATTATTAGGGCTGGCACTTTCTTTTGCATCGGAATTTGAAAACGGAACTTTTAAAGAATTAGTCAAAAGATGCCCTTCAATTTTAAAACTTCTCGCGGTAAAAATTATTCCTTACATGATCATGAGTTTTGGTATTTGGCTGATATATTGGCTTTTTACTTTATGGTTCAGGATTCCGTTTTACGAAAACTTACTTCCACTTACCTTTATTGCCGGAATATTTGTACTCTCAGTTTCTTTTATTGGTATACTGGTGAGCATTCTGGTTCCAAGTCAATTGAAAGCTACTGAAATTTTGATGGTTATTGCAACTCCAAGTTTTATCTTAAGTGGTTTTACCTGGCCATTAAGCCAGATGCCACAAGCAGTTCAGGCAATTGCAAATGTAATTCCGTTAACTCATTTCCTCAAAGCATTTAGGATTCTGATTATCGAGAACGGAAATTTTTCTCAAACTACTACACCCATTTGGAATATGATAATTATAGGTGCGGTTTGTTCTATTGCAGCATATATCGCTTTATATTTCAAGAAGAAAAAGGCTCTGAAAGAAGCATAAAACATTCCGTTAAAAATAATAAAAAGCACAAGATTTTTCTTGTGCTTTTTGAATTTATATAATGAATTATTAATTCAAATATCCCAAAAAATTCAACCATAAACCACCAATTACCATATAAATTGCCAACATTGCAAGTCCTGTTATCAACCCTTTGACCCACCAGCTTTTTAAATCCACATAACCACTACCAAAAAATACAGGTGCTGGTCCGTGAACGTAATGGGTTAATGTTCCATAAAGAGAACCTACGAATCCTAACATAAATGCCAAAAACAATCCAGGAACTCCCAATGACATTCCAACAGCAAGCAATGCCGCATACATAGCTGCAACGTGAGCTGTTGCACTTGCAAAAATGTAATGACTAAAGAAATAGACTGCTATGATTATTTACTCTTTAATCACTTTATTTTTATTTTAAGCAAAAAAAAAGGCGTTAGAATTAACTAACGCCCTCTTTATTATTACATTTTTAACTAGATTACTTCTCGATCTCTCTCATAGAATCCATTTTTTTATGCGCAAGGAAACCTGCTACATCTTCAAAATGTTCCTTAACACGTTTGTTTCCAAACTCAAAAACTTTAGTCGCTAATCCGTCAAGGAAATCACGATCGTGAGAAACCAGGATTAAAGTTCCGTCAAAGTCACGCAATGCATCTTTAATAATATCTTTAGTCTTCATATCAAGGTGATTTGAAGGCTCATCGAGAATTAATAAGTTAACCGGTTCCAACAATAATTTTATCATTGCCAAACGCGTTTTTTCACCACCGGAAAGTACTTTTACTTTCTTGGTAATATCATCGCCCTGAAACATAAAAGCTCCAAGAATATTTTTTATTTGTGTACGGACATCTCCAACTGCAATTGCATCAATAGTTTCAAAAATTGTAGCATTTTCATCTAATAAAGAAGCCTGGTTTTGGGCAAAATATCCAATTTGAGAATTGTGCCCTATTTCAACACTTCCTTCATCGATACCAATCTCTTTCATGATCGCTTTGATCATGGTTGATTTTCCTTCACCATTTTTACCTACAAAAGCCACTTTTTCTCCTCTTTCTATAACAATATTAGCATCTTTAAAAACTACATGATCGCCATATGATTTAGAAAGTTCTTTTACCACTACAGGATATTGACCTGAACGTGCTGCCGGTGGGAATTTAAGTTTCAATGCTGAGTTATCTACTTCATCAACTTGTACGATCACTAATTTCTCAAGCATCTTAACGCGGGACTGGACTGCATCTGTTTTAGAAAAAGTTCCTTTGAACCTATCAATAAACGTTCTGTTATCTGCAATCATTCTTTGTTGCTCATCATATGCTTTTTGCTGGTGTACACGACGGTCTTTTCTTAACTCTAAATAGTGAGAATATTTTGCTTTATAATCGTAGATTCTTCCCATTGTAACCTCGATAGTACGATTTGTAATGTTGTCTACAAATGCTCTATCGTGCGAAATTACCACAACTGCTTTTGCTGAATTAATCAAAAAATCCTCTAACCACTGGATACTTTCAATATCCATGTGATTGGTTGGCTCATCTAATAAAATTAAATCAGGTTTACGCAAAAGAATTTTCGCCAATTCGATACGCATTCTCCATCCTCCTGAAAACTCAGAAGTCTGACGTGTAAAATCCTCACGTTCAAAACCTAAACCAACTAAAATCTTCTCAACTTCGGCTTCGTAATTTACTTCTTCAATAGCATAAAATTTCTCGCTTAAGTCAGAAACTCTTTCGATTAATTTCATATAAGCATCGCTTTCATAATCTGTACGAACAGTCAATTGCTCATTGATCTCATCTATTTCAGCTTTCATTTGAAAAATTTCACCAAATGCCTTTGATGCCTCTTCCATTACAGTCGAACCATCTTTAGTTAACAAATGCTGAGGCAAATAAGCTACAACTGCATCTTTTGGAGCAGAGATACTTCCGGTTGAAGGTTTGCTTTGTCCTGCAATTATTTTTAAAAGTGTCGATTTTCCCGCACCATTTTTACCCATAAGGGCAATTTTATCATTTTCATTTATAGCAAAAGAAACATCGCTAAATAATGTAGTTCCACCAAACTGAACCGAAATATCGTTAACTGTAATCATTTAGATTTTTAGATTTTAGACTGCTCAGATTTTACATTTCCGGGCAAGTATTTTTTTGAAAGCGCAAAGATAGATTAATTAGACTATTAGGCAATACTATTTTAGACTACGGACATCTTCTGATTTTTAATTTACACCTATATTCTTACATTTTTTAAAAATTTAGCCTTATCTTGTATAAGAATTTAAAAATCAGCAAAATATGAGAACGAAATTAAAGTTGACTATATGTCTAATTGCAGTATTAATATTTGGACTTTCTGCAAATGCGCAAAAAACTGTAATTAAAAAAGAAGCTTTGCCCGCAAACGCACAAACCTTCCTGAAAACTCACTTTGGGTCGAAGAAACCAAGTTATGTATTGCAAGACAAAGAAATTCTTTCTACAGAATACAAAGTTCAATTTGACAATAAACTTGAAATCGAATTTGATAAAAAAGGAAACTGGAAAGAAGTAGATGCAAAAGGCGCTAAAATTCCCGCATCTATTATCCCTAAAAAAATCGCTTCTTATGTAAAAACCAATTTTCCTAAAGAAAAAATAACCAAAATAGAAATAGGAACTTTTGGTTATGAAACGAAACTAACTAACGATTTAGAATTAAAATTTAACCTAAAAGGGGATTTTACCAAAATCGATAAATAGCATATAACTTAAATAATACAATCATGAAAAAAATAATCTTAACTCTTGTTACTGCTGTATCACTTCTATTTTTAGCCACAGCTTGCGATAGTGGCGAGGACGGCAATCATGACTCTGTAATCAGCGCTGCAGATTTACCAAAATCAGCAAGTGCATTTGTCACCACTTACTTTCCCGGTATCACTTATTTGACCGTAAAAAAACACAATATCCCAGAGAGCGACGGATCTGTATATGAGGTAAAACTTAGCAATAATTTCGAAATTGATTTTGATGCAAATGGAAACTGGATAGACATTGACGGAAACAACCAGGCGATTCCCACAGATCTGATTCCAGAAAAGATACAAAACTATCTAACGGCTAATTATGCCAATCAATTTGTAACATCAATCGATAATGAGAAAACCTCTATTGAAGTAGAACTTTCTAATAATATAGAACTCGTTTTTGATCTTCAGGGAAATTTTATTAGAATTGATAAATAACCATATTAAAAACAAAACCCCTCAATTATCAAAAATTGAGGGGTTTGTTTTTTTAGTCTTTTCTCCACTTTTTAGTTTCCTCAAAAATGTGTTCCAGAATTGCTGATTCCGTTTCGTCGAAATCTATATTTCTTCGTCCCATAACTAATTTTGCAGTTTCAAAAGCTTTTTTGGTTACATAAGTTGTAAAACCTGCAGCTCCTCCCCAGGAAAAACTAGGGACAAAATTGCGGGGAAAACCACTTCCAAAAATATTAGCACTCACTCCTACTACAGTTCCGGTATTGAACATCGTATTAATTCCGCATTTACTATGATCTCCCATCATTAAACCACAAAACTGAAGTCCTGTTTTAGCAAAACCTTCGGTTTCATAACTCCACAACTTCACTTCTTCGTAGTTGTTTTTCAGGTTCGAATTATTGGTATCTGCTCCAATATTACACCATTCGCCCAAAACCGAATCCCCTAAGAATCCGTCATGCCCTTTATTTGAATTGGCGAACAGCACTGAATTTTTAACTTCTCCGCCAATTCTTGATCCCGGACCAACTGTTGTTGCTCCGTAAACTTTAGCATTGAGTTTTACCTGTGCATTTTCGCACAAAGCAAAAGGACCGCGAATTACGGTTCCTTCCATGATTTCGCTATTCTTTCCTATATATATAGGACCGTTGGATGCATTTAGGGTTACAAACTCTAATTTTGCACCTTCTTCAATAAATACATTTTCGGGAGCGATAACATTTACGCTTTTCGGGATTGGCTGTGATTTTCTGTCTTCGGTCAAATAAATAAAATCCTCCCGAATCGCAGCATCATTTTTAGAAAAGATATCCCACGTATGTTCTACAGTTAAAACATTTTCGTTGTACTGAATAATTTCGTACGTATCAAAATCAACTTCTTCCTGATTTTCTGTTGTAAAAAAAGCAATTACATCATCGCCTTTAAAAATTGCCTGATTGGCTGTAAGATCAGAAACCATTTCTGCAAGAGTATCATTTGGTAAATACGCTGCATTGATCATTATGTTTTCTTCTAATTCTACCATTGGAAATTTCTCTGCCAGATAATCTTCGGTAATAGTGGTAATAGTCGAACCTAAACGCGCCTCCCATTTCTGGCGAATTGTCATTATTCCGATTAATATATCAGCAACAGGTCTTGTAAAGGTAAAAGGTAACAAAGCATTCCGGACGGGACCGTCAAAAAGAATGTAATTCATAAATATTAAATTTGGAAACTTGTTAAAATCTTGATTTGGTTATCGCGATCAAAGTTACAAATATTTTTTTTGTTCTATTAAAAGTACTCTTATTCAAAATAAGAAAATAATTGCATTTTTTTTAAACCTATTTTTTATATTGATAATCATTTAACCAAAAAGTGCGCAAAGTTTATATTATTACGTTTTTGCAAAAAAGTAAAGTTCGCAAAGCTTTATATAGATTTAGCTTTGCGAACTTTGTGTTTTCTAAATATAATACCAGATAAAAATCTTTGCGCAATTTGCGATTAAATTTTACAATTCCATAAAAAAAGCCTTCCGATTGGAAGGCTTTATATAAGTAAAAACAGCTTTTATTATTTAGCGTGTTTTGCATATTTAGTTTTAAATTTATCAATACGTCCTGCAGTATCGATAAGTTTAGATTTACCAGTATAAAAAGGGTGAGATGTTCTAGAAATCTCCATTTTTACAACTGGATACTCAACTCCGTCAACTTCAATTGTTTCTCTTGTATCTGCAGTAGATTTAGTGATAAAAATTTCGTCATTTGACATGTCTTTAAATGCAACTAATCTGTAATTTTCTGGGTGAATTCCTTTTTTCATCTTTTCTTTTATTTATTGTTTAGAGCATTTTTATTTTGAAGCTTTTTCGTGGTTAGAAAAAGGTGTAAACAAAGGATACTCTTTTTTTGTTTAAAAATTTAATTATTTTTGAGTGTGCAAATTTACAATTCTTTTTTAATAAACAAACATTTAGTACACTTTTTTTAGTAAAATTCAAAAAGCTTTTTTTTCTCTCTCATTATATTGGGAATTGCTATATTTGTGGATTAATAAATCATCGTTTTATGGAAAAAAATACTTCTCCTGCTAAATCATCAATTATATATGGTGTTTTGTTTGGTGTTATCATGGTTTTAGAATTCGTGGTTATGTATATAATTGGTATGAAATCACTGGTAAATTCTAGTGCCGGCTCAATTGTAAACATTGCGAACTATCTTATTTTACCAATCCTGTTTATATATATAGGTTGTACTAATTATAAGAAAAACGTAAACAACGGATTCATTTCTTTTAGTGAGTGCTTAAAAATTGGAATTTCGATCACGTTTGTTGCTGCTTTTGTCTATGCAGCGTTCAGCGTTATATTTAATTTCATTTTCCCGGAGTTCATCAACGAAATGATTGACATTTCAAAAGAAGGAATGCTGGCTAAAAATCCTGAAATGACGGCCAAAGAAATGGAGATGGGAGTCGAAATGATAAAAAAATTCATGAACCCGTTTATTGTTTTCCCTGTAACACTTGTTATGTACTCTTTCTTCGGATTATTGTATTCATCTCTTATAGGGGCAATTATTAAGAATAACAATCCTCAAAGTTTATAAAAAATTAAATGAATTTATCTATACTTATACCGCTTCTAAATGAGGAGGAATCACTAAAAGAACTCTATTCCTGGATTATTAAAGTGATGCAATCTAACAATTACTCTTATGAAATCATTTTTGTAGATGATGGAAGTACAGATGATTCCTGGAATATTATCGAGAGTTTTTCTAACGAAAACCCAAATGTAAAGGGTATTCGTTTCATGAAGAACTTTGGAAAATCACAGGCTTTACATGCTGGTTTTGCAAAAGCACAAGGTGATGTTATTATTACAATGGATGCCGATTTGCAGGATAGTCCGGACGAGATTCCGGGATTATACGAAATGATTACCAAAGAAAAATTTGATTTAGTTTCAGGCTGGAAAAAGAAACGTTACGACTCTGTTGTAGCAAAAAATCTTCCGTCTAAACTTTTTAACTGGGCAGCCAGAAAAACTTCCGGAGTTGAGTTGAACGATTTTAACTGTGGATTAAAAGCTTACAAAAATACGGTTGTGAAAAACATTGAAGTTTCGGGCGAAATGCACCGATACATTCCTGTTTTGGCAAAAAATGCCGGTTTTAATAAAATTGGCGAAAAAGTAGTTATTCACCAGGCTCGAAAATATGGTGAAACCAAATTTGGAATGGAGCGTTTTATAAACGGTTTCCTGGATTTGATTACGATTTGGTTTTTATCGCGATTCGGAAAAAGACCAATGCACTTGTTTGGTGCAATGGGATCTGTAATGTTCATCATTGGATTTTTATTGGCAGGTTATGTTGGAATTTCGAAATTATACCATATGTATAACGGAATGAAATACAGTTTAATCACCAGTAACCCTTGGTTTTTTATTGCTTTGACAACTATGATTTTAGGAACTCAATTATTCCTTGCAGGTTTTCTGGGAGAAATTATTTTGAGAACTAAAAACAACGAAGCACGTTATAAAGTAGCACGAGAAGTTAATTTTTAACGTAAAGCCCTAGCCCTGATGGAAGGGAAAATCCTTTTTTATCCGCCGCGTCGGATAAAAAAAGATTGGAATGACAGCAGGAAATAGCTCCTGAAAATTATTATTATTTTAAATATAAAAATATACGAATGATGAATATAGCACCTAATATTTTGAATGCTGTAAACGAATGGTTGACTCCTACATTTGACAACGATACACAAGCTGCGGTTAAGGAATTAATGACTACGTCGCCAAAGGAACTTGAGGAAAGTTTTTATAAAAACCTGGAATTTGGAACTGGCGGAATGCGTGGCGTTATGGGTGTTGGAAACAACAGAATTAACAAATATACCCTTGGGAAAAATACTCAGGGATTATCTGATTATTTGCATCAGGTTTTTCCAAATCAACCTTTAAAAGTAGTTATTGCTTACGATTGTCGTCATAACAGTAATACTTTAGCGAAGGTTGTAGCAGATGTTTTCTCTGCAAACGGAATTCATGTTTATTTGTTTTCTGACTTACGCCCTACTCCTGAATTGTCTTTTGCGCTTAAATATTTAGGCTGTCAATGCGGAATTGTTCTTACGGCATCGCATAATCCTCCGGAATATAATGGCTACAAAGTATACTGGGAAGATGGCGGACAAATTGTTCCTCCTGAAGATGCTGCAATTATCAATGTAATCGAAAATTTAAATTACGATAAAATCAAATTCAATGCTAACGAAAAGCTGATTGAATATATTGATACTGAAATTGACAAAGCATTTATAAAATCATCTATCGAAAACGCAAGTTTTAATACTCCGGCTGCTGCCAAAGACAACTTACAGGTTGTTTTTACTTCGCTTCACGGAACTTCTATAAAATCTATTCCTGATACTTTATCTCAGGCAGGCTACACTAATGTGCATATTGTTCCGGAACAAGCTGAACCAAACGGGGATTTCCCAACAGTAAAATCTCCAAATCCCGAGGAACCGGAAGCTTTGACTATGGCTTTGGCTTTGGCAGACAAAACTAATTCAGATATTGTTGTTGGAACTGATCCTGATTGTGATCGTTTAGGTGTTGCCGTTAGAAATAATGATGGGAAAATGATTTTGCTTAACGGAAATCAAACCATGATTTTAATGACTTCTTTTTTATTGAAACAATGGAAAAAAGCGGGTAAAATTAACGGAAAACAATTCGTAGGCTCTACAATCGTTTCGACTCCAATGATGATGGAACTGGCAACTAGTTACGGTGTTGAATGCAAAGTAGGTTTAACCGGTTTTAAATGGATCGCTAAAATGATCAAGGACTTCCCGGAACTTGAATTTATTGGCGGTGGTGAAGAAAGCTTTGGCTTTATGGTTGGCGATGCCGTGAGAGATAAAGATGCTGTTGCAGCTACTTTATTGATCTGCGAAGTTGCGGCTCAGGCAAAAGCAGCAGGAAGCAGTGTTTATAAAGAACTTTTACAACTTTATGTTGAAAATGGTTTTTATAAAGAATACCTGGTTTCGCTAACTAAAAAAGGAATCGAAGGCTTACAGGAAATCACTCAGATGATGATTGATTTACGTGAAAATCCTTTGAAAGAAATCAGCGGACAAAGAGTAATTATGGTAGAAGATTATCAATCTTCTATTGCTTTGAATTTATTGACCGGCGAAGAAACTACAATGGATATCCCAAAATCTAACGTATTGATTTATTATACTGAAGATGGTTCTAAAATTTGTGCAAGACCAAGCGGAACTGAACCTAAAATTAAATTCTACATTAGTGTTAATGCAGAATTAGATTCAGTTACTAATTTTGATGCTGCCGAAAGTTTCTTAGACGAAAAAATACAAAATATCATTGCAGGAATGCATTTGAAATAAAAAATAATGAGTGACAAACCGGAAACGAATGATCAGCCCGAACTATTAAATTCAATCATTGGATTAATAGATCAGACTCGTCATTTTGTTGCCAAAACGGTTAATCAGGAATTGACTTTATTATATTGGAAGATTGGAAAAACGATTAATGAAGAGATTCTAAAAAATGATCGGGCCGATTACGGAAAGAAAACAATTCAAATCCTGAGCTCAGAACTATCAAAAAGATACGGAACCGGCTTTAGTAAAAGAAACATACATAGTTTCATAAAACTAAATACTGTTTTTCAAGACTTTACAATTGTGCAGACAGTGTCTGCACAATTGAGCTGGTCTCATTTATATTCGATACTAGGAATTGAAAATGATATAAAGCGTGAATTTTATATTCAGATGAGCGCTCACGAACGCTGGAGTGTACGAACCTTGCAGGAACGTATTGACAGTATGCTTTTTGAAAGAACTGCGATCAGCAAAAAACCAGAAGACACAATACTCAATGACTTAGCGTTATTAAAAAACGAAAAACAAATAAGTCCTGATTTAACCTTTCGCGATCCTTACTTCCTGGATTTTTTAGGATTACACGATAGTTATTCTGAGAAGGATTTAGAAAGTTCAATTTTAGCTCAATTACAAAATTCATTACTGAAATGGGCAGTGAATTTGCTTTTCTTGCCCGCCAAAAAAGGATCACTATTGACGATGAAGATTTCTACATCGACTTGCTTTTTTACCATCGCGGCCTGCGCCGATTGGTTGCCATTGACTTAAAACTAGGAAAATTTAAAGCCGGATACAAAGGTCAAATGGAGCTTTATTTGCGTTGGTTAGAGAAAAACGAGCAAAAAGAAGGAGAAAACAAACCAATTGGATTAATTTTGTGCAGTGAAAAATCTCCAGAACAAATAAATTATCTAATGCTTGATAACGATGAACAAATCAAAGTATCAGCTTACTTAACTCAATTACCAGAAAAAAAATTATTGCTGGAAAAACTCGAAAGAGCCATTGCCATAGCAGAAAATAACATCCATAATAAATGAGTAATTTCAAAAAAATAGTTCCTTTTATATATCCGTATAAAAAATACGCGTTCTTAAATATCTTTTTTAATATTTTGTATGCGCTTTTTAGTACACTTTCGTTTGTCGCTTTAATACCAATGCTTCAGGTATTGTTTGACCAGGCAAAAGAGAGAAAAGCAAAACCAATATATGAGGGAATTTTCAAACTCCAGAAATACGGAGAAGAATATCTAAGCTATTACATCACTACAACAAAAGGCGATCACGATCCTGGTTATATTTTAGCCATAATGGTAGCCATTATAATCTCTATCTTCTTATTGAAAAATTTAGCAGATTATCTGGCTATGTTTTTTATTACTTTTTTACGAAATGGGGTTTTAAAAGACATGCGAAATGCTATGTACAAAAAAACACTTGAACTGCCTTTGGCATTTTATTCGGAGAAAAGAAAAGGAGATGTTATCTCAAGAATTTCCGCGGATGTCAACGAGGTTCAAAACTCATTTTTAGCAATATTAGAACTTATTGTAAAAGAACCATTAACGATACTTTTCACAATAACTACAATGCTAATCATTAGCACCAAACTAACGTTATTTGTTTTTATTTTTATTCCTATTTCAGGCTACATTATTTCATTAATTGGAAAACAGCTTAAAAAACAATCAACAAAAGCACAAGAAGAACAAGGTGCTTTTCTATCTACTATCGAAGAAACTATTGGCGGATTAAAAGTCGTAAAAGGATACAATTCTGAAAACTATTTCAATACCGTTTTTCAAAATTCAACAGAGCGTTTTTTCAATTTATCAAATTCTATAGGCAATCGCCAGAACTTAGCTTCTCCTGCAAGTGAATTTATGGGAATTACTGTTATCGCTATTTTATTGTGGTATGGAGGTCAAATGGTTTTGATCGACAAGACACTAAGCGGCCCTTCCTTTATCGCTTACATGGGATTGGCTTATAATATCTTAACGCCTGCAAAAGCAATCTCTAAAGCTTCTTACGGAGTTAAAAGAGGAAATGCGGCAGCAGAACGTGTACTTGAAGTTCTTGAGCAGGAAAACACTATCGTTTCTAAACCAAATGCAATCGAAAAAACTACTTTTGATGATTCTATCAATATTCAGAATGTAAATTTTAAATATGAAGAAGAAACGGTTTTAAAAGACTTTTCTCTTACTATTAAAAAAGGACAAACTGTGGCACTTGTTGGGCAATCTGGAAGTGGAAAAAGTACCATTGCCAACTTATTGACGCGTTTCTACGATGTAAATGACGGAACAATTTCTATTGACGGAATCAACATCAAAGACATGAATTTACAATCGCTTCGCAGTTTGATGGGATTAGTAACTCAGGACAGTATCTTGTTTAATGATACTATAAAAGCAAATATTTCGTTAGGAAAATTAGATGCTGCAGATGACGAAATTATTGAAGCCCTAAAAATTGCAAATGCTTTTGAATTCGTTAAAGATTTGCCTTTAGGAATCTATACTAATATTGGTGATAGCGGAAACAAGCTTTCAGGCGGACAAAAACAACGTTTATCGATTGCCCGTGCTGTATTGAAAAATCCTCCAATTATGATTTTGGACGAAGCTACTTCTGCATTGGATACGGAAAGCGAAAAGTTTGTTCAGGTTGCATTAGAGAATATGATGCAAAACAGAACTTCGATTGTGATTGCGCATCGCCTTTCAACAATTCAGAAAGCAGACTTAATTGTGGTCATGCAAAAAGGAAAAATCGTTGAACAAGGAACGCATGACGAATTGATTGCGCACAACGGAACCTATAACAAACTGGTAACGATGCAGTCTTTTGAATCGTAAATAAAAGAAAACATCTTTTAGCCACAGATTACACAGATTAACACAGATTCTTTTTTTAACGAAATAAATCATTTTAATCTGTATAATCTGTGGCTATTTTTTTTAAAAAATAAATCTAAAACAAAAAAAATGTATCTCAACAATCAGAATATAAAGCTTCCCGATGATCCTGATACCATTGTTTGGAAATACTTAGACTTATCTAAATTCCTGGATTTATTATTGTCTAAGAAATTATTCATGTCCCGTTCTGATAAATTCGAAGATCAGTACGAAGGCACTTTTAGCGAACCCACTTATGAAGAGATCAAGAAACTGGCCAATGAAAATCCAGACTTTTTAAACTATTACAAAACACATCGGGAAAAAGTCGCTATAAGCAGCTGGCATATTAACGAATATGAATCGTTTGCCATGTGGCAGATTTTTACACAAAACAGCGAAGGATTAGCCATTCAGTCTACTATTGGAAGATTACAGAAAGCACTGAATCCGGAGAATAACTTTGATCAGTATATTGGCGAGGTCAATTATATCGACTATAAAAAAGAATACATCCCATTTGATGATTCGTTCTTCCCGTTTCTATTCAAACGAAAAAGCTTTCAATACGAGCGTGAAGTCCGCATTATTACGGATACTTCTAAAAGCACCATAAAACTAAATGACGGCTTGAAAATCAATGTTGACCTTAGACAATTAATTGAAAAGATTTACATTCATCCAAAATCTGAAAACTGGTACAAAAAACTCGTTATTGAATTGGTGGAACGTTTAGGATTTGGTTTTGAAATCGAAAAATCTGATCTTGAGAGCGATATTTTGATTTAGAATGCTATTTATTGTTTTTTGATTATTCGTTATTCGTTATTCGTTATTCGTTATTCGTTATTCTAAACTGGACTAAAGTCCAGCCCTACAATATGGATCGAGCCTCACGGTTCTTTTCTATCGATTGTGATTAGACACAAAAAAAGACCATTTAAAAATTACTTTTTAAATGGTCTTTTTTATATCGTTAAGGTTGAGATTCTAATTTTTCAATCTAAAATTTATATCGGCTTATAACTTTTAACTTCCCATTTTTTAGCGGCTAAATCAATGTAGTTATAATGTACAACATCATTTTTATCAAACTGTCCGTTTTGGTTTGTATCTTCAATTGTTCTAAAGTATAAACGGTTTTTAGATTCAATTAAACTCCAATCTATTAACTCCTGGAAGTCTTCTGAAACCTTAGTAAAATTTTCACCACTAATATTACTCAAATACAACGTTTTAATATCGCTGCTATCAATTTTACCATCCTTATTGGTATCAGCATCTGCCAAAGTATACACCATAATTTGGTTTTGCG
The DNA here is from genome assembly GCF_050267765.1 of Flavobacterium sp. NPDC079362. Lineage (NCBI taxonomy): Bacteria > Pseudomonadati > Bacteroidota > Flavobacteriia > Flavobacteriales > Flavobacteriaceae > Flavobacterium > Flavobacterium sp. NPDC079362. The sequence goes on along the minus strand of NZ_JBNNFM010000010.1, from coordinate 74,042 downwards.
TTCTCTCTGCAACTGATTTCAAATAAGTAGCGGTTAATATTAAAGCAGGTTTATCAGTTAATGGTCGAATAGAATCTGAATCTACTTTTTGAAATTTCAGGTTTTGCAAATAACCCGTAATTTCATATTCGCCTAAATTAGAAATAGTAAAACTTACATCGTTCACACTTGAAGATCCATAACGGGATTTCGTTCCTCTTTCAAAAACACGCAAATCCCCAACAGGATGAATCAAATAATTCGTTCCCGTCATCTGAATAGGCAAATCTGCCACTTCAATCTGCGTTGAATCCGTTTTGATCACAACACTTACTTTATTGGCACCATCATAAATTACTTTTGGTTTCTGCACTTCATCTTTACAACTCACTAATGTTCCGATGATTGCTAAGGCTATATATTTTAAAGAATTTTTCATGTATGCTAATTATATTATAATATCAAATATAGTATTTTTGATTGTATTATCTAGTTTTATTGAATTTTACTAGGGTAAAGATATTGAGAACTACTATTCCCAGATAACCCAGAAATATAATCCATTGCTGTTTTAGAAAAGAAAGCTGAAAAACCTGAAGTTCTTTTTTTTGGTTTTCTTCCTCCATTCTAAGCGAATTCATTTTTGAATACTTTCCGTTACCACAAACAAAGCCACGATCTTTTTTAGGCCTTGGTTTAGCATTTGCCAATACATAAATATTATCCTTAAACAAAGCCCAAGTTGGCACATTCACCTCAGACATCATACTGATTACACTGACAAAAGTATCATAATCTGTTTTTGATCCAAAATGAATTTTGGCCCCATTTATAGTATCATATTGTCTAACCAAATCGTGAACAAAAAATTTCAATTCTTTTAACTTCTGTTGCTCTTTTGATCTATTGTCTTCAAACTTAAAAATTTTATATTTTCTTAAATCTTCAACTTTATATTTTTCAAGTTCGTCTTTATTTGGAAGAAAAAATTCAAGAGAACTATAAACCTTAAAAGCATCAATTTTATAAAAATAATACAAACACAACAACGGAATAAAAACCAAAGATATTATTCCCGGCACGTAAAAAATCTTTTTTCTTTTCTCACGTTTACTTTTCATAATCTCGCATTCAGCTTTACATTAAAAACTCTTGAAGTCATATAATTTGGAATTGCATATTGATTTTTAGAATACACATCACGAACCCAGGTATTGGTAATTGCATTTTGATTATTGAAAAGATTAAAAATCTCTAACCCAACAGACAATTCTTTGAAGTTTTTTAGCCATTTTGCTTTTGCTACTTTAGTACTATTATCAACAAAAACCTTTGCAAAACCAACATCTGCCCTACGATAATCATTCAATCTGTCCTGATACTTATATGGATCAGAATATGCAGGAGCTCCACCAGGCAAACCAGTATTATAAACCAGATTCAGGTATAATTTGACACTCGGGATATTGGGCATATAATCCTGAAACAACATTGCAAATTTCAAACGCTGGTCTGTTGGTCTTGCGATATATCCTTTGTCTGCATAATTTTCTTCGGTTTTCAGATAGCCAAAGCTGATCCAGGATTCGGTTCCCGGAACAAACTCTCCGTTCAGCCTAAAATCAAGACCTTGGGCATAAGCTGTTGCATTATTATTGGCGATATAACGAATTCTGACATTATCGATCGAATACACATTGACATCTGAAAGTGACTTATAATACAATTCTGTAACCCATTTGAAGGGACGATTCCACATCTTGAAATTATAATCATTACTCAGAACAATATGTACCGATTCCTGCGCTTTTACATTTGGATTTACCACTCCATCCGGATCACGAAGTTCCCTGTAAAATGGGGGCTGATGATACAACCCGCCGGAAAGCCTGAAAACCATATCCATATCCCAATCGGGTTTTATTGCAAATTGAGCACGCGGACTAAAAACGATTTGATTTTTTCCTTCAACTGCAGCTCCAGAAACATTCCAGCTCTGAAAACGCGCTCCTATATTATACCAAACCTGATTGGATCCTAATGCTGATTTTTTATTATATTGTGCATATCCTGAAAACCTGTTAATGGTATTAAAGTTTGTAGCACGAACATCCTGATAAGGCAAAAGCGGTCCTGTATAAGGATCGTAAGGCTGATTGTTTTTTGGTAAAATAACAATTGGCGGATTTATAGAAAACCCTGCCGAGTCAATCATTTCCCATTCCACAATTCTGTCACGAATAGATTCTCTGGTATATTTTAAACCAAACTCTAACTGGCTGTCATTTTTCCACTCTTTAAAACCCTTAATCTCAGCATTTGCAATAAGGGCATCCAAATCGTTTCGGGCATGATTCAATTGCGAGCCTATTCCTCGGGTAAAATCGACAGAAGTTGTTTGATCATTACGTACATTTCCTAAACGATATTGTGCCAGAATATCAAAATACTCTTGTTCTATCGTATGAAATAAAGAACCTATAAACTTTAGGGTAAAGGTGGGCGAAACTTTATAAGTTGTTTTGAAAGCACCAAAATAAGTGTCGTATTGATCTCTTTCCCTTCCTTCATAATACACAGCAAGCGCCATTGGCTTATCTACCGTTCCAAACTTCGTCTCACGTGTTAACGGCTGATATAAATATTCATTTTTAGCAATATTACCTAAAAAACTTACTTGCCATTTATTCGAAATGTCGTAATTTATATTAGTTTGAATATCTGCAAAAGTGGGCGTATAATTGGTTTGTGTATCCTGACTGTTTACCAGCAAACTATTATTTCGATAACGAACACCTGTCACGGCAGACCATTTTTTATTTTTAGAAACGGCATCGACAGCAACACTTCCGCCAAGTAAACTAGCCTCTAAAGAAACGCCAAACTGAGTAGGTTTTCTATAGGTAATATCTAAAACAGAAGATAACTTATCGCCAAATTTAGCCTGAAATCCTCCAGCCGAGAAATCAACATTCTGAACTAAATCCGTATTGGTAAAACTCAACCCTTCTTGCTGACCGGAACGAATTAAAAACGGACGATAGACTTCGATTTCGTTTACATAAACTAAATTTTCGTCATAATTACCACCACGAACCGCATATTGCGTGCTTAGTTCATTATTTGAATTGACACCGGGTAATGTTTTCAGAATATTTTCTATTCCTGCATTGGCACCCGGAATTTTCTTAATGGTTGCCGCATCGATAGTTGCAATTCCCTGAACACGTTTTTTATTTCCGGAAGACACAAAAACTTCTCCCATTTGTTCCTCATAATTACTCATTACAGGATTAAAAATAAAAACTTCGTTAGATTCCAGATTTACCGTCAAACTCATCATCTTTAATGAAATATGAGTAAAAACTAAAGAAGTTTTTTTATTTGAAGGCACATCGACTTCAAAAAAACCATTTGCATCTGATTGTGTTGTTTTACCCAGTGATGTAATATTAACATCGGCCACAGGACGATTTTGACTATTTAAAATAATACCTTTAACATGAGCGTTTTGAGCAAATGAAACACAAGAAATGCATAAAAAAAGAAAAACGAATATTATCCTGCTACTGTTCAAACGCTTTGGTTTTATTTTTGTTGGCTTCTAAAAAAATGAGCTTCAAAGATAGCAGAATTGCCCACATTATCAGTGACTTCAATTTTTAAATCGTTGGCTCCTTCTGCAAGTAAGGACTCATCAAAAGTATGTGTGATTTTTTTCGTTTTATTTTCATATTCAAACAAAATCCATTTTCCGTTCAAATAACCATTATAAGATTTAATCCCTGAAGAAGAATCATTAATAACAAACTCAATTTTTTTCTGGTCACTAATCCATTTATCCTCAATAGGCTTTAAAATTTTAATTGTTGGTGCAATCGTATCGAGCACAAGTCCAAATTGCCCTAATACTTTTGATTTGGCTGTAAAAACATCTCCTTTTCTAATTGTGCCATTATAACCAGAACCATTTCTACCAATAAAAAGCTTATCTCTCAATGCTTCAGGATACGAATCATCTTTTATCGTTATGGTAAAATTAGAATGAACCGGCACAGTATCGTCGTGAATATATATTCGATTATTTCTGACATCAAAATTCAAATTAAAATCATCATAAAAAGTTCCTGCAGGAAAGAACACTGACATATTATCTTTTTCGAAATTAGAATCTTTATTGACTTTAATAAAATACTTTGACGTTATTGGTTCTGCTTTTACAATTGGCGTTGCAGCATCATATTCAATAGGAACTGTAATAGAACTTAGGTTTCCGAAATAATCCGAAACTTCAATTCTGTACGTCGAAGCTAAATTTGGTTTAACCGGAACAATTCCGCGAAGAGAATCCGTTTTAATAATGCTTAATGCAAAAGGCGTTTTCATAAAAAGTTTCTGAACGCGCTGACCTGATTTTTTATATTTAGCATAATCAATCAGAGCATTTACATAACGCATCTCATCAAATGAATAGGTATTGAACTGATAATTATAATTTTGATTTCCGTTAAAAAAAGTAGAGACATTAAAAACCCCGTTTTTATTAAACGAAACATTATCATAATCTACCGCAGAGATTCCAAAACCAATTTTTCCGTTTGCTTTTACTTTACTTGCCAGATAGGTTCCGTCTTTTTGCAATGCGAGATTCAGCAGCAAAGGCAGTTTAGACTGATTGACTGTCGAATTATCTAACGGATATACATAAACACTTGAAACAGTAGGTTTTTTCGTGTCTTTTATATTTTTATCAAACCCGAAGAATATCGGATTAATAACAAATTCTGTTTTAGAATCGCGAATTTCAAAATGCAAATGCGGTCCTTCAGAAGAACCTGTGTTTCCGGAAAGTCCAATTATTTGTCCTTTTGTAACCGGCAATTCACCTGGCTTCAGAAACATTTCGATTTCATATGCTTTTTCTTTATAATGCGTTTTTTTTACATAATCCTGAATTGGACCAACGGCAGTTTGCAAATGTCCGTAGACCGAAGTATATCCGTTTGGGTGTGTAATATAGATGCATTTTCCGTTTCCGAAAGTAGAAATTTTTATTCTCGAAACGTATCCATCCGCAATTGCATGTACACTTAATCCTTCTCTTTGATTGGTTTTCAAATCGAAACCTGCGTGAAAATGATTGGGTCTCAACTCCCCGAAATTACCGGAAAGCTGCATAGGAATATCAAGCGGAGCGCGGAAATCATCTTTAGGATATTGGGTTTGAGCAAAAATAAACGGACAAAAAAATAGGGTGAGTAGTGAGAATTTCATAAGCAACATTTTTGCTAAGATAAAAAATAAAGAAGCCAAATCCGAGTATAAAGCTACAAAAATACAATTGATTGAATTTCATTTATTTGGTTATTTTTAATGTAAAAAAATCGATAAAAAATTGCATTAATAAAAAGGAATACTAACTTTGTATGATTAAGTAATGAATAGGATTTACAATGAGTGTAATTGCAGAAATAATTGATACTCTTGAATATAAAGTTGAAAAGCTTTTTGAGAAATCAAAAGGCCTGGAGAAAAACAATCAGGTTTTACAATTAGAACTAACCAAAGCTGCGCAAATTATCCAGAAACAATCTGAAGAAATGGAGGCTTTGAAGAAGCAATATGAAACCCTTAAAATCGCTAATTCATTACTTGGCAGCGACAATAACAAGAGAGAGACAAAGCTTAAAATAAATTCATTAATTCGCGAAATCGATTACTGTATAGCGCAACTATCAGACTAGAAAGACATGGACGGAAAGCTTAGAATTAAAATATCAATTGCAGACAGAGTTTATCCATTAACGGTTGAACCAAGTCAGGAAGAGGGACTTAGAAGTGCTTCTAAAAAAATTGATGCTATGATCAAGCAATTCGAAGAAAGTTACGCGGTTCGTGACAAACAAGATGTTCTGGCTATGTGTGCCTTGCAATTTGCATCACAAGTAGAGCAAAAACAAATTGATAACGCAATCGATGGAGAAGAAACCATTGAAAGAATTAAAAGATTAAATTCGCTATTAGATCAATATCTCGAAAATTAAACGTTCTTTACAGAAACTAAGATACTGCCTACATTAGTTCACAATTGGTAAACTCAACACTAACAAATTAAAGTGAGTGAATCTTCGCTACTATAGTATGCCATGCTTCGGCAAGGAAACTTGAACAGTGAGTTAGCTCAAAACTTGTCTTTACGAGTTTATTCAAGCAATTAATGTAGGCTTTTTTTATATATAAATTTTAACAAACATGGACATAATAACGATCATTATTTCAGGTATTATAGGGATTGCAGCAGGTTTTGCAATCGCTAAAATTATCGAAAAGAGCAATATTTCTAATCTAATCAAGAACGCAAAAAAAGAGGCTTCTTCAATTTTAAAAGATGCTAATTTAGAAGCCGAGAACATTAAAAAAGATAAAATCCTTCAGGCGAAAGAAAAATTTATCGAATTAAAATCTGAGCACGAGCAAGTTATTTTATCAAGAGATAAAAAAGTAGCAGAAGTGGAGAAAAGAGTTCGCGATAAGGAATCTCAAATCTCAAATGAATTATCGAAAGCTAAAAAAGTAAACGATGATTTTGAAGCTAAAACAGCAGAATACAACAACAAAATCGAGGTTTTAGACAAAAAACAAACTGAAGTTGACAAATTACATAAAAGTCAATTACAACAACTTGAAGTAATCTCAGGACTTTCTGCCGAAGAAGCAAAAGAACAATTAGTAGAAGGCTTAAAAGCCGAAGCTAAAAGTAAAGCAATGTCTCATATTCAGGATACGATTGAAGAGGCTAAACTTACTGCACAACAAGAAGCTAAGAAAATCATCATTAATACAATCCAGAGAGTTGGAACTGAAGAAGCAGTTGAAAATTGCGTTTCAGTATTCAACATTGAATCTGATGATGTAAAAGGTAGAATTATTGGTCGTGAAGGTCGTAATATTAGAGCTCTTGAAGCTGCAACAGGAGTAGAAATCATTGTTGATGATACACCGGAAGCTATTATTCTTTCTTGTTTTGATCCGGTTCGTAGAGAAATTGCCCGTTTGGCATTGCACAAACTGGTAACTGACGGACGTATTCACCCGGCAAGAATTGAAGAGGTTGTTGCTAAAACTGCCAAACAAATTGATGACGAAATTATCGAAGTTGGTAAACGTACTGTTATTGACTTAGGTATTCACGGTTTACACCCTGAATTGATTAAAGTTGTTGGTAGAATGAAATACCGTTCATCTTACGGACAAAACTTATTGCAACACTCCAGAGAAGTTTCTAAACTTTGTGGTATCATGGCTGCCGAACTTGGCTTAAACGTAAAACTGGCTAAAAGAGCAGGTTTACTTCATGATATTGGTAAAGTTCCGGATACTGAAAGTGATTTACCTCACGCATTATTAGGAATGCAATGGGCAGAGAAATACGGTGAAAAAGAAGAAGTTTGCAATGCCATTGGAGCTCACCACGACGAGATCGAGATGAAATCATTACTTTCTCCTATCGTTCAGGTTTGTGATGCTATTTCAGGTGCAAGACCAGGCGCAAGACGTCAGGTTCTGGATTCATACATTCAACGTTTGAAAGATCTTGAAGAAGTAGCTTACGGATTTAGCGGTGTAAAAAATGCATACGCAATTCAGGCAGGTAGAGAACTTCGTGTAATTGTAGAAAGTGAAAAAGTTTCTGATGATAATGCAGCAAACTTATCTTTTGAAATTTCACAAAAAATTCAAACTGAAATGACTTACCCGGGTCAGGTTAAAGTAACAGTAATTAGAGAAACAAGAGCTGTTAATATCGCTAAGTAATCTCAACATTATATAAAAACAACAAAGGCTATCCTAACCGGATAGCCTTTATTGTTTTGCACCAAAGGCAACGTTGCCTATATTTTATAAATAAAAAACCTGTGGAGAGAAAAAAAATTACCACAGGGATTGCAATTTTTTTTAAATATGCTACGTTAAAACCACGAAGCTTTGCGAACTTAGATTGCGTAAACACAACTTAAATCTTAGGTAACTCTGCGAAAAACCTTTGTGCTTTCTTCGTTAAAACCAGTATTTCTATGTCTTTAAATAAATTTTAAAGATCATTAAAGACAATTTTAAAACTCGTCCCTACTCCAACCTCGCTTTCTACAGAAATACTTCCTTTCATGGCCTCAATTTGGTTTCGGGTAATATACAAACCAATTCCCCGGGCCTCCTGATGTTTATGAAACGTTTTATACATTCCGAATAACAACTCTCCGTAAACACTCAAATCTATTCCCAAACCATTATCTGTAATTTTTAATGATTTATAACCTTCCGGCTCAATGGCAAAATCAAAAACAATAACCGGATCACGATCAGGATGTGCGTATTTTATGGCATTCGTCGCAAAATTCAACAGCACACTTTCCATATACGCCGGATTAAAATTTACAGTCAAATACTTCGGCACATTATTTATAATCGTTACATTCTTCTGTTTGTCAAATCCTTTTATTGTAGAGATTGTTTTATCGATATAATCAGAGAGCTTTAACGGAGTAACCGCTATATTAATATTACTCTGCGTTTTTACAATCTGCGTTAGATTAGCTATTGTATCATTCAAATCATTAGAAACTGTTCGTAAATGCTCCAACATTTCGCTAACAGTTTGTTTATCTACATCTGCATCAATAAAATCTAAAATAGACTTTATATTCCCTGCCTGAGTATTTAGATTATGCGAAACGATATGCGAAAAATTAACCAGTCGGCTATTTTGATCACTATATAATTTCATCGTTTTTAAAAGCTCTAATTCTTTTTCCTTTTGCAAAGAAATATCGGTATGTGTACCTATTACCCGTAATGGTTTACCATTTTCGTCTCTTTTAATCACTTTTCCGCGATCCAGAATCCATTTATAATTACCACTGGAAGTCATTACACGATGATAATTTTCGTAGTACGGAATCTTATTGTCAAAATGTTCCTGAATATCTGAGTAATATTTTGGCAAATCATCAGGATGAACAATCTTGTCCCAGCGTTCAGGGTCATCAAAAATATCTGCTGATTCTAATTCTAAAATTTTTAATGATAATGAAGAGTAAAAAACAGTATTGGTAACCATGTCCCAATCCCAAATTCCTGCTGTCCCGGCTTCAAGAGCAAACTGAAAACGTTCTTCGGATATACGAAGTTTTTCTTCTTTTTCCTTTAGCTCCGTAATATCAGAAACGTGTCCATAAAAACTAACACAACCATCGTGAGCCAATTCAGTTTTAGACGAAATTTTAAACCAGCGCAATCCTTTCTTAGGCAAAACTGCCCTAAATTCAATATCCCATGGCTTTACTTCTTTTCTTGCTTTTACAAGGGACTGGAAAAATAAATCGCGATCCTGAGGAAAAATCCTGTCATAAATAATTAGCTTGGGATTATTTGAAAACATATCAGCTGCAAGCTCAAAGATTTCGTCAGCCGATTTACCGACTAAAGGAAAAGTATAATTGTTATCACAATCAATAACAAACTGAAAAAGTAAATCAGGCATTTCTGCAAACAACTTTTTATAAAAATTATTTACTTCTAAGCAATCCTCATTTCCATATAAATCAAAAACCATATATCACTTATTTAGTAGATTCAATTATTTCGAATAATATCTCAACGAAAAAGAACCACTTTATGCCTCTCCTATTTAAAGATTAACACAAAACCTTACACAATATATTAAATTTTCACTTAAAAAGGCAGGTCTTCACATAAAATTATTTTCTGGGATGATAAGAATGCATTACTTCTTTTAAAAAACTTCTGTCTAAATGAACATAAATTTCAGTAGTTGTAATCGATTCATGCCCTAACATTAACTGAATTGATCTTAAATCAGCGCCATTTTCGAGTAAGTGCGTTGCAAAAGAATGTCGCAACGTATGCGGACTTATATTTTTATTTAGATTAATCTTCACAGCCAGGTCTTTTATAATCGTAAAAATCATAGCCCGTGTGAGCTGACTTCCTCTTCGGTTTAAGAATAAAGTATCTTCAAAACCTTTCTTTATCGTTAGGGTTCCCCGAATATTTTTTTGATAAATCTGCATGTATTTTTGGGTATATTTTCCTATTGGTACAAAACGTTCTTTGTTTCCTTTTCCCGTAATTTTAATAAACCCTTCGTCAAAAAACAAATCGGAAATCTTTAGCGAAACCAACTCCGAAACCCGAAGTCCGCAACCGTATAATGTTTCTATAATAGCACGATTTCGTTCGCCTTCGTTTGTACTTAAATCAATAGCTGCAATAAGCGAATCTATTTCCTGAACAGATAAAGTATCGGGGAGTTTACGTCCTGTTTTTGGAGTTTCGATTAATTCTAATGGATTATCATTTCTATAATCTTCGAAAACAAGATAGCCAAAAAAACTTTTTAAACCTGAAATAATACGGGCTTGCGAACGTGGATTCACTTCTTTTGCAACAGCATATATAAATTGTTGAACGGTTTCATCTGAAATTTTCAAGGGAGAAACCTCTATTTGATTCGTTTCTAAAAAAAAACATAATCGTTCGATATCAAAGCCATAGTTCTCGATTGTATTTTTCGACAATCCTCTTTCGATTCGCAAATACGACTGATAATCTTTAATATAGCTGTTCCAATTCATACTTACAAAGTAAAACATTTTTAGGCATAAAAAAACCTTCCGTATTAGAGAAGGTTTTATAAAGTATGTTGCTGTAAATATTAAATTTTATATGCTAATGACAATGCAAAATTGCTATTTTTAAAGCTTGCATTATAAACAAATGGATAATCCTGAATGTCATCAGGAACATCTGCTATATCTGACAATCCTATTGTATAACGTACGCCCAGAGCAAAATTTTCCGTAAAGTCGTACCCGATTCCCAAATTAAGGCCATAATCTGTTGATTTAAACAAATCCTTAATATCTTCCCCTCTACTTTTGGCTGACAACAAAAACCCAATCTGTGGTCCAGCCTCAACACTAAAAGCATCTGTAATATAATATTTAGCCAAAACCGGAATATTTAAATAATTCACTTTGACATTTGCATTCGAATTACCACCTTAACCTTCGACAGTAGTACCCTGAGTCGAGAACAAAAATTCAGGCTGAATCGCAAATTTTTTCGCCACTTTAATTTCAGCGAATCCTCCAACATGAAAACCAGCTAAAGATTTAACATCTTCCTGATAACCTGTAAAATTCGAGATATTCAGTCCGCCTTTTACTCCAAATCTAGTAGATTGGGCACTTGCAAATCCAAATAACATACATGCCATAATTGGTAAAATAATTCTTTTCATTTCATAGATTTTAAATTAAAGAAAAAGAAACACAACAATAATGACAGAATATTCTTATAAAAATATAGAAATTTATTTTTGATACAATTCATTTAGACGATTGTTTTTCAACAACTTAAAAATAACAAAATAAAAAAAACCTTCCTGATTAGGGAAGGTTTTGAAAATTTATTTTCTAGAAGTAATTAGAATTTATAAGCTAAAGATAAAGCAAGGTTACTATTTTTAGCACTATCATAATAATCTTCTGTATTATCAATTTCGTTATCTGTAATAGGAGACAATCCTATAGTATAACGAAGACCTACAGAAAGATTATCTGTAAAATTATATCCTGCACCAATATTAAACCCAAAATCTACAGACCTTGTATAGTCTTTAAAATCGCTACCATTTGCTTTTGCAGATAACAAAATACCTAATTGTGGACCAGCTTCAACGCTAAATTTATCCACGATATAATATTTAGCTAAAACCGGAATATTCAAATAATTTAATTTAAGATCTGCATCAGTCCCTAAAGGACCATCAACCTTAGTTCCTTGAGTTGAATACAAAAGCTCTGGCTGGATAAAGAATTTGTCAAAAATTTTGATTTCAGCAAAACCTCCAACGTGAAAACCGACTAACGATTTAGTATCTTCAACATCTCCTCCAACTAAAGTTGAAATATTAAGACCTCCTTTTATTCCAAATCTTGTTTGCTGTTACCGCTATAGCAGCTAAAATAATTTTCTTCATAATATTTGTTTTGGTTAAATTAATAATCAAATATAAAAATTTACTTCATAAAAAATAATTTTTATTTTAACAAATAAATTGGTAATTAGAAACTTAATCCTGTTAAAAAATTAATTAACGAATCACAATTTGTTACACATTAGGCATACTAAATTAAAAAAGCCTTCTCACATGTGGAGGGCACTGAAAAAGTAACCGTTTATCAAAAGAGGTTGTTTTCAAATATGACAACGCCTTCTTTTTCTCTGATATTCTCGGATAGGTGACGGAGAACACTTTAATACAGACGATTTTCAGAGCCTCTATTTTACTTATAATCTTCTCCATTATCACCATAACCTAATCCTACTTTTACAGCTAAATTATCCATTACAAAATAACCACCCTCAGCACCAACATTCCAAGAAGTAGTACCATCTTCTGAACGCAATGCAAAGCCTGTGTTACCAGTTCCCGTTGCTCCAAAAGAAGTATTACCTTCAATAAGATACTTTCCTTTTTTAGTTTGCTCTTGTGCACTTGCAAAACCAATTGTCATTACTGCAATAGCAGCTAAAATATTTTTTATCATGTTTGTGTTTTTATTTATTACCTAACAAAAATAATCTTATACTTGTTAAAACAAGTACATAATAAAAACAAAAAGCATTAAAATAAGACAGAATTTAATTACAAACAAAAAGCTGAATTTCAACAGATTAGCCAATGAAGTAAAAAACGAAGGTTAATAAAAAACATAAATACGTGAGATTTTTGTTAATTATTTAAAGCTATATATAAAACAATAAAATTAAAATAATGTAGTTTTGACTAATAGATAACATTAAAAAAATACCAAATTTAAAAACACTTTTATGAAAAAAATAATTTTAGCGGCTGTTCTGTTCATCGCAACATCAGCTACAATTCAGGCACAATTACTAAAAATTGGGGTAAAAGCAGGGGTTAACTTTGCTAGCCAAACTGGAGACGCATTTCCAAGTCAGAATATTGACAAAGAAGGAATAACAAACTTTCATGCAGGTTTAGTTGCTGAAATTAAATTATTAGAAAAATTCTCTATTCAACCTGAACTTTTATACTCTACTCAAGGAGCATCTTATAAATTTAAAGATGTGAACCAAGAAGTAAAAAATGACTTGGGATATATATCTATTCCGGTAATGGCTAAAATTTATTTAAGTAAATCATTTAGCTTAGAGGTGGGACCACAAGCTCAATTTTTAGTAAGCGACAAAGATAATGTTAACCTTGGAGACACTAAAACATTCGATTTCGGACTTAATGCTGGTTTAGGTCTAAAACTTACAGAAAGTATTTTTGTGCAAGCTCGTTATGGAATCGGACTTACAGAAGCATCAAAAGATGCAAATGTAAGAAACTCTGTTATACAACTTTCAGCTGGAATAATGTTGTTCTAAAAAAATTTATCACATACTTTTAAGAAAACCGTTCTATTAATTAGAACGGTTTTTTTATTTTTACCAAGTTCTATGACAATTTCAAAAACAATTTCAACCAATAAAATTAATTTAGCTTAATTGAACTTCTATTTCTTATATGGTTTAAAAAACTAAATGTTTTAACTCGCACAAAATATCTTTAAAATATGAAAATCGCTATAATCAACGGACCCAATTTAAATCTATTAGGAAAAAGAGAACCGGAAGTTTACGGAAGCCAAACTTTTGAAGATTATTTTGAAACGCTGCAAACTAAATTTCCTAATATAGAACTTTCTTACTACCAAAGTAATATAGAAGGTGAGCTGATTGGAAAAATTCAGGAACATGGTTTTACATATGACGGAATTATTTTAAATGCCGGTGCTTATACTCATACTTCAATAGGTTTAGGCGATGCTATAAAAGCGGTTACAACTCCTGTTATCGAAGTACATATTTCGAATACTTATGCCCGCGAAAGTTTCAGACACCAATCGTATTTGTCCGGAAACGCGAAAGGGGTTATTTTAGGCTTTGGCTTAAAAAGCTACGAATTGGCCATTCAGTCATTCCTGTAAATACTTATAACTTTCTAACCGAATGTCACCCTGAGCGAAGTCGAAGACTATTGAAAATGAGAGGACTTTGGCTCTGCTCAACCTGACAAACAATTTAACAAATTATTAATAGGCTCGTTTTTAACTTATTCTATTTTTGTGAGAGAAACCACTTTCATGAAAAACTATACTTTACTAGCCTTTTTATTTTTTTCGATCTCCAATTTTGCTCAAATAAAGGGAACTATCACTGACGAAAAGGGTAATCCGCTGCCTTTTGTTTCTGTCTTTGAAGAAAACACTTATAGCGGAACTACTTCTAACGAACAGGGAAAATATCAACTTAACGTAAAAGAACCGGGCAAGAACAAGATTACTTTTCAGTATTTAGGCTTCAAAACACAAAAAATCTCAGTTTCTCCTGATTCGAAAACTTTTACGTTGGATGTAAAAATGCATGAAGAAAGTTTTGCATTAAACGAAGTCGTAATTGATCCCAAAAATAATCCCGCAATTGCAATCATAAAAAATGCTATTGCGAACAAAAAAGACAATTCAGATAAAACAGCACGATACACGGCTGATTTTTATTCTAAAGGAATGTTTAAAGTCAAAGATTTACCTAAAAAAATTCTTGGCAAAAAAGTAGATCTTGGAGTTGACATGGCATCAAATCTGGACTCTACAGGATCGGGGATTTTATACTTATCTGAAACCATATCTAAAATTATTTTCGAAAAACCGGACAAATTAAAAGAGAAAATCATTGCTTCTAAAATATCCGGAAACAACAAGGGTTATAGTTACAATACCGCTTCATTATCGACTTACGATTTTTATGACAATACGCTGGACTTTGACGTTAAGCTGATCTCCCCTATTGCAGATAATGCTTTCAGCTATTACAAATACAAACTTGAGGGGAGTTTTTATGACGATAATAATCAACAGATTTACAAAATCAAAGTAATTCCTAAACGTGATAAGGAACCTGTTTTTGAAGGTTACATTTATATAGTCGATGATAGTTTTGCCATTTATGCCATAGATTTAGTCATAAAAGGATACCGCATGAAAAATGAATTCACTGAAGTAATGAACTTGAAACAAAGCTTTAGTTATAATCCAAAAAACAAAATTTGGACAAAAAATGCGCAAACCCTGGATTTTAATGCAGGTCTTTTTGGTGTAAAATTCTCGGGGAAATTCAATTATGTATATTCAAACTATGAGTTCCCTGCTTCGTTTGAAAAAAAGACTTTTGGAAATGAAGTTGTTGCGTTCGAACTTAATGCGAATAAAAAAGATGATGCTTTTTGGAATCAAATCAGACCCATTCCGTTAACGATTGAAGAAAGTACTGATTACACAAAAAAAGACAGTCTGCAAACGATTAGAAAATCCCAAAAATATACTGATTCGCTTGATGCAAAAAACAACAAGTTTAAAGTTTTGGATATATTAATGGGCTATGATTACAAGAATACTTTCAAGAAGCATTCTTTTGAATACAAAGGTTTATTGAATATCACATCATTGAGTTTTAATACTGTTCAGGGCTTTAATTTAGATTCTGGTTTTTCTTTTAAAAAGTGGAATGAAGAACAAGGAAAAAGCACTTCGATCAGCACTACTTTTAATTACGGTTTTTCAGACGAACGTTTTAGGGCAGTTGGAGAATTCAATCATAAATTTAATAATATCAATTATGCTACTATTGGAGTTTCAGGAGGAACAAAAACAGCGCAATTCAATAGTTTCGAGCCTATCAGCAAGCTTATCAATTCTATAAGTTCTTTATTTTTTAAGGACAATTACATGAAGCTGTATAATCTGGAATTTGCCCAGATCAATTACTCGCAAAACATTCTGAATGGCGTTAATCTCGTTGGAAAAGTAGCATACGAACAACGAAAAACCCTTTTTAATACAACCGATTACTCTTTCTTTAAAAGAGACGATTTCTATTCTTCTAATAATCCGTTAGCGCCAAATGATTTTACAACGCCGGCATTTGATCCTCATCATTTATTTAAAGCCGCTCTAAGTACCAGAATCAACTTTGGCAATAAATACATTTCAAGACCTGATGGAAGATATAATATTAAGGACGAAAAATATCCAATAGTATTTTTAGCTTTCGAAAAAGCATTTGCGGCAAGCGAGAAAAAATACGAATTTGAAAGAATTGGAGCTTCTGTTCTTTACGATTTATCGTTAGGAAACAAAGGAATTCTTGGCATGAATTTAAGAGCGGGAAAATTCTTTAATGCCGAAAATATTTCTTTTATCGACTACAGACATTTTAACGGAAATCAAACTCATATTGGCACAAGTGAGCGCTACCTAAACGTTTTTAACCTAATGCCTTATTACGCCAATAGTACAAATGACAGTTATTTTGAAATGCATCTGGAACATAATGATACGGGATTTATCATGAACAAGATTCCTTTGCTGAATCTTTTAAAATCAACGATGAATCTTGGATTTCACTCCCTGGCAATTCCGGACAGGAAACCTTATACTGAATTTACTGTTGGTTTAGACAATTTAGGCTTTGGAAAATTCAAGATATTCAGATTGGATTATGTTCATTCTTATCAAGGCGGAATTCAGCAAAATGGTGTTGTTTTTGGCTTGAAGATTCTAAATGTATTGAATTAGGCTTCTATCTAAATAAGCACAATCTTGTCATTTCGACGAAGGAGAAATCACATCACGATTTTCACGTCTTGTACATAATCACAAAGGAATCAATTATGATTTTTCTTCAAAATTTTATTATTGGAGTCGAATTTCTTTATGTGACTTCTACTTCGTCGAAGTGACAAAAAAACCGCAAATGTTATCATTATCCCGGATCGTGTTAGGGAGAGAAGCGACATCCTTTTGCTTTTTTCTTTAAAAAGTAAAAGATATGGCGGATAGCCCGTTCGCCACGGCGAAAACGACTATAAAAAAATCCGCTTACTCTCTGAAAGAATAAGCGGATTTGAGATTTTATCTTTCACAAGTTTTGAACTTTGACAGCGGTTCATAACATATTACAAGCCTTTGCAACTACTTTGAAACCTTGTCACTTTGAAGCTCTCCTAGTGATAATCATCCGGTTCAATATGTATTAAGACATTCCCCAATTGAGGTATTTTTTCTTTTAAAGTATCTTGTAGTTTGTGTGACAAATCATGTCCTTCTTTTACCGAAATTTTGGCTGATACAATAGCATGGAGATCGACATGATATTTCATTCCGGCTTTACGGATAAAACATTTTTCAGTTCCCAGAATACCAATAACGGTTAGAGATTTTATTCGAATCTCTTCAACTAAGTCATCGTTTAAATTTTCGTCCATAATTTCGCCAAGTGCCGGCCTGAAAATCTTATAGCTGTTATATAAGATAAAAAAAGCAGCAAAAAGTGCCGCCCAGTCATCTGCTGATTCATACCCTTTTCCCATAATAAGTGCAATCGAAATCCCGACAAATGCCGCTACAGAAGTAATGGCATCACTTCGATGGTGCCATGCATCAGCTGCCAATGATGAACTATTGGTTTGCTTACTGCGTTTCATCACTAAACGAAACGAATATTCTTTCCAGACAATAATAGCTCCCAAAACATATAAGGTCCAGGATTTTGGCAAATCATGCGGATTTTGAATATTGGCAATACTTTCGTAACCAATAATGGTCGCAGAAGTAATTAAAAAACCAACTACCAAAAAGGTAATCAGTGGTTCTGCACGACCGTGACCGTAAGGATGGTTTTCATCTGCGGGTTTGTTTGAATATTTTATTCCGAACAAAACCAGACAAGACGAAAATATATCTGTAGTCGATTCGATTGCATCTGCAATCAAGGCATAGGAATTGCCAAAAAAACCTGCCAAACCTTTTATAACGGCCAAACAGGTGTTTCCAACTATACTAAATATAGTAGCTTTTATAGCTTTTTGTTCATTTGTCATGTGAGACTTTTAACGGATTTTAAAATCAAGTTTTAAGATATAAAAACCATTAAGATATTAAGTTTCATTAAGATATTGCAATCTTAATTTTCCTTAACCTCCTAATGGTTTATTTTGAATATTTATTTGACTAAATATTTATTTATGCTCTTATAATTTTTGCTCCAATCGCTCTCAAACGCTCGTCGATACGCTCATATCCACGATCGATTTGTTCAATATTCTGAATTGTACTTGTTCCTTTTGCAGATAATGCAGCAATTAATAATGAAATCCCAGCACGAATATCAGGAGATGACATTGTTGTAGCTTTTAATTGAGATTCAAAATTATGTCCCATAACAACTGCTCTGTGCGGATCACATAACATAATTTTAGCTCCCATGTCAATTAATTTATCTACAAAGAACAAACGGCTTTCAAACATTTTTTGGTGAATCAAAACATCTCCTTTCGCTTGTGTTGCCACAACCAAAACAATGCTCAATAAGTCAGGTGTAAATCCTGGCCATGGCGCATCTGCAATTGTCAGAATAGAACCATCAATATCTGTTTTCACTTCATATCCATCAACGTGAGCAGGGATATAAATATCGTCTCCGCGTTTTTCGATTGTAATACCTAATTTTCTAAAAGTATTTGGGATCAAACCTAAGTTTTCCCAGCTTACATTTTTGATCGTGATTTCGCTTTTTGTCATAGCCGCAAGACCAATCCAAGAACCAATTTCAATCATATCCGGTAAAATTCTATGCTCGCATCCGCCAAGGCTTTTAACACCTTCGATGGTCAATAAGTTAGATCCAACTCCTGTGATCTTAGCTCCCATTGAGTTTAACATTTTGCATAATTGTTGCAAATAAGGTTCACAGGCAGCATTATAAACTGTCGTTTTTCCATTTGCTAAAACAGCAGCCATTACGATATTTGCTGTTCCGGTAACTGATGCTTCGTCAAGCAGCATATCTGTTCCTTGTAATCCTTCTTCCGGAGATTCAACTCCGTAAAAGTGATCTTCTCTATTGTATCTGAATTTCGCTCCAAGGTTAATAAAACCTTCAAAGTGTGTATCTAATCTGCGACGTCCAATTTTATCTCCTCCCGGTTTTGGAATATATCCTTTTCCGAAACGTGCTAATAGTGGTCCAACAATCATAATAGAACCACGTAATGCTCCACCTTCTTTTTTGAAAGCTTCGGTTTCTAAATATCCAACATTAACCTCATCGGCCTGAAACGTAATCGAACCCGGTTCATTTCGTTGAATTTTCACTCCTAAATTACCCAACAATGTGATTAATTTATTAATGTCAATAATATCGGGAATATTATTAATTTTTACTTTATCCCCCGTTAGAAGCACGGCACATAAAATTTGTAATGCCTCATTCTTTGCTCCTTGCGGAGTAATTTCTCCCTTTAAAGGAGTTCCTCCTTCGATTTTAAAAATTCCCATATTTCTTTTTTAGGTTCTGAGTTACTGAGGTTCTAAGGTTCTAAGTTTTTTTTGAGGTACTTAGTAGATTAGCTGCTAGCAACTTTTTATTTCTGATTGTTTTTTTTAAGGTTTTGAGTTACTAAGGTTCTGAGTTACTAAGTTTAAGAAAGACCCAGCAACTTAACATCTTAGACAACTAGCAACTTTTTCTACTTTTGATTGTTGTTTTTCTGAAAAGGTTTTGGTTTTCCGCCTTTAATATTGTTTTTATTACTTTGGATTTTTGGAGGTCCGGCTGGCGTAATTTTATTAGACATGCGTTTGTTGGTACGCAATAAATCTGTTGTATTCAAAAGCTCTTCTGTGCTTTGTAATAAATTAATTTTACCTCCTGACAATTCATATAAATGCTCAAAAATCACATCATCTTTTACTGTGTCTTTGTTCCAGCTTAAATATGATTTTTTCATATGATTGGCAATTACCAATATCAATGCATTTTTCATTTCACCATCTTCCCATCTATTAGCAACATCAATCATGTATTTGATATTGTTACCATAAAATCTGTATTTAGGAAAATTTTGCGGATACTGTAAAACATCCGGTTTTAGCTGCAATACATCTCTCGACGGAATTGGATATGGCGATTCTACATTTAATTTAAAATCAGACATAATAAATAGCTGATCCCATAATTTATGTTGAAAATCCGGTACATCACGCAAATGAGGATTCAGACTTCCCATAACCTGAATAATGTATTTCGCAGCTTTGTTGCGCATTTCATCATCTTCAATAATAGTTGCCTGATCAATCAGTTTTTGCAAATGACGACCATATTCCGGAATAAGTAAACGCTGTCTTTCAGAATTATATTCTAAATTGAAAACAACGTCATTCGCTACTTCTTTTTTATATTTTTCGACCATAACTTATAATGAAACTATACCTTCTATTGTAGAAACTTCAATGTATTTGCTAATCACATGATCAGCACTATGCATTGTAACATCTATAGAAACACTGGTAAATTTACCTGTTTTAGATTTTGTTGTTTTAATTACCGCGCCCATACTGTCAAAAGCTTTTTCAACTCGCTCCACATTATCGTCTACCGAAGGCATTATAAATTTATACAAATATTCTGCAGGCCAAGTATTTGAGTTATCTAACTCAACCTTTAATCTTTCGTAAAATTCGGCGGTGTTTTTTTCTTTATCGTTCTCCATTTGCACTTTAAAATAGAAAGCAAATATACGTTTTTGATTTCAGATTTCAGATTTTCGGTTTTAGATTTTTTTCATTGAAGAAAGCATCGATTCTTTGCCACGAATTTCACTAATTTACACGAATTATATTGTGGTAAATGTATCCTCTGCTTTCACTCTTTTTTGATTAATCCTAAAGTTAAAATCCGTAAAAATTCGTAAAACTGGCGGCAAACTTTTATATTTGAGAAACTTTGCTTCTAAATTTGCAACAAAGTCACGAAGGCGCAAAGCTTAAACTGTCATAAGTTAAAAAACTTTGTTCCTTCGCTACTTTGCGATTCAAAAAAAACATTACAATGAAAAAAATTCTCTTATTTTTTATCGCACTTACAATCAATAACATTCACGGACAGGAAATCAAAACGATGACTTATTTTCAGAATGACACCATCAAACTGGATCTGGATTTATACTTACCTCAAAAGAAAACAAACGAAAAACTTCCGTTAATTATTTTTGCATTCGGCGGAGGATTTTCTGGCGGAGAACGTACGAGCGAAAAAGAATTTGGAATGTTCATGGCAAAAAATGGCTATGCGGTTGCGAGTATTTCGTACAGCTTATATATGAAAGGAAAAGATTTTGGTTGTAAAGGAACGTTGACCGAAAAGATAAAAGCAATCCAGATTGGCGTGAGCGATATGTGGCAGGCAACTTCGTTTTTGATCGAAAATGCCAATAAATACAATATTGATACTTCTAAAATATTCATCTCAGGAATTAGTGCGGGAGCCGAAATTGGTTTTCATGCTTCGTTCTGGGATTATAAACTCATGAATTTATACAAAAACAATCTTCCGGAAAACTTCAAGTACAAAGGTTTTATTGGAGGATCAGGCGCCATTCAGGATATTAATTTAATTACAAAAGAAAAAGCGATTCCAATGTTGTTGGCACACGGAAATAACGATGATACCGTTCCGTATAGTGCTGGTTCGCATCGCTCCTGCCCTACAAATGCATCGGGCTGGATGATTCTTTTTGGATCTTATGCGGTTTACAATCATATGAATGATCTACACAAAGACATTGAACTAATCACTTTTTGCGGCGGCGGACATGAATTATCAGGTTATCTTTTCCACCAAGGTCAACAATATGTTCTGGATTTTGTAAATGATGTGTTGAAAGGAAAGAAATTTGAGTCCCATATTATTATTCCTTCGCAAAAGAAAGGTGTGGGTTCTGAGAAATATTTGTTTTGCGAATAGGCCTTACAGGACATTTTCGCCAACCCATCTTTGTTTTTCTACCGACCAATATAAACTGGACTAAAGTCCAGCCCTACAATATTTGCCGAGTCTACGACTTTTTTTTTATTTAGTTCCGGAGGAACGATCTATTTTACAGAGCTGGACTTTAGTCCAGTTGCGATAACATTTGCATAGGATTATTTTCATTTTTGAACTGTTTTGTTTCAACGTTCCGAAGCATGAAGAAAAAACCTCTCGTTTTTTTCTTTAAAAAGCAAAAGATTGCAACGAATAACTGATTCCAAACCTCCTAATTCACATAAAATTGCGAAATCGTTCGCTCA
This sequence comes from Flavobacterium sp. NPDC079362, assembly GCF_050267765.1. Taxonomy (NCBI): domain Bacteria; kingdom Pseudomonadati; phylum Bacteroidota; class Flavobacteriia; order Flavobacteriales; family Flavobacteriaceae; genus Flavobacterium; species Flavobacterium sp. NPDC079362. Next base: position 51,777 of record NZ_JBNNFM010000010.1, on the reverse strand, counting down.
AGGCAAAATAATCTTTTTAAATACAATAAGTTTAGGTAAATTTGCGCTTTATTTTAAGAAAGTGCAAAAACAAATCATAGTTCTCATTGGTGGCCCGGGAACGGGAAAATCTACTCTTATTAACGAATTGGTAGCTCGTGGCTACTGCTGTTATCCTGAAATTTCAAGACAAGTTACACTCGAAGCACAACAACGGGGAATTGACCAATTGTTTCTGGAACAACCTTTATTATTTAGCGAAATGTTACTTGAAGGACGCATTAAACAATTCAAAGATGCTCTTGAAGAACCTGATGATGTAGTTTTTATAGATCGCGGTATTCCAGATGTTGTCGCTTATATGGATTATATTGGTGATGATTATCCAGCACATTTTGTAAAGGCGTGCGAGGATTTTAAATACACCAAAACTTTTATTTTACCACCTTGGGAAGAAATTTACGAATGCGATACAGAGCGTTACGAAAATTTTGAACAGGCACTAACAATTCAAAAACACCTTGTTGAAACGTATAAGAAATATGGCTACGACTTAATTGAAGTACCAAAAGATACGGTTGAGAACAGAATTCTTTATATCTTAGATAAAATTTAGGCAGGTGTTTAAAGTTGCAAAACTAGAAACTGATTTCTAAATTTTTTAACTTTAAAATGACACCAATGCCAGAAGCGCAAGAAATTCTTTTAAAATATTGGAAACACGACAGTTTTAGACCGTTGCAAAAGGAGATTATTGACTCGGTTTTGGACGGCCAGGACACTTTTGCCTTACTACCAACCGGTGGCGGGAAATCGATTTGTTTTCAGGTTCCGGCCATGATGCAGGAAGGTATTTGTTTGGTCGTTTCGCCTCTGGTCGCTTTGATGAAAGACCAGGTAGGGAATTTGCAGAAGCGGGAAATTAAAGCCATCGCCCTTACAGGAGGAATTCACACGGAGGAAATCATTGACCTTCTTGACAATTGCCAATACGGAAATTACAAGTTTCTATATCTTTCTCCCGAACGATTACAATCCGACTGGATTTTGGAACGTATCAAAAATCTTCCAATAAACTTAATCGCCATTGATGAAGCACATTGTGTTTCGCAATGGGGACATGATTTTCGTCCTGCTTATTTGAAGATTTCAGAACTTAAAAAACACTTCCCGAAAATTCCATTTTTAGCTTTGACCGCCACAGCAACTCCAAGGGTTATTGAAGATATTAAAACTGAATTAGGACTAAAAGACCCTATACTTTTTCAGCAATCTTTTGAAAGGAAAAATATTGCCTACATGGTTTTTGAAGTTGAAGACAAATTGTACCGTGTAGAGCAAATTTTAAAGAAAAATCCGCAGCCTTCTATTATATATGTCAGAAATAGAAAATCTTGCCTGAATATGTCGACGCAATTGCAATCGTTAGGATTTAAGGCGACTTATTATCACGGTGGACTTTCATCAAAAGAAAAAGACAAAAACATGCAATTGTGGATGTCACAACAATCTCAGGTTATTGTTGCCACGAATGCGTTTGGAATGGGAATCGACAAAGACAACGTAAAAACGGTTATTCATACTCAGCTTCCTGAAAATATAGAAAACTATTACCAGGAATCCGGAAGAGCAGGACGAAATGGAGAAAAAGCATTTTCGGTTGTTTTGACCAACTCATCAGATGGGAATCAAACAGAACAACAATTTTTAAGTATTCTTCCTGATAAAAAATTTCTGAATGCGATGTATATCAAACTTTGCAATTATTTTCAGATTGCTTACGGCGAAGGTCTGGACGAATCATTTTCGTTTAAACTAAATCATTTTTGCCAGAAGTACGACTTCCCTACCCTTAAAACTTACAATGCTTTGCAGTTTTTGAATCAGCAGGGAATTATTACGATGTCTCAGGAATTCTCTGAGAAAATTACAATGCAGTTTTTGATTGAATCAAAAGAAGTAATTCGGTACATGAGCCTGAATTCAAATGACGAAGAAATTATTCTGGCAATTCTGAGAACTTATCCCGGAATTTACGAAATGAAAACTCCGTTTAATATTTCGCTGATTGCAAAAAAATCAAATCATACCGAGGCACAGGTTTCAGCTGTTTTAGACAAACTAAAAGAGAAAGATATTATCGATTATAAAGCAAAAAACAACGACGCTACTATATTATTTAATGAAGTACGCGAAGACAACCTTACCATAAACAGGGTTGCAAAATATCTCGAAAAACAAAATCAACTCAAAAAAGATCAGCTTTTATCTGTCCTGCATTATATAAAGGACAATAAAACATGTAAAAACCGATTGATCCTGGATTATTTTGGAGAAGAAACAACTAAAAATTGCGGAGTCTGCTCGTATTGCATTACCCAAAAGGGAAAAATAACGGAAGCGGATTCGATTGCAGATAAAATCCTGCACTTGTTGAGAACAGCAGCTTTGACTTCGAGAGAGATCGAGGCTAAAATAAAACTAGATACAAAGGATGTAATTTTGGCGCTTCAGGAATTACTTGAAAACAATTACATTATCATTCAGCCTAATAATAAATACACTTTAAAATTATAATGGAAAAATTGAGAATCATATTCATGGGAACTCCGGAATTTGCTGTTGGCATTTTGGACACCATTATCAAAAACAATTACGATGTTGTTGGCGTTATTACCGCTGCAGACAAACCGGCTGGACGCGGACAAAAAATAAAATATTCGGCAGTAAAAGAATATGCACTGGCGAACAATCTTACCTTATTGCAACCCACAAATTTAAAAGATGAAAGTTTTCTTGCCGAATTAAAGGCTCTGAATGCTAATTTACAAATTGTTGTTGCTTTTAGAATGTTACCAAAAGTAGTTTGGGAAATGCCAAGCTTGGGCACCTTTAATCTTCATGCGTCTTTATTACCAAATTATCGTGGCGCTGCACCTATTAACTGGGCTATTATTAATGGAGAAACAAAAACGGGCGTTACCACTTTCTTTATTGATGACAAAATCGACACCGGCGCAATGATCTTAAATTCGGAAATTGCTATTGAACCGGAAGAAAATGCAGGACAATTACACGACCGATTAATGTTGCTAGGAAGCGAAACGGTAATTGAAACTTTAAAGGTTATCGAAAGCGGAAATGTAACAACAACAATCCAGAAAGATGATGCCGAAATTAAAACGGCTTACAAACTCAATAAGGAAAATTGTAAGATCGACTGGACCAAATCCGGAGAAGAAATCAATAATTTAATTCGCGGATTAAGTCCATATCCGGCTTCCTGGTGCTTCTTAAAAGACAAGGAGGAAGAATTAAGTATCAAAATATACGAGGCAAAACTTATTGAGGAATCCCATTCTTATGAAGTTGGAAGCTTGATTAGCAGCAAAAAAGAAATCAAGATCGCGATCAAAGATGGCTTTATTCAGCTTTTAGGTTTGCAATTACCAGGAAAAAAGAGAATGCAAGTTGCCGAATTATTGAACGGTATAACATTTTCTGATAGCACAAAGGTCTATTAAGGTCAGTAAAACAGGGGTTTTTACCTGATTTTGAGCGGAAAACGACTTGCGTTATGAACAAAAAAAGCAAGTTATCAACAATTTTTGCTAAAATTAAAGAAAACACTTGCAAGGAACGGATTTCCTACTAAATTTGTGTATTAACAATTTTTTTTAACCAACAATTAATAACTAATTATTATGAACAAATCAGAATTAATCGATGCTATCGCTGCTGATGCAGGAATCACAAAAGCTGCGGCAAAATTAGCTTTAGAGTCATTTTTAGGAAACGTAGGAGCTACTTTGAAAAAAGGTGGGAGAGTTTCATTAGTAGGTTTTGGATCATGGTCTGTATCTGCTAGAGCTGCAAGAGACGGAAGAAACCCTCAAACAGGAAAAACTATTCAGATTGCTGCTAAAAATGTAGTAAAATTTAAAGCTGGAGCTGAATTAGAAGGTGCAGTGAACTAAGTAAGAAAGTTCTCTAAACTTATAATATAATCAAAACCCTCCCCATGGAGGGTTTTTTTATGCGGTTTAACGATTTTATTTGTGATTTTAAAAATTTTATTATTAAATTTAATAAAAATTGTAGCCGTATGATTTCAGAAAAATTAAAAAAAGGACACCTGCTTATTGCCGAGCCTTCTATAATTGGAGATTTATCTTTTAATAGATCGGTAATTTTATTAGCAGACCATAACAAAGAAGGATCGATAGGTTTTATCATTAATAAGCCATTAAAGTATACTATTAATGATTTAATTCCTGAGATTGATGCCACTTTCAAGATATACAACGGGGGGCCGGTTGAACAAGACAACCTTTATTTTATTCACAATATCCCGGAATTGATTCCAAATAGTGTTGAGATTTCAAATGGGATTTATTGGGGAGGTGATTTCGAATCGACCAAAGACTTAATAAACGACGGATCTATTGGCAAAAACAATATTCGCTTTTTCTTAGGTTATACTGGTTGGGACGAAAATCAGCTTGAGAATGAAATGCAAGGAAACTCATGGATCATCACTGATAATAGTTATAAAAATAAAATTATCGGAAAGTCAACCACCCATTTTTGGAAAGAGCAGATTATTGAGCTCGGAGGCGATTATCTTATTTGGTCGAATGCACCTGAAAATCCATATCTGAATTAATTTTCAGAAATGGATTCATTTAGTTTCTGCACTAATAAATGCGCCAGATTACTTGTAAACTCCTTTTTTCGATACTTAGTTATCGGTTGTATCCCTGTGATTACATTTGTCAGAAATAATTCGTCAGCTTTTTGAAGATCAAATGGCGAAATTATTTCTTCAAGCATTTCTATGCCTTCAACTTTTTTAGCCAGAGCTATTATTTGTTTGCGCATAATTCCGTTCAGACATCCTTCGGAAATTGGCGGAGTGATCAGTTTTTTACCCATAACCATAAACAAATTGCCTTGCAATGCTTCTACAACATTTTTAGTATCGTTTACTAAAATGCAATTGGCAAGACCATTTTCGTGTGCAAAAATGCTTCCCGTAACATTTATCAATTTATTAGTCGTTTTAATAGACGATAATAACTGCTTGGTTACATAGAAGTCTTTATACAAATCAACTTCATATTCGGCAATATTTACAGCATAAGAAACGCTTTCAAGTGCAGTTGCGTGAATTAAATATGAAACTTCATTCGTTTTTGGTAAATACAAACCTCCGTCTTTTCTAAAAACAGTAATTCTTGCTCTGGCTGATGCCGAAATACTTTTTTGATTCACCAGGCTTAAAATCTCTTCTTCAAAATACTCCATTGTAAAGTTCATAGGAATTTCCATTCGAACTACACGCATCGAAGCCATTAACCTAAAATAATGATCTTCAAGAAACAAGATTTTATTATTGACTATTTTTAGCGTTTCAAAAACTCCGTCTCCGTACAAAAAAGCACGATTTTGAGTTAATATATTATCGTCCTGCGCTACTATGTTTCCGTTAAAATTGATCATAAAAAAACCCTGAATTTTGTTCAGGGCAAATATAAGGTATAAAATAGAAATTCACTAAACAGAACCTATAAGATGTTTCAGATCTGAAATCTGATTCTCCCACAATTGTTTAGCTTCTCCTACTTCTTCTTTTTCAGCAAAATCGACTACCATTAATGATACATCTTTTGTTAATTCATCAACCAAAATATGAAGTTCAAAAAAGTATTCAGTATCCTTACTGCTTTCATCAACCCATTTGAATTTTACTTTTTCTCCTGTTTTTTTAGAAGCTAAACGCGCTTTTTCCTGCGAGTCGTTCCAGATAAAAGTGAAAAATTCGCCTCTTGAATTTACATTATCTGCAAACCATTCTGACAAACCTGACGGCGTTGATATATATTGATACAATAATTGCGGCGAAGAATTTATGGGAAACTCGATTTCGTAACGTATTTTTGACTCCATGTGCTACTTTTAATTTTTTGGAAATATAAGAATATATGTCCAAAAACAATGCATTTTTAAAAAAATTATTTTTTCTTCATTTTATTCTTGTAAGCTTTAATAATATTTCTATCTTTGCACCCGCAATGAGGAACACGGTTCACTTGCAATCTTGGCGAGGTAGCTCAGTTGGTTAGAGCGCAGGATTCATAACCCTGAGGTCACGGGTTCAACTCCCGTCCTCGCTACATAAAAACAAAACCCTAATCATCAATTGATTAGGGTTTTTTTATTGTAGTTTTGTTTAAAAAACTTCATAAGAACATCTCAAATATCTAAAAAAGAAGCAACAATGGATATAGTTAAATTTAAAATCACATCAAAAACGATAAAAGTAGAAGTACGCAATTCGAATAACTACGTTTTTAATTTTAATACAGCTTTAGAAATTGAAAAAGAAGACAGAGATGTTTTACTAAGACTTTACAACGCATTAGACATTCTTTTTAAGAAAGAAAACACTCCTGAAGTAAAAAACTACATTTCGCCCAACCAAACCAATATACTGGATCAGATTTCTGCCGTTGATGGTTTAGAAGAAGAGAAATAAACAACAAACCTCATAATTCAATATTTTCAAAGCATTACATTGTCTGAAAAATTGTACTTTTTTTCAAAACACTACATTTTTATACAATTTTATAAAAATGTATTTTACAGCTAAAGCAATGTGTTTTACCAAACCCGAAAAATTTTAAAGAATTTTAAATATCTTTGAACTATGAGCACAGTAAGAAAACCATATCATATAGGGCGAAAAATTAGCCGTATTCATGAACTGAAAGACCTTAAACAAGAAGCTTTGGTGCAAGCTTTAGGAACGAATCAATAATCAGTTTCGGCTATAGAAAACGGCGAAACTATTGATAAGGAAAAACTTACTGATATCGCAAGGCACTTGGTGTGAGTGTAGAAGCAATTAAAAATTTCTCAGAAGAAAATATGATTAGTTATTTTAATACTTTTAATGATAATAGTATTGCGAACGGACTGGTTAACAATGCAAATCATTGCACTTTCAATCCATTGGATAAACTAATGGAATCAGTAAAGGAAAACAAAAAACTTTACGAACGTTTATTACAAGCTAAAAAAGTTAAAATCGAATATTTAGAAAAATTATTAAAAGACAAATAGTTTTACTTTGTAAATCAATTTTCATATAAAAACAAACCCCTTAAATAATTACTATTTAAGGGGTTTGTTTATTTTATTTACCTACTGCTTTTTGCAAATGAGCCGGGTATCTATCTCCTTGTATTGTGGTTTGAGCAAAAGCATCGTCAATTTTTTTAACGTCTTCTGTCGATAAATTAATTGAGGCTCCACCAATATTTTCTGTTAATCGGTGTGATTTTGTTGTTCCCGGAATTGGTACAATCCAAGGTTTTTGTGCCAATAACCAACCTAAGGCAATTTGCGCTGGAGTTGCTTGCTTTTGAGAAGCAATTATCGCCAGTAAATCAACTAATTTCTGATTTGCTTTTCTGTTTTCTTCACTAAAACGAGGCAAAGTACTTCTAAAGTCCGTAGACTCAAAGCTTGTGTTTTCAGTAATCGCTCCGGTTAAAAAACCTCTTCCTAACGGGCTAAATGGTACAAAACCAATTCCTAATTCTTCTAGTGCCGGCAAAATTTCTAATTCCGGTTCTCTCCACCAAATCGAATATTCGCTTTGCAAAGCTGTTACAGGTTGAACTGCGTGCGCTTTTCTAATAGAGCTCACGCTAGCTTCAGACATTCCAAAGTATTTTACTTTTCCTTCTTGTATTAGATCTCTTACCGTTCCGGCCACATCTTCTATTGGCACATTTTGATCTACTCTGTGTTGGTAAAACAAATCAATAACATCAGTTTTCAAACGTCTTAAAGATTCCTCGGCAACGGCCCTGATGTTTTCTGGTCGGCTATCTTGTCCGTTAAGTGCATTTCCTCCTTTAAAACCAAACTTTGTCGCAATAACAACTTCTTTTCTAAAGGGACTTAAAGCTTCTCCTACCAGTTCTTCGTTGGCAATTCCGTAAGCTTCGGCAGTATCAAAAAAGTTAATTCCCTGCTCGTGTGCTTCTCTGATTATTTTTATTGCCTGTTGTTTTTCTATCACCGCACCATAAGCAAAACTCAATCCCATACAACCTAATCCCAGTGCAGAAACTTCTAATCCTTGTGTTCCTAATATTCTCTTTTCCATAATTTCATTTTTTATATTAATTTTATTCAAAAAGTGGTAGCTACCGATTTTAGTATAATCCACTTTCCTTTTCGTTTTTCCAATTGCATTGTTTGCTGTAAACGCCAATTATTTCTGGTTCCCCAAATTCTGGCATCTAAAATATTCTGACCAACAAACACCGCTTTATCTCCATCAATTGTTACTGAAGTTTTAACTTCCTGAAAGGAGTAATATTTCATTCGCTCACTTTCAATTTCAGAAAACCATTCTTCTTTTGACTGCACATATCCCGTAATATGTGTGAGCGTAAAGTTTGCATCCAAAATAGCATTGATTTCTATTGTATTCCTTTCAATCATCAACTGTGTCAATTGGCGCGTTATCTCCAGAATTTGCGATTTATTATCTGCTGTTTTATCCGTTTCCACACTATCGACTACCAATCCATTTTACAATTTCAGGATCGCGATGATCGAAGAAAACACTTTTTTTAGTATCTAAAATTGAAATTACATCCATATCTTCTAAAGATAATTCAAAATCAAAAATATCAATATTTTCAGCAATTCTTTCTTTTTTAACTGATTTCGGAATCGCCACAACTTCTCTCTGGATCAACCAGCGCAAGATAATTTGTGCCACACTTTTATTGTATTTACCCGCTATTGAAACCAATAATTTGTTGGTAAACATATTATTTCGACCTTCTGCAAATGGTCCCCAACTTTCTATTTGCACTTTGTTTTCTTTCAAAAAATTTTGTGTCTCAATTTGCTGATGAAAAGGATGTGTCTCAATTTGATTAACAGCCGGAACTATTTTGTTATGAATAATCAGATCCAGCAAACGGTCCGGATAAAAATTACTTACGCCAATAGCTTTTATTCTCCCCTCTTCATATAATTCTTCCATTGCGCGCCATGAACCGTAAACATCTCCATAAGGCTGATGAATTAAGTACAAATCAAGATACTCTAATTGTAGTTTTTCTAACGAAGTTTCAAACGCTTTTTTAGTTTTTTCGTAACCTGTGTCTGAAACCCAAAGTTTTGTAGTAATAAACAAATCTTCACGTGGCACTCTGCTTTTTTGAATGGCTTTCCCTACCGCTTCTTCATTACCGTAAGCCGTAGCGGTATCAATTAATCTATAACCTGCTTCGATAGCATTTAGCACACTTTTTTCACATTCGTCAGCATCTGGAATTTGATAAACCCCAAATCCTAACAATGGCATTTCGAGACCGTTATTTAAAATAATATTTTTCATTTTATATAATTTATAGTAGTTAAAAAAAGTTAAGAGCTTACTATTTATTCTTCAGATAAACCGAGTAATCCTTCATTAAGTCTTGCTCCCTGAAAAGTTATTTTTGCAAGTCCTTCTTCTATTTCCTGTAAATCTTTTATCGAAAGTTCGACAGCTGCAGATTTAATATTATCATCTAAATATTCTATTTTATCCATTCCGGGAATTGGCACTATAAAAGGCTTTTGAGCTAATAACCACGCCAAGGCTATTTGCACAGGTGTGGCATTATTTCTATTAGCAATTTTTGTCAGCAACTCCACAACAGGCATATTTGCTCTAATGGCTTCCGAAGTAAAACGTGGGAAAGCAGCACGTAAATCTGTATCGCTGTCAAATTTGGTGTCCGGCGTAATTTTACCTGTCAAAAAACCAGTACCAATTGGCCCCCACGGCACAAAACCAATTCCTAATGCGTCACATAATGGCAAAACTTTTACTTCCGGCTCTCTTGTCCAGATCGAATACTGGTTCTGAACTGCTGAAACCGGCTGAATCTCATGGGCACGCTGAATCGTTTCTGCACCCGCTTCTGAAAGTCCAAAGTATTTTACTTTTCCTTCCTGAATCAAATCTTTTATGGTTCCTGCAACATCTTCGATTGGCACATTTGGATCTACCCGATGTTGGTATAATAAATCAATATAATCTGTTTGTAATCGTTTTAAGGAGGCTTCAACCACTTTGCGAATGTGTTCCGGTTTGCTGTTAATTCCGGTATCCGAAATCATTCCGAATTTTGTTGCAATAACAACTTCTTTTCGAAAAGGTTTCAATGATTCTCCTACTAACTCTTCGTTTGTAAAAGGTCCGTAAGCTTCTGCAGTATCAAAAAAAGTGATTCCTTTTTCATATGCTGAACGAATTACTTTAATTCCTTCGTTTATATCAACTGCTTTTCCTGTTCCAAAACTCAGGTTCATACATCCCATTCCTAATGCAGAAGCTTCTAATCCTTGTGTTCCTAATATTCTTGTTTTCATATTGCTTTTTTTTGACTAAATTGTCTATCATCTTGTCAATACAAAGTTCATTCAATATTAAAAGCTTTCTTTTATACAAATTACTGTTATTAATACCATTTTTACTGATTAGAATTATCACGCTAAGTTATTAATAATCTGAGTAGTATATTTGCATTAATAATTTTAAAAGTTGCATCATGGATCCTATTATAAAACTCGAAAAAATCGCTCAGTACAATCAATTAAAAGGTATTGAAACGCAACATCCTTTAATAAGTGTTTTTGATAACTCTGCAACAAAAGCATTACCCAATCATACGCGCATGCATTTTGGGTTTTATGCCATATTCCTGAAGGCCGGAAATTGCGGCGAATTAAAATATGGCCGCAATAATTATGATTATGATGATGGTACAATGGTGTTTGTTTCGCCCGGACAAGTTATTGAAGTAAATAACCCCGAAGATTATCATCCTACAGGATTAGCGATTCTATTTCATCCTGATCTGATAAAAGGCACTTCGCTGGCAAAAAACATGAGTCAGTATTCTTTCTTTTCTTATGAATCGCATGAAGCTCTTCATTTATCTTTAAAAGAACAGCAAATAATAAAAGATTTATTTAGTAAATTACAATACGAATTAAGCCAGTCTATTGATAAACATAGCAAAAGCATTATAAGTAATAATATAGAGTTGGTACTAAATTATTGTGTTCGCTTTTATGACAGACAATTCATTACCAGAGAAAATATTAATACTGACGTTTTATCAAAATTTGAAAATTTATTACAGGATTATTTTCAATCTGAAAGTGCACAAGATACAGGTTTACCTTCGGTGGGATATTTTGCAGATCGTTTGCATCTTTCGGCTAATTATTTTGGCGATTTAATAAAAAAAGAAACAGGCAAATCAGCTCAGGAACACATTCAGTTAAAGTTGATAAATGTGGCGAAAGAACGAATTTTCGATACTGATAAATCAGTCAGTCAAATTGCGTTTGAACTGGGTTTTAAATATCCACAGCACTTTAATAGAATGTTTAAAAAGAATACGGGTTTTACACCAATTGAATACAGAAATTTAAACTAAAAAATCATAAACCAAATTTCATAAACCACAAGAATGCTAGAGAATTTCCCTTTTTATTTAGGTTTGTTAATTGTTATTTTATTACTGATTATGTTGGCCAATAAAATAAAAGTAGCTTATCCGATATTGTTGGTATTGGCCGGATTGGCAATCAGCTTTATCCCAAAGGTGCCTTTAATACAAATCGAACCTGATTTAATATTCTTTATATTTCTGCCTCCTTTACTGTACGAAGCGGCATGGACGGTTTCATGGAAAGAAATGTGGCGCTGGCGACGCATTATTACCAGTTTTGCCTTTGTAGTTGTTTTTGTTTCGGCATTATCTGTTGCCTTAGTTGCTAATTATATTATTCCCGGATTTTCATTGGCGCTTGGTTTTGTTTTGGGCGGAATTGTATCTCCTCCGGATGCAGTAAGTGCCGGTGCTATTTTGAAATTTGTAAAAGTACCCAAAACTATTTCATCAATTTTAGAAGGCGAAAGTTTGCTGAATGACGCCTCTTCTTTAATTATTTTCAGATTTGCAATGATTGCCGTTGCAACAGAGCAATTTATATTTTATAAAGCCGCCGTTAGTTTTAGCTGGATGATTTTTGGCGGAGTTGGAATTGGGTTATTAATTGGCTGGCTTTTTATGAAAGCGCACAAATATTTGCCTACAGATGCAAATGTCGATATTGTTTTGTCTTTGCTTACACCCTATATTATTTATCTGGCTGCCGAAGAAGTTCATAGTTCCGGTGTATTGGCCGTAGTATGTGGCGGATTGCTTTTGTCTAATAACCGACACCGATTTTTGAGCAGTAAATCTCGTTTGCAGGGCATCAATGTTTGGCAAAGCCTTACTTTTATTCTGAATGGTTTTGTGTTTATGCTGATTGGCTTAGATCTGCCACAAATTACAAACGGTCTTAAAGTCGAAGATGTTAGCATTTCGTCCGCAATTGGTTATGGCGTTCTGATAACATTTGTCTTAATAATCAGTAGAATGATATCTTCTTACGGAGCCGTTTTGGTGACGCTTGTTGCACGAAATTTTATCACGGTTGCTGACAGCAGAAATCCCGGTTATAAAACTCCGTTTATACTGGGCTGGACGGGAATGAGAGGTGTTGTATCATTGGCTGCTGCCTTATCTATACCTGTTTATCTTAATAATGGCAACGGTTTTCCGCAACGGAACCTCATCTTGTTTATCACGTTTATCGTTATTCTTTTAACTCTGGTAATTCAGGGACTCACATTGCCTTATTTTATTAAAAAAATCAATCTTACTGATATGTATGATCCTCTGCCAAAAGAAGAAGCTCATAATAACCTGCGCCACGAATTAGCCGAATTTGCTTTAGATTATCTAAAGAGTAATTACAGCGATCAGATCGAAAGCAATTCTTCGCTACAGCATCTTATCCAGAAATGGGAACAATACAGCAATGGCATTGATGACGAACAAATAGGAAAAGAACTTAAAGTAATCTATCTCGACTTATTAGACAAGCAAAGGCAATGGCTGATTAATAAAAACAAAGAAGATCAAACTCTTGATGAAACCATTATAAGACGACAAATGCATTATTTAGATATCGAAGAAGAGAAACTAAGGTATATTTAGCATTAATTTTACTGCTATTTCACCTCGAAATTGGTCATTATTTATTTTTTGAAATCAGGAATTTTCTCGGTCAAATTCTTCCAATATCGTTTTGGCATATGCTGAAGATGAAGTCGCATGTTCTTTCTCGATTCAATATTGACACTGCTGAAATAACGTTTCCAAAGATTTTGAAAAAATTCTTCCTTTTCGTCACAGATTTCAGTTAAGAATTTCGAAGAAGCAGCTTCCGGATTGAATTGCAATTGTACGGTTGCAACATTTTCGAGGTCATAATAAATTCCATATTTGCGCTTTGCATCATATATTAACCAACGCTGATCTGCGTAACGGTTTTTAAAATGGCTTTCTATAAGTGGTAACACATCACAATCGGGCTCAACAATGGCATAATACAATTGATCTTTGGTTAATTTGAACCGCACAAATGCTTCCATTCGGTGACTTTCTTTGCCCGTTAATCGAGCCGCCTTTTTTATATCTAAAACTGTACTGTTGCTTAAATCTCTTTCTATATTTATTGAACTGGCGAGTACATATTTTACAAACTGAAACATTGTTTCCTCTATCTGATTTACTTCTGATAAAAAAGCTTTGTAAATATTCGAAATTCCTTCTGCCGACAGGCGTTTTTGTAAACCACTTAAAACGCGCTTTGCTTTGTCAGGATCTGTTGTTACAAAATGAGTGGTTGAAAAAAGCAAAGAATTAGAAACTTCGTTTTTTACAAAAACAATATCGCCAAGCTTATATTCGTAAATTTCAAATACAGCTGTGAGCCATCCTTCATAAGTTGCGTCATAAATTACTTGTGTCATTTAATTTAATTCAGTTATTACAATTACTTCGTATGTTCGCTTGCACGAAATTAAACACATAGAAACATAGATTTATATCTAAAAAAGAAATACATTTCTTTCGCGTAGCTATGTGCATTTTAATCAAGTGCAACGATTTATTTAATAAAAAAAGGCTACGTTTCTATGTTTTAAAAATTACAGCATGACATTTAATCAACTAAAATAAAGCAAGTTGATTTGAGAAATCATTTTTATACTTACTCTTTTGAGAATTTAAAATCTGACTTTTGATTTGTATAGAAGTTAAATCTTTCTGCATTTGAAACGGTGTTGCAAATGCCAGAAAATATTTGGCACGGGTATAAGCAATTCCTAACTTTTGCAAATCCTGTGGCATCAGTTTTTTAAATTGTCTTGCAGCGACTATTTTAGTGGCACTTAAAAAACCAATACCGGGAATGCGTTTTATAAGTTCTAAATCTGCGGTGTTTATATCTACAGGAAATTGATTCAGATTTCGCAAAGCCCATCCTAGTTTAGGATCAATATCCAGATCGAGATTTGGTTGATTGAACCCAACAATCTCATTTACATTAAATCCATAATATCGTATTAGCCAATCGGCCTGATACAAACGGTTTTCGCGTATAATAGGAACCGGTGTTCCAATTGCAGGAAGACGATTGTCATTACTTATTGGCACATATCCGGAATAATACACACGTTTCATATTCATTTGCTGATAGAAATAATCTGCCATGCCCAATATTTCAAGATCACTCTCTTTTGTTGCACCAATAACCATTTGGGTACTTTGACCTGCAGGAGCAAAAAGCGGCGCTTTGTAATTGAGTTTTTTTTCTTCCCGATAACCAACAATTTCATTCTTGAGGTATTCCATGGGTTTGATCACGTCGATATGATTTTTATCCGGCGCCAGTAATTTAAGGCTTTGTTCTGTTGGCATTTCGACATTTACACTCAGACGGTCGGCATACATTCCGGCTTCTTTCAACAATTGGTCACTAGCTCCGGGAATCGCTTTAAGGTGAATATAACCATTAAAATTGTGCTCTAATCGTAATTTCTTCGCTATTCGAACCAAGCGTTCCATTGTATAATCGGCATTGTCAAAGATGCCGGAACTCAAAAAAAGTCCTTCTATATAATTTCTTCTGTAAAAACCGATAGTAAGATCAACCACCTCATCTACTGTAAAAGCAGCACGTTTTATATCGTTGCTTTTTCGGCTTACACAATATGCACAGTCAAAAATACAATGATTGGTCAGCAGGATTTTCAGTAAAGAGACGCAACGTCCGTCTTCGGTAAACGAATGACAAATGCCATATCCTTTAGAATCTCCCAATCCTTTGTCTTTATTCTTTCTATTGCTTAAAGCTGATGAACATGATACGTCATATTTTGCAGCATCGGCCAATATGCCCAACTTCTCCATCACTCTTTCATGTACCATTTTGAACCTTTTTAGTGGTTAAGGAATTAAATTTGTTTGACCTCAAAACTACTATTTTGCGATACAAAAATCCTGAAATCCGTTGTTCTAAATTGTACCAAATTTCAATAAGACAATCTCAACTCACTTTCAACTACAATAATAACCCACTGATTATAAAAACTTTAATACGTAGAAAAATAGCTTTACTTGCTTAAAAAAGGCGTTTCATTTATTTAAAACACACATAACTATATATCGAGAAGAAATATATTTCTTTTTGTCTCTGCGACACATAAAATCTATGTTTCTATGTATTTATTTTTTCAAGGCCCAAACGAAGAATCATCCAAACCAGTTAATAATAAATCAAAGTCCAATTTTTCCTTCTGCCCAATACGGCTGCGTATAGATTTTTTTATTTAGAACACCTTTTTCTTTTAAGACTTTTCTAAAGGCCTGAATTGACTTCGCATTTCCCATTAAATAAAATTGTCCATGCTGCCATAAATCCCAAATTTTAGGATCTAATTTATTCAGCATTTCGATTGCAAATTCGGCTTTTATGTTTGTTTTTTGCACGATATCCACTTCAAGTCCCAACATCTTTGGGATTTCAGCGGTACTTGCATCTAATTCTAAAATGCCTAAATAATTATTTTCGCCGGCATTAATTTCGTCTTTGATACTTTTAAAAACGCTGATACAAGTTTCATCTCCATAAAAGAAATGATACTTTTCTTCCTTTTTAAAAAACTCAAAACCTCGCGGTAATCCCACTGTTACCTGATCATTGGGTTTTAAGTTTTCTACAAAATAACTTCCGGGACCGTTTTTATGAATATGAAAAATAACTTCAAACCATCCTTGTGCACTATTCCATTTACTGGGCGTGTAATTGCGATAATTTGTATCATCTATTCTAATGACTATGGCTTGTCCTATTTTAAAATTAATGTGGGGAAAATGACCTCTGAACTGGATCATTTTTACATTTTCGCTGAGCATTTTAGTCGCTGCAACGCTTACTTTGCAAATCTTGCTAGTAAACGCCAGTTCCATAAAATCTCCAATAATCTTGGGCATCGAATTCATAATGGTATGTTTTAATTTCGATACAAAATTGAAACTAAAACAAAAAGAATTAATTGAAGAAGAAATAGGGATGATTGGACTATTCGCGGAATTTTAACCGGAAGGCTAAAGGTGTTTCACCGTTTATTTTTTTAAACAATCTGGAGAAATAAGTATGATCCTCAAATCCTAACATAAAAGCGATTTCCTTTACATCATTATCTGTGTAGTACAATAATCGTTGCGCTTCTAAAATCATGGCGTTCTGAAGCCAATACGTTACCGATTTTCCCGTCGCAACATTCACACAATAATTTAAATGCGAAGTGGTGACATTTAATTTTTCAGCAAAGAAAGAGGGACTTTCTAAAAAAGTAAAATCAGATAGTAATTTTTTAAAATTAGAATAAATCTGTACCGCTTGATTTTTAATTTCCGTTGTTAACTTATTTGATTCTGAATATATATTTACAAAACGATAGACCAAAGCACTAAAAAGACCATTGACAATAGGTGTTTTATTCGAAGTACTATTTTCAAAAGAACGGTGTAGCAACGACACCGTTTCTAAAACATCTTTCTTCTGAAATTTATCAATTTTACTGACCTGATTCGCAATTTTCAAGTTCTGAAAAACGGTAGCACAATTATTCGGAATTAAAAATGGTGCCACACCTATGTAATATCCGGCAGCATCAGGCGAAATAAATTGTGGCGAATGAATTTGAAATGGCTTAATAACGACAACACTTTGAGCATTTATCTTTACATCTACCATATCACATTTCATGATGACTTTTCCTTTTGTGAGCACAAAAAAAATATAAAAATCATCCCGATGTGCTCCTAATTTTTTTATAACATCAGAATCTTTTACTAATACAGATAACTCACCAATATAGATCCCTCCTACTGCTTCTGATCTCTGGTTGTAAATAGGAATTTTCAAGTTTGAATCTTTTTTAAAATTATAAGTACGTAAACTTTATGACGGATGATGTTATACAAACTTAGAAAATTAATTCTAAAATGATTTTCAATATTCTTTAATAGGCCTGGAAATACAAAAAGCCTTTAACCACAAACGGATTAAAGGCTTTTATTTCTTTATCTAAAATATTAGTGAAGCTTAGAAAGTCACAAATTTCACTCCTAAACTAAACCATCTCGAAGGAAGAGGAACTGCTCCTACTTCATAATATGTGGTATTGAAGATGTTTTGTGCATCGACATAAACTGTTACTTTTTTGATCGCCTGACTTACTCTAAAATCATTTACCCAATAAGATGGTCCGGTTACTCTCTGACTGAAACGAGTCGCAAATAAAGCAGTAAAATTTTTATGCTGAAAATCTATTGTATTGGTTATTTGATGTTCTAATGATGAAACCAGATATTTAGAATAAACTACCGGAATAACATCCTGAAATTTGAAATCTAAATACGAATACGCCAGATTGATATTTAATCTCGAATTCGCAGAAAAGTGTGTACTATAATTGGTACGCAGGTTAAAACCGTTTGTATTCAGATTGCCATAGTTATTACTCTGGTAAGGTTCTGTGGTAACATTTCTGGTCCAGTCGATAAAATTGTTGATTTTTCTATAGAAATAATTGGCATTAAAAGTAAAATCGCGTTTGATGTATTTGAATCCTACTTCGCTCTGAAAAGCATTTTCGGTTTCAAGATTAGGATTTCCTATGTTTCCCGGACGCTGGTTGAGGTATAAATCCGTAAACGAAGGAATACGCTGACTTGTCCCGATGTTCCCTATGATCTTAAAAGCATCTGTTATGGCGTAACTGGCATCAAGCCCAGGATAGACCTGCCATTTGTAATCTGAATTATAATTAAGATAAGCTCCTAAATTTACATCCAGTTTTTCTATAAAAGTGGTTCTGTATTGTAGATAAAGTCCGTAATTTTCACGATTATGTTCTCCAATATTAGACGAACTTATGTCCTCACTTCTTGCTTCTGCACCAAATCCTAGTTCACCATTTTCCATCTTGTACGATGTGTTAACTTCTGCAGCAAATGAATTGGTATAATGCTGGCTTCTTCCGGCATTTAAGTTTGCAATTCCGTAATAGCGGTAGTCGTCATAATTGTATCGGTAACTCAATCTTGGCATCAATGTCCATTTTTCAGACAACTGATGTTTAGATTGTACAGATGCAAATGTAGTTTGCACGACTTCACTTGAATTCTTATCGCCTGGTGCTGCATAAAATCCGTTGGCACCAAAACCGTTATTGATGTAACCAAACGAACTTAAAATTTCATTTTTATCGTTGAGTTGGTAATTACCCTGATAGAATATTTTATTGTTTTCGAAAGCCGTATTGTATCTATATCCGTTGCTTTTATCGTGAGAAGCAAAAAGTGAATGTTGCTGTTTCTCTTTGCTCAAAACACCGCCCACCTGAATTCCGGTACCGTAAAATGTATCTCCGGTATCCTGGGTGTCTTTTTCGAAATTCGATCCTGCATAAGAATTTACCATAAATCCTGATTTTGTTGGCTTTTTGGTAATAATATTAATCGCTCCGGTCAGACTATTAATCCCGTAAGTAAGCGCTGCCGGACCACGAATGATTTCGATTCTCTCGATAACCTCAACCGGAATAGGCAGGTTTAGCATATTGTGTGCCGTTTGGGAATCTATTATTTTAGTTCCGTTCAGAAGAACAACGGTTTGTTCAAAGCTTCCGCCATCAACACTGACGTCAGCCTGACTTCCAAACGGTCCTCTTTGTCTTAAATCGACGCCATTGGCATATTGCAGAATTTCCTGAACAGATCGTCCCGGCAGTTTTGCAATTGTTGCTTTATCAATTACATATACGTTTCTGTTTTTCTTAGATATTGGCGTACTAAACCTATTTTCATGAATAATTACTTCATCAATATTAATGGTATCTTTTTGCACCTGAGCTTGTAAACTAACACATATCAGAGTCAGTGCAGCAAAATAAAGTTTTGTCATTTGTTTTAATTTTTTGCAAAAGTAGTATCTTGCCGTACTACTAATGTATACCAGTTTTATAAAAATGGATAGTCCGGTTCAAATTCCTTTCAAAAGTTTCATTCAGCTTAAGCCTGAAGAAGCGACTGCTTTATATCTGCAGATCGTTTTTGAATTTATAAAAGCGATACAAATTGGTTTACTTCCTGAGGGCACAAAACTTCCGGGAACCCGCATATTATGCAAACTTTTATGCGTTAACAGAAACACATTGATCAAAGCTTTTCAGGATTTAGAATTACAAGGATGGATTGAAATTTTACCCAATAAAGGAACTTTTATCTTATCTGAAAAACAACAAAAAAACAAGGCGGAATTTACTTCTGAAGAAAACAAAAATGTTGCAAAAGCATCTACAGGTTTTACTTTCAAGCATTCTACTATTCTCGAAAACCCTAAAGAAGTAAGTACTTTGCCTTATCAATTCAACGATGGTTTACCTGATCTGCGACTTGTTCAAACAGATGTTCTGGCAAGATTGTACGTTTCTAAACTAAAGAGACAAAAAAGTACCAAAACTGGCGAACAATTTCAGACACAATCTCATTTGAATTTTAAAACCCAGTTTTCTAATTTTTTAAATCTAACGAGAGGTATTCGGATTTCGACATCAAATTTGCTCACTACAAGCAGTCATGAAATTAGTTTGTATCTGGTTACCAAATTACTTATTTCACCTGGCGATAAGGTAGTTGTGGCTTCTCCGGGTTACTACATATCAAATATGACATTGTCTGATAGCGGAGCTCAAATTATGACAATACCTGTTGACAAGGAGGGAATCAATACGGAACAACTGAAACAAATTTGCGAGGAACACCAAATCAGGATTTTATATCTTACCTCAAATTACCATTATCCAACAACAACTTCTCTTAGCGCCAAAAGAAGAATGGAGGTATTAGAATTGGCCAATCGTTATGGTTTTGTGATTATCGAAGATGATTATGACTTTGATTTTCATTACGACAATAATCCGGTATTACCTCTTGCCGCTTTAGATTCAAACGAAAGAGTTGTTTATATCGGATCATTTGGCAGATCATTACCGGCAGGTTTTGGTTATGGTTTTATTGCCGCGCCATCGGCATTTATAAAAGAACTCGAAAAACATCAAAATATTCTCGAACCGGGAATAGATGTCATCAAAGAACAGGTTTTAACGGAATGGATCAGGGAAGGTGAAGTGCATCGCCTTTCTAAGAAAAATAAAAAGGTATATAAGGAGCGCAGGGATTATTTTGTTTTATTATTAAAAGAAAAGTTAGAAGGGAGAATCAAATTTCAGATTCCAGTTCGGGGTTTGGCGATTTGGGTAGAATGGCTGGATAATTTTAATTTGATAAAATTACAAAAGCAATGTGCTGCAAATGGTTTATTCTTGCCAAAGACGGTTTTATATCAAACCAAGAATCTAACAGCAACACGTTTAGGTTTTGGACATTTAGATGAAACAGAAATGGAGAATGCTGTAGCAATTTTGCGCCAATCTCTCGAAGCGATTCTTTAAACAATACAATTAATGCTTTCTAATAATGTCGCATTAAAATAAAAAAATGATATGGAAATAGAACAAATTCTTGATCAAATATACGCATTACCTGAAACTTCAAAATTGAAACTTCAAAACTGTGTGACTGAAATAACTTATCCTAAAGGACATATTTTATTGAGGGCTGACAAAATTGAAACGAATATTTATTTTATCCGAAAAGGGATTGCAAGGGCTTATTCTAATCGGGATGATAATGAAGTTACTTTCTGGTTTGGCAAAGAAGGCGATACTGTTTTATCGATGAAGAGTTATGTTGCCAACCAAAAAGGATATGAGGATATCGAACTTTTGGAAGATTGTGAATTGTATGAATTGAAATCTGAAAAGCTGCAAAAGCTTTTTCAGGAAGATATTCATATTGCCAATTGGGGACGAAAGTTTGCAGAAAAGGAATTGGTAAAAACCGAAGAACGCCTTATTTCTCGTCAATTTAGAACTGCTACAGAACGCTATAAAGAACTTCTTATTGATTATCCACATTTAATTCAGCGTGTACAATTAGGCCATATTGCTTCGTATCTGGGCATTTCCCAAGTAAGCCTGAGCAGAATTCGCGCCGACATTAAATAACTTTTATTTTTTAACAAATGTAAAATGCTCTCCGAATCTCTTTTCTAACCTTTGCAAAAAAAAGATATGAACTGGATTATTTTGATTATTGCCGGCTTATTTGAAGTTGGCTTTACTTTGTGTTTAGGAAAAGCAAAAGAAACAACGGGAAACGAAATGTATATGTGGTACACGGGTTTTCTTATTTCTTTAGTTGTTAGTATGGGACTTTTAATGAAAGCGACGCAAACTTTGCCTCTGGGAACTGCTTATGCTGTCTGGACAGGTATTGGCGCGGTTGGAACTGTAATAATTGGAATTTTAATTTTTAAAGATCCAACAAATTTCTGGCGCCTCTTTTTTATTGCAACTCTTATTGGTTCTATTGTAGGCTTAAAAGCGGTATCTCACTAATTTAAAGAAAAAGGATATAGAACAAGCGGGTTAGTAAACACTAATCCGCTGTTTTTATGCCTTTATTTAAAACCTTTTTTGAAAATCAGGTATTTATACTTGATTCCCTAATTATAAAAAAAACGATTTTTGTCTACAAAATGTGACAATCCGTAAGTTATTCTCAATAAACGATTATAGATTAGCAAGACATTTAAGTCAAAAAATGTCAAAAAAATTCATTACACATTATAACCTAAAAAGATAATCATGAAAAATCTTTGGTGTTGGCGTTGTAAAATAGAAGTTCCTATGCTTGATCAAGAGGAATATAAAGTTGCATCTAAACTGTATCGCAATGGTTTTGAAACTGGAAAGTGCAATATGACAAGAAAGACACGTTTTAAAGACTTACTTGATTATTATAAAGACTTAACAGGATTTGAAGAAACTAATCCTAATGCTATAATGCATCATAGAATTGACTTGTATGGTGCGGCTTGCGAAAATTGTTCTAAACCCTACAGAACTCCCAAAGCTTCTTTTTGTGCTGCATGCGGAAACAAAAAAAAAGCTAATAACTGTACTGAATCTTTACACAAAGAAAAACCAAAATGGTGGCAAAAATTATTGGTTTTGAATAAGGCTGGTTAAAACTGATAAAAAAAATTAATAATCTTTTTTGCAGATTTATTTTTACAGATACCTCTTTTGTTGAAGTTGAAAAGATTGTATTTATAGCAGCGGTGAATTGCTATTTATTTCTTCAATGTCAAAAATGCGTTAAAAAACTTTTCGGATAGCAGTTTTTCGACAATAAAAAATACTTTTGTGAGAAAGGAAAAACAAAGACTTATCAGCAACCGGAAAACATAATGATATGGATTACGAAAAATTCATCTTCTGCCTCGAAGGTGTTCCAGACGTAGACGACGACAGAGCAACTTTAGTGGTACAAAACTTAGAAGAAATTGCAATTGATCAGGGTATTGCTAGTATTTATAAAACCTGCGATACTATCGAAGGATTAGAAGAAAGCTTGAATGTATTGCTTTATGAAGATCATAATTTTAAGGATTATGAAATCATTTATTTGGTAATGCCGGGTGAAGCCAATACGATATGCCTTCATGATTATTACTATAGTTTAGAAGAAATAGCGGAACTTTTTGAAGGGAAAATGAAGGGGAAAATTATTCATTTTGCGAATCTAAAGGTTTTGGACCTCAACAACGAAGAAGCACAATATTTCCTGGATATAACCGGCGCGCGAGCCATTTCGGGTTACGGATCTACTTATAATAAAATTGCCAGTTGCAGCACTATTGACAAAGCCTTTTTTAGTCTCTATCAGGACAATGACGACATTACAGAAGTGGTAGAGGAATTGTACCAAAAACATTATGCTTTGTGCAAATTGCTCGATTTTAGATTGTACTATTAAACGATGAAAAGCAAAACAATCGAAAAAGTAAAAACCTACGAAGCAAAAGGATTCAGGGAGAAGTTCTTAGGCGAAGATAATCCTGCACATTTACTTTTTAAATCAAATTCTGATCACTTTTTTTGTTTACAAATGAATGAAATAGTGGGCCTGCAATATCCTGTTCCTCCATCTAAACACAGTTGCCATACATTACTTTTTATTGCATCTGGCAGTCAAACAATGAAAGTGGGATACCAGGAATATCAAACTGTTCCTAATGAAATTATTGTGGTACCGGCAGGTCAGGTTTTTTCGATAAAAAACATTAATAATTCACATACCGGTTATGTATGTCAATTTCATCCTGATATTTTAATTGGAAAATATGCCAATCGTGAAATATTGAATGATTTTGATTTTCTGAAAATATCAGGAAACCCAAAAGTGAGTTTATCAGCCAATGACACGGCATCAATTATTGCGATCTTAAATAGACTGCAAACTGAATATACTGAAACTGAAACAGCTAATTTGGATATTGTACAAGCTTATTTAATTGCCCTGTTTTATGAGATGAATAGAAACACGGTAAAAGCTTCTAAAAATGTGTCGGCAGCAGAAATTCTTACTACTAAATTCAGAGAATTAATTCATCAAAATGTCAAAAATTATCATCAGGTTAGTTATTATGCCTCTCTACTGAATGTGACACCCAATCATCTTAACAAATCTGTTAAAGCTGTCACGAACAAAACAGCGGCTTCATGGATTGATGAAACCATTTTATTAGAAGCCAAATATTTACTTTTTCAAACCTCTCTTTCTGTCAGCCAAATTGCCATGCAGGTGGGTCATGAGGATCATTCTTACTTTAGCAGATTTTTTAAAAAACGCGAGGGCATTACCCCTGTTCAATATCGAAAATTGATTGATAAGTCCTAATTATTGATTAGAGAATCCTATCAAATTGAGAAGCATTTATTGAAATTTGCCAAGTAAAAAAAAGCAAGTTATGATTTATGTTTTTAAAACTTCCGTTGACACAAAATCGAAATTAGAATTCGCAAACGTGTTACTCGAACAATTGCTTCCAGATGCTTTATGGAATTTTGATCTTGAGGATTGCGATAATATTTTAAGAATTGACAGCGACGCTGATATAAATGAAATGGCATTGAAAAATGACATTTTTGATTGTATCGAACTAGAATAAATTGCTTTACAAACACTTCTTTTAAACCTTAGCTTATTAATATGGAAACGGCATTGCATCAGAACAAAACATTTGACACTATTGATTACTCCGATCAGAAACTATCAGATAACGAATTTGTAAATTGTGAATTTATCAATTGTAATTTCTCGAAAAGTGATTTCAGTTATATCGATTTTTTGGACTGTACTTTCAAGAACTGTAATCTTTCGCTTTCTACCTTAAAAGGTACAGGATTAAAAAACATTAAATTTATTGGCTGCAAATTAATGGGGCTTGACTTTAGTGCCAGTAACAGCTTTTTATTTTCGATGAATTTTCAGGATTGTCTTCTGGATTATTCCACTTTTATTTACAAAAAACTGAAGAAAACAAACTTCATTGATTGCTCTCTTAAAGATGTCGATTTCTCGAACACTGATTTGTCTTTGGCCATTTTTAAAAACTGCGATTTGGCGAACGCTACTTTTCAGGATTGTGTATTAGAGAAAACAGACTTTCGCTCTTCCAGAAATTATGCCTTTGATCCCTCTGAAAATAAAATAAAAAGAACCAGAGTTTCTCAAACGGCACTTGCCGGTTTATTAGAAAAATTTGATCTGGATATTGAGTAAGAATTCCGCTAAGAAGACACACGGATTTTTATAGATTCAAACAGATTTTATTTTTACTGAAACCTTTATAGAAGTAGTAAATATTATTGATACTTTATAACAGCATTTAGTTGTATAAAAAAAGGGATGCAGTTCAAAAAAACTGCATCCCTTTTTAACTAACTCTATAAAAATTTCTTATTTAATCCAACGTGGATCTCCTACTTTATTATCTTTTAATGTTTGATTACCTAGAGTAAAATCTCCGGTAGCAGCACTAGCAAATTGAGGATTTAATGCCGTTCCGGCAGTATCCGATTTAAGAGGTGACACAGGACTAGCCTGATTAAGGGTAGCTGCATTGAAATAATTATTATTAGAAAATGTTGGTGCATTTGTTGTCGCTTGATTGATATATCTTGCAATTGTTTCTGCAAATAATGAGTTACGGACAATTGTAGCATTACTGGCAAAACGAATATATAGAATTTGATATCCACTAGCTGCAATTGTATTAGTAACGCCATAGAAAGTACAACTATCAATTAAGGTATTTGTTGTAAGTCCAGTCCCAAATGAAGTTGTAGCATCTTCTCTAATAAAAGCTCTTGTTGAGGCACAATTGTTAAATGTACTTTTTGTCAGAGTAATATTAGCCACATAACCAACTCTAAAATCAATAAACTCTCCTGTTGCTGCAGTATCGATATTTGTAAGTTCTGAATTGTCTACAGTAATTGATTCAATCTTAGCTCCAATTGCACTTCCTGCAATAGCAAACGAACCAAGATAATCATAAATTTTACATCCGCTAACTAATAGTTTACCATATGTACCACTTTGATTGTATCTTACAAAATCTGTTTGAGTTTTTTCACCATTAAAATTTAAATCGATTAAACTTACATCGGTAACACCTGGATTGAATGTAAATCTTACATATAATTTCGGTTTATCAGAAACCCTTAACCCTCTAATTGTTATAGGTTTACTCAACACGATTTCCCCTTTAAAAATGGTATAATCTCCTGGCATTAATACCAAAACAGAACCAGCAGGTGCATCTGCTATTTTAGCATTTAAGTCGTCTTCTGGTTTAACCAAAATACCTGTTCCTATATCGATTCCGGTAGTAAAAGTTCTAACACCTCTTGTCTTAGTTCCGTTTATCAAAGTTGCGGTATAAGCAGTTTCACTTGTTAGACCTGATACTATAGCAACTCCCGCTATTTTTTCCGCTGGAGTTATCGTATGAATAAGATTTCCGGGATTAGAAGTAATTTGTGTTACAGCACTATTTGGAGTCCATCTTAGTGTAACTTGCTTTGCCTCAATATCAGCATCAGCAACAGGAAATAAAATTTGCTCAGAAAGTGTAGTTGCAGTTGCAACTGTCCACTTAGAATCTGCTAATCCGGTTGTAATTGCTTTTACTCGTATTGAATAAGTTGTTTCGCCTTCCAGCTGAACTGTTAATGGCAATTGAGCCCCCGTAACTTGTACCGTTTTATAAATCACTTTAAAATCTATATCATCTGCACTAAATTCTACTGTATAATGATCCGCTGCCGGATTCACTGTCCAGTTAAGTTCGACAAATGTCTGATTTTTTACTTTTGCTGTTAGAGCGATTGGAGAAAATTCTCTTGTATTGCCTATACCGTCTAACAATCCCTCATTATAACTTTCGCAGCCTGAGACTGCAAATGCAAGTACTAATGTGGCTATTAATCCTTTAAGCATATGTTTTGTTTTCATCATAATAACTTTATTAATTTTTTCTAAGATCTTAATAACCGTAATCATTTTTTAATTGATTGTTGCTTCCATCAATAAACACTTGCCATATTGGCCAGAATTGTCTGTTATCAGGATTCACGCCTGGTTTGTACAATGAATTTATCTTAGCATCTGCTGCTGTTCCTGTCCATGTCCAGGTAGCAGATGAATATAGTGCTCCCGGATTTGTTGTTTCTCCTCTGTTTAATCCGTAGATATCAAGAGAAACATTATCAGCTTTATATTTATAGTACAAGGTTGTCGGTATATCAGCATATTCACCTGTTCGAGCTGACAGATTTGTCATTTTTTGTTTTGCCAGATCCAATTTTACTTTCAGCAAATTCCAACGAATAAGTGCTTGCTTACGCTCCATTTCTCCGGTAAACTCAAATTTATTTTCTTCAACGATTGCATTCAGCATTGCCTCTTTACTAGTAATATTATTTACATATTGATCTACTTTAACAGCTTGTGTTGCTGCAGGGAATGCTCTTCTGCGAATTTCTTTCAGATAAGGTGCAGCTGCACCCGGACCTTCTAATTCGTTAGCTGTTTCAGCAGCAATTAAAAGTACTTCTGCATAACGCATGTACATTTTATTTACACCATCATCATTGGTAGAAGTCACATAACGTTTCATCCATTCGTAACGGTATTTACCAAAATACCACGTATCTAGCGTGTTTAACTCTTGTTTAGCAATATTATTAACCGCTGCACCATATTTATAAGGCACACAAGTAACATCTCTACGGGCATCAGCCTGGTCATAGTCATAAAAAACAAATGGTAATGGACCTGCTACACCACCGCGATTGGCTCCATTAGCTTGAAATTGATCACTGGCTGCTGTGTGTTTTACAGCGAAAGTAAACAGCATTCTACCACGTCCGTCAGCAAAAGGAAGCTCCCAAAGAGATTCTCCTCCGGCAGTAGTATTTTCTTCATTGTATTTTCTCCACAATCCCTCAAAAGTAGATTCTAAACGAGCTGCACCACTTTGAATCACTTCACGAGATTCTCTTAATGCCAATCCATACATATTACCCACTGAAAGTTCCGGATCTGTACTTCTTCTTACTCCGTCAGGATATTGCTGAAAACCACTTGAAACCAAAGCCAAACGTGCTCTAAATGCTTTTACAAAAGCTTTATTTATATGCTCTACTGTACTTGTATATGCAGTTTCGTTAGGCCATGCCACTAATGTTGATGCTTCTCCTAGATCTGTAATTAATTGTTTGTAAAGAATGTCTCTACTTGATTTAGGCAAATATAAAGTTGCAGAAGTAATAGGTTCAAAACGAGCCGGAACATCTCCCCATGCTTTAATTAAATCAGCATAGTAAATAGCTCTAAGCGTTAAAGCTTCTCCTAATAATTGCCCCATTTCTGTTCCCGGCAAAGGATTTCCGTACTGACGTAAACCTTTAATACAAATATTAGCACGCTCAATACCTGAGAACATCATTGAATAAGCATTATTGGTAGTATTCATCTCTGTATTGCTTGGCTTTGTATCGTAAACACACAAATCTGCCTTATCCCCTGCTGTTTGCGAAGTAGCATACCATTCTACATCTGTGTTTAATCCGTAATAAGGTAAAAAACGTCCTCTGTAAGAGTTAGTCTCGGCAAATGGTACTTTTATTCCATCAATAGCTCCTTTTGCAAGTCCGGCTGTAGAGAAAATTACAGACGCGTCTAATGTTGATTGTGCAGGTGCTTCTAAATAGTCGTCTTCAAATTGTTGGCAAGAACTGAATAAACCAGAAATAATCAATCCTGCTATTATTATTTTATGTTTCATTTTGTGATAATTTAAAATTAGAAATTAAGATTCATCCCAAAAACCATTTGTCTGCTTCTTGGATAAGGACTTGAATCAACCCCAGGTGTCAATGGATTTTTTCTTTTCGTTGACACTTCCGGATCAGAACCTGAGTAGTTTGTCCAGACAAAAACATTAGTTGCTGTCAGATAAAATCTTAATTTAGAAACTCCAAGTTTAGATGTAAACATCTGAGGGGCTGTATACCCTAATGTTAAAGTATTCAATCTTAAAAACGACGCGTCCTCAACAGCCCAATCAGTAAGAATAGCACTTCTCATATATGGCGACCACATCGTGGTATTAGCATTAAGAGCTGTTAATGCAGCAGGATCTGTTACTAACTGGCCAGAAACAGGATCTAAATTTGTCCATCTCTGTCCATCAGCCATAGTAGAATTTAAATTTTTGTACTTTCCTGAAGCAGTGGCTGTCGAAAACTCGATTTTATCAGCATTGTAGATGTCATTTCCAATACTCCAGTTAAAAGCTGCCATTAAATCAAAACCATAAGCATTTCCGTTGATAATAAAACCACCATAACTTTTAGGATTAACATTACCAATAACTGTTTTATCATTTATATCTACTTTACCATCTCCATTAACATCTTTCAATTTCATATCTCCGGGTTTAAGACCACTTCCGTCTCCTACTAGAGTGGTAGCAGTACTCATTACGCCACTTTTCAAAATATATTTTCCTCCCACAAAATCAAAGTCCGACACTTCGTATCTTCCATCATTTTTATAACCATACATAGACCCTAGAGAAGAATTAACCGCTACCTGATAATCATCTCCAATTTGTGAAGAAGCCCATCCTGTAGCCTGTCCAAAATTATCCATAACACCTAATGAGTTAATTTTATTCTTGTTTATTCCCATATTGAATGAAAAATTCAATCCGTATTTGGCTTTATCAATTGCAACAATATTTATAGTAGCCTCAAAACCTGTATTTTGTGTTTCACCCATGTTACGATATTGATAATCGTATCCGGATCCAGGAACTAAAAAGTTAATTAATAAATCACTTGTAATATTTTTATAGATATCAAAAGTACCGCTTAAGCGATTTTTGAAAAATCCAAAATCCAAACCAACATTTTGGGTAACTGTTGTTTCCCATTTCAATTCAGGATTAGGCATTGTTTTAGAAGGTGCCCAAATACTGGTAACGCCATTGATCCATGTTGTTGGTGTTGATTGAAAAATTTGAACTTGTTGTCCAACTGGTATGTTATTATTTCCTGCTTCACCATAACTGGCTCTTACTTTTAAAAGATTCATCCAGGTTTTATCTTTTAGAAAATTCTCTTCAGAAATTTTCCATCCCGCTGCAAAAGCCGGGAAATATCCCCAACGATTCTCTTTTAAAAATTTACTTGACCCATCTGCACGAAATGTAGCTGTTAATAAGTAACGGTTTTTGTAGTCGTAATTGGCACGTCCAAAAAATGACAATAATTTATCATCAGGGCTGTAATAATTATCTATTGATTGTGGTGTTCCTTGTGTTGTTAATTTTTTTGCCTGATCAAAATCAAAAAATACAGGGTATCCATGAATCGTATTCGTTACAGTATTAGAAGTATATTCAATACTTTCCTGTCCTAAAAGAGCACTCAAATGATGATTTCCACCCATTATTTTTTTGAAATCATAATTCAATGTATTTGCATTTCTAAAACGTCTGTCTTTAGTATCGCTCATAATCATCGCAGGCATATTTTGCAATGGTCCTACAGGAGCGTTAGCAATATAATAAGTAGTTAATCCGTAAAAACGATAATCCAGATTGTTAAAATTATCCAGACCTAAATCTACTTTCAATTTTAAATTTTCTGCAAGCTCCCATCCAAAACTACCTAACATATTATAGTTCTTACGAAACTGTTGACGATCATTGTCTGCAACAGATGTTAAAGGATTTATCAATACATCTGAACCGTCTCCGGATGTATCATCTGAAGTTAAACCTGGTACCGGAAGTGGCGCATAACCAACAATAGTACGCATACGTGAATCTGATGAAGATTTTTCGTTTTGCTCATTTACACCACCACCATCAATTTCAGTATCTGAATAGCGCACCGTAAAAGCGACATCAATCTTATCTGTTATTTTACTTTTTAAAGCCAGGGAAAGGTTGTTACGTTTATAATTAGAACCTATCATAATCGCCTTTTCATCGTAATGAGCATAATTAAAATTATAATTAAGTTTATCAGTTCCTCCTCTGATTCCTAAATCACGACTTTGCACCTCTCCAGTACGTCCAAAAATTTGTTTTTGCCAATCATCTCCTTTTAAACCTTTGTACATATCGTGATCTTGCCAATTTCCAAAATACTTGGTATATGAAGTTGGATCAGAAGCTACTTTTGTCCCTGATTGCGAAAGCAGCGCATACTCGTATTGCCATTTAGTATAATCTTCCGGCGATAAAACATCAATTTCATTGGCCATCTTTTTCATACCATAAAACATGTTCAGACTTACTGCCATTTTACCATCTTTCCCGCTTTTAGTTGTAATGATAATTACCCCATTTGCACCACGTGATCCGTATATTGCAGTTGAAGCAGCATCTTTCAAAACCGTCATAGAGTCAATATCAGATGACGAAATATCATTCATATTATTTATAGGAAATCCGTCCACAATAATCAAAGGCGAAGCATCCTGAGTAAGAGAACCACCTCCACGAACTCTAATTTTTATATCAGCATCGGGAGAACCCTCTGATGAGGTTACCTGTACACCTGCAATACGACCTGTTAAGGCTTCAGCAACATTTGCCACCGGTACTTTTTTCAAATCGTTACCTGAAATAGTAGAGACAGCACCTGTTAAATCGCTTTTTTTCACAGTTCCGTATCCAACAACGACAACTTCATTTAGAGCATTTGAATCTTCAGATAAAACAACATCAACTTTAGTTTTTCCGTCAACGGCCACTTCTTTGGTTTTAAAACCTATAAAAGAATAGGTTAATACAGCTTTTGAACTGGTAAGCTTTATTTTATAATGCCCGTCAAAATCTGTAGAAGTTCCATTTTTAGTTCCTTTTTCTAATATATTAACACCCGGTAAAGTGAGTCCTGCAGCATCTTTAACGGTTCCTTCAAGTGTTACTGTCTGCGCATTCATTTGATGGCTCGTCAGTAAACAAAATAAGAAAACAACTGCAAAGCAACAATTTGCTCCTTTGTTAAATAAATCTTTAAAATTCATGGTTAATTGTTTAAGTTATTAATTAGTTTTTTGTTTTTAAGTGGTTTTTTGTGGTCATTCTAAGTATGCTCTTTCAACTTTTATTTTACTGTTAAAGTTTCATTTCTTCAGTTATACTGTGGGAATTTGCTTTTTTTAGAATATCTGTAAAGCCAAATATTTCATTCAATAAAAAAGTTGTAATCGATTACACAAACATAAATATTTTTTTGATACAAAAAATTAAAACTCATAAAAATTTCCTAAAATAAATAAAATATCAAAAATAAAAGCACTTTTTTATATGACATATGTAATTTAAGTTGCAAATAAATATTAAATATATTTTTAATATTTCGAAATTTGTTGCGATTTTCGAATTAAAACAATCGATTACACTAAAAGTATTTGCAATATTATTAAGTGTTGTTTTAACATTTAAAAAAGATAAAAATTTAAAAAATTTTTACTAAAGTGATGAAGATTTAAAACAATATGAAAGATCATAGAACTAATACATTTCAAAAAACCAGTACTATTCCTACGATTAAAACTTTAACCTAAAAAAGAATTAGGAACATAACACAAAAAAGCCCCCAAACAATTTTGTTTAAGGGCTTCTGTTATTTTAAAGAAGAATCTACATGTTAAGCACGCTGAAGCTGCAGATTACTTTTATGTTTTTGCATTAAAACAAACGTAATAATCATACCAAGGACAGCCATTGCAACGCCAATAAGATTTGGGGACGCGTAACTATATCCCGCTGCCAAAGGTAATCCTCCCAGAAAAGCTCCCAAAGCATTACCAATATTGAAGCTTCCCTGCAATGCTGCCGAAGCAATCATTTCTGCATCTTTAGCAGTTTTAATCATTAACATTTGAATAGGTGCAATAACTGAGAAAGAAATCGCTCCGGTTAAAAAAGTAAGGAATAACGATATATATTGATTTGAAGAGAACAGATAAACCAAAATCAAATCAATTGACATTACAAATAATAAAGCTAATACTGTTGGTGCAGGCGAATATTTATCGGCTAGTTTACCGCCTAAAAAGTTTCCTACTACCATTCCCAAACCGGCTAGAATCAAAATATACGAAACATCCTCGGCAGAAAATTTAGACACATTTATCAATAAAGGTGCGATATAACTAATCCAGGCAAACAACCCACCAAATCCTATAGCGGTAATCCCGATGATTAACCAGGCTTCTGTTTTCTTAAAAAACAGTAACTGCGTTTTCATATTTACATTTTGATCTTTCTCCAGATTTGGCATCCATAAAGAGATAAACAAAAAGGTTAGCAAACCTACAACAGCAATTAATATAAAGGTATAACGCCATATAAAATTGTGTCCTATATAAGTACCAATAGGTACACCTATTAAATTAGCCAGTGTTAAACCTGAAAACATGATTGCAATTGCCTGCGCTTCTTTGCCTTTATCAGCCAAACGGCTGGCAACTACAGCACCAACGCCAAAAAAGGCTCCGTGTGGTAAACCGGAAAGAAATCTGGACGCGAATAAAAAATTATAGGTAGGTGCAATAATCGAAAGCGCATTAAAAACAGTTAACATCAAAGCTAATATCAGAAGCATTTTTTTTGGAGCAAGATTTCTCCCTAAGATTACTAATAAAGGAGCTCCAATAACAACTCCAATGGCATAAGCAGAAATTAAATATCCTGCAACGGGAATCGAAACATTCATATCTGAGGCTATATCCGGCAACAAACCCATCATAACAAACTCGGTAATACCGATTGTTAAACCTCCTAATGAGAGTGCAATAAGACTTTTTTTCATTTGTTTTTATAAGAAAGGAATAGATTTTCTATGGTGCAAATTTAAGACCGTTCTGCTTAAAATAAATTGTACATTTGTGATATAAACTTGTAAATTTAGGTTATGCCAAAATTAAATCAATTCAAAACCCTGGTTATTGATGAATTTGAAGATGAAAAATTTCACCTTCCACCACACACGCACACTTATTATGAAATTATTTATATAAAAAAAGGAAGTGGAGTCCATCACCTGAACAACAACTTGCTACCTTATAAATCGGGTGATCTGTTTGTGATTTCGCCAGAAGACGAACACTATTTTGACATAAAAAAATCAACCCGATTTTTCTATATTAAGTTTACTGACAATTATTTTAACTCAAAGCAAAACCTTACCTGCGATGAATTTTTAATTCATACTCCGGAAAGTTTCATGAGGGACAAAACACTAAAAGAAACGGTTCTAAAATTAGACGATCCCTGCAAAACAATATTAAAAAACACAATCGAAAATATTGCTGCCTATAACTGCAAAACCGATGTTTCGACCTCGCCTATTGTATTTTATCAAATTCTTTCGATTTTTGGATTAATCAAGGAAACTATGCGCGGTATGAATCTTGTCGTAAAAGGAAATTCTATCGATAACGAACAAATCACTTCATACATTCATCAGAATATTTATCAGCCAAAATTAGTTCAGATAAAAGTTATTGCGAATCATTTTAATATTGCCGAAACGTATTTTAGTGCTTATTTTAAAAGAACCTTTACAATTAATTACCGCGATTATATTCACAATCTAAGAACTACCTTAATCGAAAAACGAATTCACAACAATCAATTGCCTATTAAACAAATAGCATACGAGTTTGGTTTTACAGACGAAAGTCACTTATCTAATTATTTTAAAAAGAGAAAAAACATGAAACCAACGGACTTTAAAAAAACATAACATTCGAAATCTTAAATAAATAGCGGCTGTTAAAAAAAATATCTAAATTTGTATTATTAAATACCATTTTCATTGGCAAAAAAATTCCACATATTATTTCTGTTTATAACTTTTGGCTTCTTTATGATGTCAAATACGGGTTATGCATGTGGAAAAGCAGAAGAAAAAACTTCGTATGAAAAGAACACTACTTCAAAAAAGAATGTTGCTGATTCTTGTCAAAAAGACTGTTGCAAAAAAAATCAGAATTCTAAAAAAGACCAACATGGCTGCAACAGAAAATGTGATCATTCCGGTTGTACAACTTCCGGCCTACTCTATAGTCTGGTAACTGCAAATGAATTTGAGTTCAATAATAATCTATTCAATTTCTCATTTGAGAAAACAACTCCCTATTATAAAAACATCAGTATTTCTGATGGGTTTACTTCTATCTGGTTACCGCCAAAAATAAATTAATTCTATTTCTGACAGCCATAATTACGTTTTGCCAAAAGACATCAAGGTTCAAGAAAAAAAACAGTCCTTTGTATCCCTCTGTAACTTTACAGAGAATGACTTTTTATAAAGATTAAAATTATTTAACTTAGAGAAAAAAAATATTCTCTACAAAAACACATAAAATGAAAAAATCAATTTCAACTATAGCTGCAGCAATCGCCTTGTTATTTACTGCAAATTTCGTTCAGGCAAATACAATCAAAACAGAAACAACTGCAATCGAAGTTGCAGATTCAAGTCAATTGCAATCTGTTTATGATGCTTATTTTACAGTAAAAGATGCCTTAATTAAAAGTGATGCTAAGCTAACTTCAGCGAAAGCCACAGATTTATTGGCTGCAATTACTGCCATAAAAATGGATAAACTAAAAACTACAGAACACACCGCGTGGATCAAAGTGGTAAAAAAACTAACAGCTGATGCAAAAAGTATTTCAACTACAACAGATCTTAAAAAACAACGTGAGACTTTTAAATCACTTTCAAAAAACACATACGATTTAATTAAAGTTTCTAAATCTGATGTTGCCGTTTACAAACAATATTGTCCAATGGCAGATGCAGATTGGTTAAGCAAAGAAAAAGCAGTTAAGAATCCGTATTACGGTTCTTCAATGCTGACTTGCGGAAATGTGGTAGAAACTATTAAATAAATATGACTATCTACATCAAAAACATGGTGTGTGGTCGCTGTAAAATGGTTGTGAAGTCTGAGTTGGATAAACTCGGGCTTCAGACTGTTTCTGTTGAATTGGGTGAAGTAGAATTGCAAAATGACATTCCGGACAATTTAAAAGAAGTTTTACTTAAAAACTTACAAGATTTGGGTTTTGACTTTATTGATGATAAAAAAAGTAAGACTATAGAGAAAATAAAAAATCTTATTGTCGATTTAGTTCATCATAAGAACAATGAACTCAAAATTAATTTGTCTGATTATTTAGTCAAAAACCTCAACCAGGATTATAGCACGCTAAGTAATCTGTTCTCTGAAATTGAAAATACTACTATCGAGAAATATTTTATCAGTCAAAAAATAGAAAAGGTAAAGGAGTTATTACTTTACAATGAATTATCATTAAGCGAAATTGCCGATTTATTAAACTACAGTAATGTCGCGCATTTAAGCAATCAGTTCAAGAAAATCACGGGCTTTACACCTACGCATTATAAACAGTCGAAAGATAAAAAACGCATTCAGATTGAGAATTTATGAATCTGATTTCATAAAAAAAACGTGCTAAAATTTAGCACGTTTTCTATTTATCAGAATAATGTCCCATCGCAGAAATCACCACAACGGTAACCAGCTCTTCTTTAACTCTATATAAAAGTCTGTCTTTTTTATTTATTTCCCTTGACCATAATCCTGAAAGTTCATGTTTTAATGCCTCAGATTTTCCTACTCCTTCAAACGGATTTTCAATTAGTTCTTCTAATATCTTTGTAATCTTATTTATGCTGGAATGATTACCTGATTCAAATGTTTAGAAATATGCATTTGAGTTTCTGCAGTTATTTCAACCCTAAACTTCCCCATATATCATTTGGATCAAGTGTTATACTTTTAGATTTTCCACTATTATAATCTGCTTCTATCTTTTTTGTTTTTTCCACAAATTCAGGATTATATGGACTTTTTTCTTCTATTTCACACCTTTATTTGTAGCCGCCAACAACTTTGCAAGTTCAAGCAATGTTTTACCCGCTTTGGTTCGCTCGTTTATAGTTATCGTTGTCATAATCTTTATTTTTTATTATTACTAAGACACAAAAATCATGCTATTTTATTACGATACAATTCTGTAAGTAAAAATATCACTATTTTTGTATACCCCACAAAATCAACCACTTTGAATCCTGAGAATTTCTAAATCTTACAAATCATTCTCAAAATTATACAACCCGAACTAATAGTTACTTCGGAACTTTGCATTGTAATACTTAAAAAAATAGAAACAATGACTCATCAATATGTAATTTCAGGAATGTCGTGCGATGGATGTCGTAAGAAAGTCGAAAAAACTTTGAATTCGATAGAAGAAATTCAGGCCGAAGTAACATTAGATCCTCCGTTGGCCACTATAACAATGGAAAAACATGTTCCGACTGAAAAATTTCAGAAAGTCCTGTCCGAAGCCGGAAAATATACTATTGAGATGACTAATTCTAAAAAAACTTCAGAACCTGCAGCTAAATCTTGTTGTTCAGGTGACAACAAAGAAAGTCATACTGGTCATCATGATAAAAAAGAATCAATTGCATCACATAATCATAATGCAACTGGCGTTTATTATTGTCCAATGCATTGCGAAGGAGATAAAACATATAACAAACCCGGAGATTGTCCGGTTTGCGGTATGGATTTAGTGCAGCAAGTTGCCATTAATGTTGCGCAATTTACTTGCCCGATGCATCCGGAAATTGTTTCGAACGAACCGGGAGATTGCCCAATTTGCGGTATGGATCTGGTACCCATGCAAGCCTCTGAAAACCAAGAGAACAAAACCTACACCGACTTATTAAAGAAGATGAAGATTGCTGTTCTATTTACGCTTCCTATCTTTATTATTTCGATGTCAGAAATGATTCCTAATAATCCTCTTTTTAAAATAATGCAAATTGAAAACTGGAATTGGGTTCAGTTCTTATTTACCCTTCCGGTACTTTTTTACGCAGGCTGGATGTTTTTTGTTCGTGCCTACAAATCAATCATCACATGGAACCTAAATATGTTTACCCTAATTGGGATTGGAACTGGTGTTGCCTTTCTATTTAGTATTGCGGGAATGTTTTTTCCTGATATTTTCCCTTCTGAATTTAAATCGCATCACGGTACCATTCATCTTTATTTTGAAGCTGCAACTGTTATTATAACTTTGGTTTTATTAGGACAATTATTAGAAGCTAAAGCTCACGGACAAACCAATGGCGCCATAAAAGCATTATTGAAATTAGCTCCAACCGAAGCAACTTTGGTCGAAAATGGAAATGACAAAGTAATCTCAATCCATAATATTAAAAAAGGAGATTTACTGCGTGTAAAACCGGGAGAAAAAATTCCGGTTGATGGAAAAATTACTACAGGGGAAAGCAGTATCGATGAAGCTATGATTACGGGAGAGCCAATTCCGGTTGATAAAAAAGTTGACGATACCGTAATTGCCGGAACCATAAACGGAACAAAATCGTTTGTCATGATTGCCGAGAAAGTGGGTTCAGAAACTTTGCTTTCGCAAATCATACAAATGGTAAATGACGCAAGCCGCTCACGTGCTCCAATCCAGAAATTAGCAGATCGCGTGGCCAAATATTTTGTACCAACCGTTGTCATTATTTCCATAATAACCTTTTTTGTCTGGGCAAAATTTGGTCCTGAACCCGCTTACATTTACGGACTGATCAATGCCATTGCGGTATTAATTATCGCTTGTCCCTGTGCTTTAGGATTAGCGACACCAATGTCTGTAATGGTTGGTGTGGGAAAAGGTGCGCAAGTCGGAATCCTGATAAAAAATGCCGAAGCACTAGAAAACATGAGCAAAATTGATGTTCTGATCACAGATAAAACCGGAACTATTACTGAAGGAAAACCATCTGTAGAAAAAATCTATGCCGTAAATAATAATGAAGACAATTTACTGCAAAATATCGCCTCACTTAATCAACATAGCGAACATCCTTTGGCACAAGCCGTAGTTAATTTTGCCAAAGCTAAAAATCAAACGATACTTGAAGTTCCGGACTTTGAAGCCATCGCCGGAAAAGGAGTTACAGGAACTGTCAATAACTCAAAAGTAGCGCTGGGAAATAAAAAATTAATGATCCAGGTTGGCGCTTCTATCTCTGATGCTATCGAAAACAAGATTGCTGCCGAACAAAATCTAGGTAAAACTGTTTCTTATATCGCAGTAGATAAAATTGTTTTGGGTTATGTAACCATCACAGATGCGATCAAAGAAAACAGTAAAAAAGCCATCAAAGAGTTAATCGATCAGGGCGTTGAGGTCATTATGATGACGGGCGATAATGGCAACACTGCCAAAGCTGTTGCGGATCATTTACATCTAAGCTCGTTTAAAGCTGATTGTCTTCCTGAAGATAAACTAAAAGAAATTCAGCGTTTGCAAGCCGAAGGCAAAATTGTTGCCATGGCTGGTGACGGAATCAACGACGCTCCTGCTTTGGCGCAAGCCAATATTGGAATCGCAATGGGAACCGGAACTGATGTCGCCATAGAAAGCGCCAAAATTACTCTTGTAAAAGGAGACTTGAACGGAATTGTAAAAGCTAAAAAACTAAGTTATAATGTGATGAAAAATATCAAACAGAACTTGTTCTTTGCTTTTATATATAATGTCTTGGGCGTTCCCATCGCAGCAGGTATTTTATACCCGGCATTCGGGATTTTGCTTTCACCAATGTTAGCGGCGTTAGCCATGAGTCTGAGCTCAGTTTCAGTAATTGTAAACGCTTTACGATTGAGAAATCTAAAACTTTAAAAATCAATATGAAACTATATACTATACTAATTGCCTTTTTGCTTGTTTTTAGTGCAAACGCTCAAAAAGTAGTTCGTTACGATTTGCACGTTCGCGATACGATTGTCAATTTTTCAGGAAAAGAAAAACGCGCTCTTACAGTCAACGGACAAATTCCGATGCCAACATTGACTTTTACCGAAGGTGATATTGCCGAAATTTATGTGCACAATGATTTAAAAAACGAAGATACTGCGCTGCATTGGCACGGGTTATTTTTACCAAATAAAGAAGACGGAGTTCCGTATTTGACCCAAATGCCAATAAAAGCAGGAACAACGCATAAATATTCTTTCCCGATTATCCAGAACGGAACGTATTGGTATCACAGCCATTCGGGTTTGCAGGAACAAATAGGTTTGTACGGACTTTTTATCATCAATAAAAAGAAAGACGATACTACTTTTAGAAAAGGGATTGACGATTTGCCAACTATTCCGGTTATTTTAAGCGAATGGACGGATTTGAAACCGGAGAATGCCCAACGAATGCTGCACAATGCCAACGATTGGTTTGCCATAAAAAAAGGAACTACTCAAAGTTATGCCGAAGCAATTAAGCACGGTCAGTTCTCGACAAAAATCACGAACGAATGGAAACGTATGAATGCCATGGATGTGAGTGATGTTTATTATGAAAAATTCCTGATTAACGGAAAAAATGAAGATCAGCTTTCACAATTTAAAGCAGGTGACAAAGTACGATTGCGAATTGCAAATGGTGGCGCTTCAAGTTATTTCTGGCTGACTTATGGCGGCGGAAAAATAAAAGTTGTATCCAGCGACGGTAATGATGTTGAACCTGTAGAAGTCGATCGATTAATTATTGCAGTCTCTGAAACCTACGATGTTGTGGTTACGATTCCGGAAGATCATAAAGCCTTTGCTTTTTTGGCTACAGCCGAAGACAGAACCGGATCAGCTTCTTTATTTCTGGGAGAAGGAACAAAACAGACTGTTTCGCATCTTCCAAAATTAAAGTATTTTGAAGGAATGAAAATGATGAACGGCATGATGAAGATGAACGGTGAAATGAATGATATGGGCATGAAGATGTCTTTGAACAAAATGGACATGAATGCTGTAATGTATCCTGAAATTTCCGGCAAAGACAAATCTATGAACATGGAAAATCACGCAGGTCACAATATGGAGGGCATGAAAATGGAGGATATGAAAATGCCAACTGATACTACAGAAACTGCCGAAATTACAACTCTGAATTACGGAATGTTAAAATCACCGACCCAGACAACGCTTCCAAAAGATGCACCTGTAAAGGAATTACGTTTCGAATTATCAGGTAATATGAATAGATATGTTTGGAGTTTAGACAATAAAGTGATTTCTGAAACGGATAAAATCTTAATCAAAAAAGGTGAAAACGTCAGGATTGTATTGTACAACGGATCGATGATGCGTCATCCAATGCATTTACACGGACATGATTTTAGGATTCTGAATGAACACGGTGATTATTCTCCGCTTAAAAATGTAATTGATATTATGCCAATGGAAACCGATACTATCGAATTTCAGGCGAATGCTGATGGCGACTGGTTTTTTCATTGTCACATCTTATATCATATGATGGCGGGAATGGGACGTATTTTTAGTTATGAAAACTCAGCTCCCAATCCGTTGATTCATGATCCGAAAATGGCGTACAAAATGCTAAAAATGGACGATCGAATGTTTCATTTTATGGCCGAAAATGATTTTGCGTCAAACGGAAACGATGGAGAAGCAATGTTAGGCAACACACGTTGGAGCATTGGTACGGAATGGAGATTAGGCTATAATGACAAACACGGTTATGAAACTGAAACACATATTGGCCGATACATAGGCAAAATGCAATGGTTCATGCCTTTTATAGGTTTTGACTGGCGTTACAGAAAAATGGGAATAGACGAACAGGAACAAAATCTTTTTGGACAAACCAATACCAAAGACAATCGTTCGGTTTTTAGTGCTGGTATCGAATATACTTTGCCAATGCTCGTAAAAGCACAAGTAGAAGTTTTTACAGATGGAAACGTGCGAATAAAATTTGAAAGAAAAGACATTCCGCTTTCAAGACGTTTGCGAATGAACTTAATGTGGAATACAGATAAAGAATATATGGCGGGTCTAAAATATGTGGTTGCCAGAAACTTTGGGATTACAACACATTATGATAGTGATATGGGGGTTGGGTTTGGATTGAATCTTAATTATTAATTGTTTTGTAAACCATATACAATTGGATTACAAGCATAAGAAACAAAACCGGCTCCTAAAAAAGAGAAAGCTAGAAAAAAACCTGTTCTAAAAATCAAGTGACAAAGACAAAAAATGTTGCGCTAAAAAATAATCGTAACACGTATTTAAACAAAAAGGCTTCGAATAATTTGAAGGCACTGAAAAAGTAACCGTTTATCAAAAGAGGCTGTTTTCAAATACGAAAACAGCTTCTTTTTCTTTGATATCCTCGGATAGATGACGAAGAACACTTTCGTACAGACGATTCTCAGAGCCTCCATTTTATTTATAAAATTACCTTTTTAACTTTAAAGGACTTTTTCAGTGCCCTCAATAATTTCGAAGCCTTTTTTATGTTTTTTTTTCGCGACGAATTTTACTAATTTTCACGACAAAAAAACTATGCATCTAACTTTGAAAAAGTTATCCATTCAAAAATCTTTTTAATCCCTTTGATCAGTGATGAAAAAGAAACTATTTCAGCCTCACACTCCATTCAAAATCCATTTCAGAAACCTGAATGCCTTCTTCATTTGTTCCTATGGATTTCATCCAGAACGTTTGCCCCTCGCCCGTTGCAATTGTCTGTTTAATAGCATCGGCTATTAAATGTCCATCGTTACAAACGAATGTTATTCTTCCGGTTGCTTTTTTAGTAAAGTTTCCTTTATTATTGGCTACCAGCATCGAGATCTTTTTTCCGCTTTGCTGAATTTGGGAGATTACCAAAGCTCCTGTAGTTAACTCTGCTGCCATTGCCTGAACAGCAAAATACATCGAGTTAAAAGGATTCTGATTAATCCATCTGTGTTTTACACTTACCACGCATCTATCTTCGTCGATTGCCTTTACACGAACACCGCAAATGTATGCAGATGGTAATTTGAATAATACAAATTTGTTGAGTTTAGAAACTGATATTGCCATGATATTTATTTTTTTATGTAAAAATACAAAAAAACTATGCATGCACAATAACTTACAATTACTTTCCAAATACCTCAATAAAATCAAGTCTTCCGAATGATTTTCAGAACATTATAAGTTGATTTCAAATTTTAACTTTGTTAAAATTATGTTAATTTTAGGTACTATGCAAAACAAGATACTGTCTTTTAGATATATATTTGCATAAGAAAATACTATATACTTTTAATCATGGCAACAACAACACCACTCATCATGGAAACAACATCAGAAAAAAACATTGCAGCGTTTACGCATTTAAGCACTTTAAGCCAGTATATCATTCCGTTTGGGAACTATATTTTTCCAGTATTATTCTGGACAAGTTACAAAGACAAATCAGAATTTGTAAATCACCACGGAAAACAGGCATTGAATTTTCAATTAAGTATTTTGCTTTATACTTTAATTTTAGCCTTAATTGCAATACCCATCTTTCTAACTGTTTTTTTACAAAACATTCCTTTGGAAGCCGTTTTTAACGACGAAGATTTTATCATCAGAAATTTTAATTTTCAAGGAAACATCACATTATTAAGTATTGGGGCAACGGCAGTTTTACTTTTTGGATTATTAAAATTTGTTGAATTCTTTTTAGTGATTTACGCTTCGGTAAAAGCTTCAAACGGAGAATTATATAAATATCCGCTTACGATTCCTTTTATAAAGTAATTAGAGAAACGCTCAGTGTGACATAAAAAATTAAAAGTTATAGTTGGAACTTTTCAGGCAATCAACAAGAATAGTTTCGAAATCAATCATCAATCAATCATCATCAATCAAAAAACGAATTGTTCAATCTAAAAAAAACAAAATGAAATTATGAACATTGAAAACACAAAAGCACAGATGCGCAAAGGTGTTCTTGAGTTTTGCATCTTATCAGTATTAAAAGAAAAAGACGCATACACATCAGAAATATTAGACACTTTAAAAAACGCAAAATTACTAGTTGTTGAGGGAACTGTTTACCCACTTCTAACCAGGCTGAAAAACGACGGTTTGCTCAATTATAGATGGGAAGAATCGACATCAGGACCACCACGAAAATATTATGGATTAACCGAAATAGGACAAACATTTTTAAACGAACTTAACGGTACCTGGACAGAATTGTCTGATGCTGTAAATCTAATCACCAATCAAAATCAATAAGTCATGAACAAAACAGTAAATATTAACTTAGGCGGTATGGTCTTTCACATTGATGAAGATGCATATTTAAAATTGACACGCTATTTTGACGCTATAAAACGATCACTAAACAACTCGTCTGGTCAGGATGAAATTATTAAGGATATCGAAATGCGTGTTTC
The DNA here is from genome assembly GCF_050267765.1 of Flavobacterium sp. NPDC079362. Classification (NCBI taxonomy): domain Bacteria; kingdom Pseudomonadati; phylum Bacteroidota; class Flavobacteriia; order Flavobacteriales; family Flavobacteriaceae; genus Flavobacterium; species Flavobacterium sp. NPDC079362. The sequence goes on along the minus strand of NZ_JBNNFM010000010.1, from coordinate 7,418 downwards.
TGAATTATTAATCGAGAAACAAAAAAGCGACAAACATGTTGTAGGACTGAAAGACGTTGAAGAAGTGATTACAGTTATGGGGCAACCCGAAGATTATATTCTTGAAGACGAAGAAAAAACAAATCAGTCTTTTAATGATTATGGTAACAGAAAACATAAAAAATTATACCGTGACAAAGAAAAAGGTATGATTGGTGGTGTTGCAACCGGATTAGGTCACTACTTTGGAATTGATGCTGTCTGGATAAAAATCTTATTCTTAGTATTTGTTTTTGCAGGTTTTGGAACTGGAATTTTAGCTTATTTCGTTCTTTGGATCGTAACTCCGGAAGCGGTTACAACATCAGAAAAATTAGAAATGACTGGTGAACCGGTTACTATTTCGAACATTGAAAAAAAGGTACGTGAAGAAATTGAATCCTTATCTGATAAATTTAAAAACGCAGATTATGATGCAATGGGAAACCAGGTAAAGTCAGGAGCTGAGAGAATAAGTAGTTCATTTGGAGACTTTATTATGACTGTTTTTAAAATCTTCGCTAAATTTTTAGGCGTAATCTTAATCATGTCAGGACTAAGTATTTTAATCATGTTATTGATTGGAGTTTTTACTCTTGGAACTAATATCTTTATTGATTTCCCTTGGCAAAACTTCGTTGAAGCAGGAAACTTTACAGATTATCCTCTATGGTCATTTGGTTTATTAATGTTCTTTGCTGTTGGGATTCCGTTTTTCTTTTTGACACTTTTAGGTTTCAAATTGTTATCTCCAAACTTAAAATCAATTGGCAATATAACAAAGTATACTTTATTAGCCATCTGGATTATAGCAGTTGCCATTACTATTAGTATTGGAATTAAACAAGCGACTGAAATCTCATACGACAATAGATCACTAGAGAAAAAAATACTCAATATTAGTACAAAAGACACATTATTTGTAAAATTCAGATACAACGATTATTATGCAAAAGATCTTAATCATCATAGAGAATTTGAGTTAGTACAAGATTCAGCAAACAATCAATTAATCTACTCAAACGATGTTCGCTTGCATGTTTTGCGCACTGATGAAGCCGCTCCTTATATACAAATAGAAAAAACGGCAAGAGGAAATTCATTGTCATCTGCGAAACAAAGGGCGGAGAAAATTAACTACAAATATCAGATCAACGGAAATCATTTAGTTTTGGATAATTACTTCCTTACTGATGTAAAAAACAAATTTAGAGGTCAGGAAGTTGATGTATATTTATACTTACCTGAAGGTCAGTTATTCAAACCAGATGCTTCTGTACAAGATTATGATGACTCAGAAAATGATTTTTTCAACTTGCACTTTAGCGGTAATTACAATTATAAAGTTGAAGGTTCAAAAATTAAATGTCTGAATTGCCCATCAAATGAAAATGACTATAATGATTCAGATGAGGAAAACGTAATTGAAAATGACAGCGTAAACGAAGTTTCAATTAAAATTAACGGAAAAGAAGTTTTAAACGGAAAAAAAACTAACGGCAGATTAACCACTGACAAAAACGGAGTTATAATTAAAATTAACTAAGCCATGATAAAAATAATCATTCATATTACGAAATTTCTTATTGCAACTATTACTGCATTATTGTTTGCCTCTTGTAATTTTAATGTGAACTCAATTGAAGGAAGCGGAAATGTTACAACTGAAAAACGAATCGTTAACGGAGATTTTACTAAAGTATCCGTAAGTAATGCCATCGATTTAGTAATTATACAATCAGATTCAACAGAAATCGTCGTTGAAGCTGATGACAATTTACAGAAAGAAATTATTACTACTGTTGAAAACGGAACTCTAATTGTAAAATGCAAATACAGCTCTTTTAGGGATATTACTAAGAAAACTGTAACTGTAAAAATGCCAAAAATCAACAAGCTGGAAGCATCAAGCGCTTCTAATCTGGTAAGCAAAGGGCTTCTTCAGGGCGAGGATATTGATATCGAAACTTCAAGTGCAGCGTCAATAGATATTAATTTGGAATTTGATAATATTTCTGCTGATTCCGGAAGCGGAAGTACAATTGACTTAAAAGGAAAAGCATTAAGGCTCAAAGTTGCAGCATCTAGCGGTTCCGGCATAAACGCCAGTAAATTATTTGCAAATGAAGTTCATGCAGAGGCTTCAAGTGGTGCAAGCGTAAATGTGCACCCAATTGTAAGTTTAAAAGCGGAAGCCAATAGTGGAGCAAGTATTAATTACGACATTACACCTAAAACAATAGAGAAAACTTCGAATTCTGGAGGAAGTATCAGCCAGGGATAAACCCTATTAATCTGTTAAATATAAAAAAATCATTCATCGAAAGTGGATGATTTTTTTATATTTGTGAAAATCAAATCTAGAATTAATGAAAAAGAATACAGCCTTACTCCTATTATTATTGGTTACGACGCTAACTTTTGCTCAAAGAAGAGAAAAAATAAAAGGATCTAAAATCGTAACTACTTCCGTAAAAGAAGTAGGGGAATTTGATGGTATTGAAGCCGATGACAACTTGGAAGTTTACCTGGAAAAAGGAGAAAAAAACGAAATCAAAATTGAAGCCGACGATAATTTACATGATATTATCGGAATGGATTTAAGAGAAAAAGTCCTTCGCTTATACACTTCAAAAGAAAGTACAATTTATAAAAAACTAATCGTACGTGTTACTTATACCAACTCACTAAAACAAGTAATTGCTAAAAATGACGCTGTGATTTATGCGATACAAGAACTTCAGTTAGAGGATATCACTTTTAATACTTTTGATTTTTCGAAATTATTCCTGAATGTAAATTCAAAAAAATTCACATTATTTGCTGATGACAAATCCAAAACCGAATTGAATTTAAAATCAGAAGACGCTAATTTACAACTAAGCAAAAATGCGTCAATTAAAACATTAGTATCAGCAATAAAATTCAAATGCGATTTGTACCAGAAAGCTGTTGCTAATATTGAAGGAATTGCCGAAAAAGCAACGATTCGGTTAGACAACAATTCAATCTTTACAGGAACAAAATTTACTTTGAAAGAAGCTAATGTTACCGCTGAAAATTATGCAATTGGATCAGTTTTGGCAGATACTACAATTTCGATCGCTCTTGGAGACAAAGCAGAGCTTTCTCTTTTTGGAAGCCCGGCCATTACCCTGACTCGTTTTTCTGAAGAAGCAAAACTGATTAAGAAAATTAAGTAGTTTTTTTAGTCACATTTTTCAGTCTCAGTTTATAGTCACAGTTTGCAGTGAGATCGCTTACAAAATAAAAAGTCCCAATCGATTTAAGATTGGGACTTTTATTTTATAGTTCTGTTCACATTTAAATAACTGAAAACTGAGAATGAAAACTTACTCTTTTGAAGCTAAATATCTCTCAGCATCTAATGCAGCCATACATCCTGTTCCGGCAGCAGTAATTGCCTGACGATATACATGATCAGCAGCATCTCCCGCTACGAAAACACCATCAACATTTGTTTTAGATGTTCCGGGAACGTTTACAATATATCCTGTTTCATCAAGAGTAATATAATCTGCAAAAATATCTGTATTTGGTTTGTGTCCAATGGCTACGAAAAATCCTGTAGCAGGAATTTCAATAACTTCACCTGTAGTTTTGTTCAACGCTTTAATTGCGTGTACTACTTGTTGGTCACCTAATACTTCAATAGTATCGTGGTTCAATAAAATTTCGATATTTTCAGTTTTACGAACGCGTTCTTCCATAATTTTAGAAGCCCTGAATTTTTCGCTTCTTACTAACATCGTTACTTTTTTACAAAGTTTAGATAAGTAATGTGCTTCTTCACAAGCAGAATCTCCAGCTCCAACAATTACAACTTCCTGGTTACGGTAGAAAAATCCGTCACAAACAGCACAAGCAGAAACTCCGCCACCCATTTGCAAATAATGTTGTTCTGATGGTAATCCTAAATATTTAGCAGATGCACCTGTCGAAATAATAACAGTTTCGCAGTGTAATTCGATAGAATCGTTAATCCAAACTTTTTTAATATCTCCTGAAAAATCAACTTTAGTAGCCCAGCCATCACGAATATCTGAACCAAAGCGTTTTGCTTGCTCTTGCAATTGAATCATCATTTCAGGTCCTGTAACACCATCAACATAACCAGGGAAATTTTCCACTTCATTTGTCGTAGTCAATTGACCGCCAGGTTGCATTCCTTGATATAAAACTGGATTCATATTTGCTCTGGCTGCATAAATAGCCGCAGTATAACCTGCTGGACCAGAACCAATAATTAGGCATTTAATTTTTTCGATTGTATCTGACATAATATGTATAGTTTTAAGTGATGCAAAGGTAAACTTTATTATAAAAAACTACCATCAAATCAAATCCTAAATAACTATCTCAAAATAAGTTTTATTTATTTTAATATTTTTCTTTTGTAATTCGAATTTATTACTATCTTTGCATCCGCTTACGGGGTGTAGCGTAGCCCGGTTATCGCGCCTGCTTTGGGAGCAGGAGGCCGCAGGTTCGAATCCTGCCACCCCGACAAAAGTCTTTTCATCTTCTTGAAAAGGCTTTTTTTTTTGTATAAAACTGAAAATCAATTCAAAAACAATTCCGTTTCAAATATAGACCGTGGTTTCAACTATGGGAAACGTTTTATGATAATGCATCATAAATAATATATTTGTAAAAAATATTGCGCCCAAACGGTTGAAACCGTTGGCTATGTTTGAATATTACAAACAAGAAGCATGGTTATAATAATCCACTTGAAATCGAGAAAACCTTGGCATCAAATAAAAAAACTCTGATGACATTTGATCTTCAGAGTTTTTTTTAAGATTTTCCAGCAAAAATCTACCTTTATTATTTACTTCTCAGTAGCAATATAGGCAGGATATGATTCACGACTAGGCAAATCAAATTTTTCATCATAAGGTTGGATCCCATCGCCATTACTGAATAATGCTACACGTTTTACACCAGTTGCCGTACTGCCGCCAATACCATTGACAACATTTTGAATATTACCAGGACCTGCAAAACGGGTGATACACATTTTTTCGAGTTTTACATTTGGACTATTCGGTATTTCAAAACCATTTTTCTTGTTTACGATTTCACCATTTCCTGTAAAAACTGCGTAAGACCCCATTCCTATACTGTGATGTTCTTTGACTGTATTTGCTACTTTGAATGCTGCATAACCATCAACCCTTCCATCCTGACTACTCCAGCTTGCCTGATTTGGAGCATCGTACGGCGGTTCGTTTTGAAAGAAAAAAGTCCTGCCTCGTTCTCCTAACCACAACACTTCATATTCTTGATAATGTTCTGCAAATAAAGCATAAAGTGTAACATCATCACCAACAACAATAAGTCCGTTTTTACACCTGTCTCTTGCCCAACGAACATCTCCGCCTTTTTGTGAACCATGATCGGCACGCCAAAACCAGAAATGATCCCCGACTACATTGTTGCTGTTTATTTGCATAGAAGTTTGTATCTGAATATTTTTTGACTGAACTCCTCCTACTCTACAAGTAATATCTGTAAGCAAGATAGGATCTGCAGAATGGTCAGCATTTGCGCCTTCGTCACCAATTCTAACTTGATACGTTGTACTGTTGAATGAATCCATAAGAAGTCCGGCAATGATAATTCCGTCTTTGTCGTCAGCAAAAATACATCCCCAAGTATTCTTTTCAGTAGGCTCTAAAGTTACCGAAGCTATTCCGGCACCCAGAAGTATTGCATCTTTTTTATTTACCTGAATAGGAGCATTCAACGCATAATGCCCTGGTGTAAAAAATATATTTTTACCGGCTTTTAGCGCATTATTGATTTCTACATCAGTGTCGCCTTCTTTGGCAACATACCAATCCATAAGCAAATCCTGAATTTTACCTTTGCCCATATCTGTTGCAGACCAGGAAACCCCCACTCTATCCTTTTGCCATGCGGGAACAAACACTTTGTATTCGCCATCATTATCAATAAAAAGAAAAGGTTTTTCTCTGATAATAGGTGTCACAGGAATTGGAGAATTGGCATCATCTGCTTGTGGAGGATTCACGCAGCCTTGCCAAACCATATTGTATGAACCGCCCATAGCTCCTGAGCCTGAAGGAAAAACAGCATTCCTGGTGTACCATTGTTGTTGTCCGCCCCAGTCTGGTCTTGTTGATGTATAATGAGTATCAGCAATAAAACCACCGCTGCCCCAGAAGTTAGTGTCACCAATATCCGAGATATATTTAGAAGCACTTTCAATCGACATTCTTCGTGCACTGGTAGATTGAGAAACTGTCCAGGCAAAATCTCGCATTACAGCCACATTTTCAACAGAACGCCAAAATGTACATGTAGCATTTGCTCCTCCCGAAAGGTGAGGCCTTGTAAATATAGAACCCAACTTTACATCTGATGGTACTTTGCCTAAACCTCCAATATGAGAATAGAATCCTAATTCTATTGAATTAGCAGTCGCCGATGATGCGGAACCCGATCCACCGGAATCATACGTTTGACCTTTAATATTAGCTTTAAAATAATAGGCCTGACGTTTTGTAGTAAACTCACCATTTGATCCGCCGAGACCAATAGCACCAAACTGCGAATTAATTTCGTTTCGGGCAGTTTCTGCTTTTTCATATTTTCTATCGTAGAAATACATATTGTCACCAAAAATTTGATTCTCCAACGAAATTATTAAGGCTATATCATTGCGGGTAACTTTATAATAGTTCTCATATTTATCTGCGTTTGGCTTATTGTCTGTAAATGTCAATTTTGAAGTCGAGCCAAGAGCAATAAAATCTGATGCCAAACGACTGCCTGCTTTTGTAATTACATAATTTCCTGAAGTACCAAATGCCGGCCATGATAATACTACGTTATGTTTCTTCTTGTTGTAAACAATCTTGCCTTGTATCTTATTGTCTTGTTTTTTTTCATCTGATAAATTTGATGTTATAAAACTGCATAGAATCAACATAAACGCAAATGCTGTAAATATTGAGATTAACTTTTTAATCATAAATAATCTTTTTGGGTTTGATAATAGTATCGTTTTAAGAATCCCAAAATAGCAATAATCTTTGACCTATCTGTCCGTTTTTATTCTCAATTTTCTCATCAAAAACTATACAAAGCCTCAATTTATCTTGTAATAGCAATGCTAAAAGTTAAAAACGAAATGATAAGAGATTTGTAATTGTAAAAATTACAGACGGAGACTTTTATTAAAGAAGAGAAATTGATTTAAGAAAAGAGCATTTCATTCAGATCAATTAACATTCAAAGAAATACCATTGCACTTAATCGGATAGGAGCCTAGGGATTAATTCCCTAGGCGACCTTCCACACCACCCGGCATACGGATCCGTACCAAGGCGGTTCTTAATTTACGATAC